>NZ_JBWKAW010000025.1:0-150821 GCF_056437345.1 Kitasatospora sp. NPDC042419
CGGTCCTCAACCACTACCCCACGGCGGCGCCCCTGGGGTGGGGGGGGGGGTGGGGGGGGGTGGGGGGGGGGGGGGGGTTTGTGGGGGGGGGGGGGGGGGGGGGGGGGGGGCGGCCGCCCCCGCCCGGCCGTCAGTAGCGCTCCAGCGCCGGCGGCTGCGGCGCGGTCGAACCGGAGAGGCCGAGGGTGGCGTCGTAGGCCTTCTTCCAGTCGCCGTTGTCCTGGTGGGCCTTGAGCGCGTCGCTGATCGCGTCGCGGAGCACCTTGTCGTCCTTGTTCAGGCCGACGCCGTAGTTCTCCTTGGTGAACGGCTTGCCGACGACCTTCAGCTTGGTCGCGTACTTGGAGGCGTAGCCCTTGAGGATGGCGTCGTCGGTGGTGACCGCGTCGACCTCGCCGGACATCAGCTTCTCGACGCAGGCCGAGTAGGTGTCGAACTGGGTGATCTTCGGCGAGTACTGCTGGATGTTCTTGATCGAGGTGGAGCCGGTGGCGGTGCAGACGTTCTTGCCGTTGACCGACTCGGGGCCGGTGATGGCGGTGTTGTCGGCCTTCACCAGCAGGTCCTGGCCGGCGACGTAGTACGGGCCGGCGAAGGAGACGGTCTTCTTGCGCTCGTCGTTGATGCTGTAGGTGCCGACGTAGAAGTCGATCTGGCCGTTGGAGATCGCGGGCTCGCGCTGCGAGGAGACCAGGGTCTGCCACTTGATCTGCTGCGGGGTGAAGCCGAGGTCGGCGGCGACCATCTTGGCGATCTCGATGTCGAAGCCGCTGCGGTCGCCGGAGGCGAGGTCCTCCCAGCCGAGGAACGGCTGGTCGGACTTGGCGCCGATGATCAGCTGACCGCGCTTCTTGGCCGCGGCCAGGGCCGGCGAGTCCAGCTTGACGTCGGTCTTCACGGTGTAGGTGGGCAGTGCCGGTGCGGCGCTGCCGCCCGAGCTCGCCTTGTCGGCGCCCGGCGTGCCGTCCTTCCCGCAGGCGGCGGTGGCGGTGAGCGCGATGGCACAGAGCGCGACGGCGAGGGTGCGACGAGTCCTCATGAGGGTAGCTCCTGGGGCTTGGCCACGGTTCAACCGGGCTCTGGCGGAGGGAAATCCGGGTGCGGGCGGGCAAGCGGGCAGGCGGACCGGCGGCGGCGCCCTTGCCGCCGTCGGCCTCGGGCCGGCCCGGGGGATCAGTGGTGCAGGATCTTCGAGAGGAAGTCCTTGGCGCGGTCCGAGCGGGGCGCGGTGAAGAAGGCCTCGGGGGTGTTCTGCTCGACGATCCGGCCGTCGGCCATGAAGAGCACCCGGTTGGCGGCGGAGCGGGCGAAGCCCATCTCGTGGGTGACGACCACCATGGTCATGCCGTCGGCGGCCAGCTGGCGCATGACCTCCAGCACCTCGTTGATCATCTCGGGGTCGAGCGCCGAGGTGGGCTCGTCGAAGAGCATCACCTTGGGGTTCATCGCCAGGGCCCGGGCGATCGCGACGCGCTGCTGCTGCCCGCCGGACAGCTGCGCCGGGAACTTGTCGGCCTGGGCTCCGACGCCGACCCGCTCCAGCAGCTCCCGGGCGGTCCGGACGGCCTGGTCCCGGGCGATGCCGCGGACCTTGACCTGGCCGATCACCACGTTCTCCAGCACGGTCTTGTGCGCGAACAGGTTGAAGCTCTGGAACACCATGCCGACCTCGGCCCGCAACCGGGCCAGCTCCCGGCCCTCGGCGGGCAGCGGGCGGCCGTCGACGGAGATCGTGCCGGAGTCGATGGTCTCCAGCCGGTTGATCGTCCGGCAGAGCGTGGACTTGCCCGAGCCGGAGGGTCCGATCAGGACCACCACCTCGCCCTGGGCGATCTCCAGGTCGATGTCCTGGAGCACGTGCAGTGCGCCGAAGTGCTTGTTCACATTGCGCAGGACCACCAGGGGAGCGGCGTCGGCGCGGGAGTCCTTGCTGAGGCTCGTGGTCATCGGGCCTGCTCCCTCGTGTCGGCCCGAGGGACGAACTCCCTTGGGCTGCAATGGTGGTAGGAATCCGAGGGCCGCAGCCGGCGGAGCCGCGGCCCTCGGTGGGCTGACCATAGGAGCGCTGACGGTGCCACGTCAGCCGATCTGAGCGGAACTTGAGCATCACGATCTGGCCACGCGCCGGGCGCGGGCTGTTCACCGGGCCCCGGTACGGGCACAGTGACAACGTCCGGCGGCCCCGGAGACGGCCCCCGCGGGCCGCGGTGACAGCGGGCACCCGCCCCGGAGCACCCCGTCCCGCCCGGTTCCGGCGGGTGGCCGAGCCTGGCGTCCGGGCCCCGGCTGGCCCATACTGCGCAGGACCGGGACCTGCCCGGCAGGGGGCCGTGACGACCACGAGAGGACCCCCGGGAACGTCGGGGAGAGGAGGAGAACCGAGGTGCGACTACTGCTCGTCGAGGACGACGAACGCGTGGCCGCGGCGCTCGTCGCGGTACTGGGCCGGCACGGCTTCCAGGTCAGGCACGCCCGCAGCGGCCACGAGGCGCTCGACGCGCTCGTGCCGGACGGCAACGAGCCCTACCGCGTGGTCCTGCTCGACCTCGGACTGCCCGACCGCGACGGCTTCGAGGTCTGCAGCCGGATCAGGGCCGGCAGCGGCGTACCGGTGATCATGGTGACCGCGCGCGCCGACATCCGCTCCCGGATCCACGGCCTCAACCTCGGCGCCGACGACTACGTCACCAAGCCCTACGACATGGGCGAGCTGCTCGCCCGGATCCACGCCGTGGCCCGCCGCGGCGCCGCACCCGCCGCCGTCGCCGCCCCCGCGCCGGACACCGTGCCGCAGCAGCGCGGCCCGCTGGAGTCCCGCGGCATCGTGATCGACCGCGAACGCCGCCGGGTCAGCGTGGACGGCCGGGACGTGCCGCTCACCCGCAAGGAGTTCGACCTGCTGGCGCTGCTCGCCCAGAGCCCCGGCGTGGTCTACCGCCGCGAGCAGATCTTCAGCGAGGTCTGGCGCAGCGGCTGGGAGGGCAACGGCCGCACCCTGGAGGTGCACATCGGCTCGCTGCGCACCAAGCTCGCCCTGCCCGGACTGGTCGAGGCCGTCCGGGGCGTCGGCTACCGGCTGATCCCCGAGTGCCCGGCCACCGCTGCCGACACGCCGCCCCCGGCCCGCGCGGAGCACTGACCGCACGTGCGCAACCGCCTCCTCGGCATCCTGATCGCGCTGATGCTGTGCGTCCTCGCCGCGCTCGGGATGCCGCTCGCCGCAGCGGTCGCCGCCGCCGAGCAGAGCCGGGTCGTGGTCGACCGGCTGGACGACGCGGCCCGGTTCGCCCAGGACCTGCCCACCTCGGGCGTCTCCGGCCTGGAGTCCGCCCTCAAGGGCGACCCGCAGCCGGCCCCCGGCGACGTCAGCCGCCGGCACGCCCTGGGCAACGAGGTGGTGCGCTACCACGAGCTGTACGGGGTGCGGATCGGCATCTTCCAGCGCGACGGCATGCCGATCGCGGTCGCCCCGGCCGACTGGCGGGTGCCGACCGCGGGCTGGGGCGAGCAGGCCTTCCAGGAGGCGCTCGACGGCCGCCGCAGCCACAACCCGCCGCAGGTCTGGCCGTGGACCCCGGACCGGACGCTCACCGTCGCGACCCCGGTGGTCCGCGACGGCGACGTCGTCGCGGTGGTGCTCAGCGAGTCCCCGACCGGCGCGCTGCGCACCCGGGTCCTGCACCGCTGGCTGGTGATCGGGGCCGGCGAGGCCGCCGCGATGATCGTCGCGGTGCTGCTGGCCGTCCGGCTCACCGAATGGGTGCTGCGCCCCGTCCGCACCCTCGACCGGGCCACCCACGACATCGCCACCGGCCGGATGAACGCCCGGGTGGCGTCCGGCGGCGGGCCGCCCGAGCTGCGGCGGCTGGCCCGCTCCTTCAACGAGATGGCCGACCACGTGGTGCTCGCCCTCGACCAGCAGAAGGCCTTCGTCGCGGACGCCTCGCACCAGCTGCGCAACCCGCTGGCGGCGCTGCTGCTCCGGGTCGAGGTGCTGGGCCTGGAGCTTCCCGAGGGGCACGAGGAGGAGCTCGGCGGGGTCCGCGAGGAGGGCGTCCGGCTGGCCAGGGTGCTGGACGACCTGCTCGGGCTGGCCACCGCCGAGCACGCCCGCCCCGAGCCGGAGCCGACCGACCTCGCCGCGCTCACCCTGGCCCGGACCGACGCCTGGCGGCCGGTGGCCCGGCTGCGCGGGATCGAGCTGGCCTGGGAGGGGCCGGCCCTGGCGCTCGGGCTGGCCGACCCGATCGGCTTCGGCAGCGCGCTGGACGCGGTGCTCGACAACGCGATCAAGTTCGGGCCGGACGGGAGCCGGGTGCGGGTGCTGGTCGCGGTGCGGCGCGACGAGGTCGCGGTGACCGTCTCGGACCAGGGGCCGGGCCTCGCCGAGGAGGAGCTGGCCCGGGCCGGCGACCGGTTCTGGCGCAGCGCGCGCCACCAGAACGTGGACGGCTCGGGCCTGGGCCTGTCGATCGCCCGCACCCTGCTGCAGGCGGCGGGCGGCTCGCTCACCTTCGGCGCGGTCGTGCCGTCCGGGCTCGCGGTGACCCTCGCGGTGCCGCGGGCGGGCAGGAAGGAGCTCTAGCCGGGGCGGGCCTGGCGGGCCGGACCGGGCCGGTCGGGGCCGGGGCGGCCATGGGGGCGGTTGCGGGGGCGGTTGCCGGGGCCCTACGGCTTGACGGAGCGGTAGTAGCGCATCGCGCCCTCGTGCAGGGGGAGCGGGTCGGTGTAGACGGCGGTGCGCAGGTCGACCAGCTGGGCGGCGTGCACCTTGGCGCCGATCTGGTCGCGGCTGTCTATCACCGCCCTGGTCATGCCCTGGACCAGGTCGTCGTCGACGTCGGCCCGGGTGATCAGCAGGTTGGGGACGGCCACGGTGGCCACCGCGTCCCGGGGCTCGGCGTTGGGGTAGGTGCCCTTCGGCATGGTGGCCGCCCGGTAGGCGTCGGTGCCGCCGCCATCGACCTTGTGGACCGCCTCGGCGAGGTCGCCGAGCGGCACGATCCGGATCCGGACGTGGTCGGACAGGTCGGTCAGCGCGCTGGTCGGCAGCCCGCCGGACCAGAAGAACGCGTCCAGCTCGCCGGCCCGCAGCTCGTCGGCCGCGTCGCCGACGCCCAGGGGCACGGGCTTGATGTCGTGGTCCGGATCCAGCCCGGCGGCGGCCAGCAGCCGCTTGGTGACCAGGTTGACCCCGGAGAGCGACTGGCCGACGCCCACCCGCAGACCCTTGAGGTCGGACGCCCGGCGCACCGGCGAGGAGGCCGGGACGACCAGCTGGAGGTAGTCGTCGTAGAGCCGGGCGATCGCCCGCAGCTTCTCCCGGCCCGGGCCCGAGAACTGGGCGACGGCGTCGGCGGTGGCGATCGCGAAGTCGTCCCGGCCGTCGGTCACCCGGGCCAGGTTGTCGATCGACCCCTCCGAGTTGTCCAGCCGCAGCCGCACCCCCGGCATCGCCTTGGTGACGTGGGCCTCCAACAGCTGCCCGTACCGGTCGTACACCCCGCGCTTCACCCCGGTCGCGAGACCGGTGTACCCCTGCGGGTAGCCGGGCGAGCGGCTCTCGGAGAGCCACCAGCCGCTGAGGCCCGCAGCCACCAGGACCAGCACCAGCAGCACCCGCCAGAGCGGGCGGCGGGTCGCCGTCCGGACGGCGGCGCCGGGGCGGGAGCGGGTGTCGGGGGTCATGCAGGGATAGTGCCAGGCGCGTGCGGCGAACGGGAGGGGGAAAGTCGTTCGCGGCTGCCCGTACCCTGGTCGGGTGAGTGGTGACAGCGGATCGAAGAGCTACAGGGTCGTCACGTACGGCTGCCAGATGAACGTCCATGACTCCGAGCGGCTCTCGGGCCTGCTGGAGGACGCCGGGTACGTGAAGGCCGGGCAGGACGGTGACCCCGACCTGGTCGTGTTCAACACCTGCGCGGTGCGGGAGAACGCCGACAACAAGCTGTACGGCAACCTCGGGCAGCTGGCGCCGGTCAAGACCCGCCACAAGGGCATGCAGATCGCCGTCGGCGGCTGCCTGGCGCAGAAGGACCGCGACACCATCGTCCGGAAGGCCCCCTGGGTCGACGTGGTGTTCGGCACCCACAACATCGGGCACCTGCCGGCGCTGCTGGAGCGGGCCGCCGTCGAGCGCAAGGCCCAGGTCGAGATCCTGGAGTCGCTGGAGACCTTCCCCTCCACCCTGCCCACCCGCCGCGAGTCCGCGTACGCCGCCTGGGTCGCGATCTCGGTCGGCTGCAACAACACCTGCACCTTCTGCATCGTCCCGGCGCTGCGCGGCAAGGAGGAGGACCGTCGCCCCGGTGACGTCCTCGCCGAGATCGAGGCGCTGGTCGACGAGGGCGTCATCGAGGTCACCCTGCTCGGCCAGAACGTCAACGCCTACGGCTCCGACCTGGGCGACCGCGAGGCCTTCTCGAAGCTGCTGCGCGCCGCCGGGCAGATCGAGGGCCTGGAGCGGATCCGCTTCACCTCGCCGCACCCGCGCGACTTCACCGACGACGTGATCGCCGCGATGGCCGAGACGCCGAACGTGATGCACCAGCTGCACATGCCGCTGCAGTCGGGCTCGGACACCGTCCTCAAGGCGATGCGCCGCTCGTACCGCCAGGAGCGCTTCCTGGGCATCATCCGCAAGGTGCGGGAGGCGATGCCGGACGCCGCCATCTCCACCGACATCATCGTGGGCTTCCCCGGCGAGACCGAGGAGGACTTCGAGCAGACCATGCACACGGTCCGCGAGGCGCGCTTCACCAACGCCTTCACCTTCCAGTACTCCAAGCGCCCCGGCACCCCGGCGGCCGACATGGCGGACCAGATCCCGAAGGCCGTCGTCCAGGCCCGCTACGACCGGCTGATCGCCCTCCAGGAGGAGATCTCCTGGGACGAGAACAAGAAGCAGGTCGGCCGCACCCTGGAGGTCCTGGTCGCCGAGGGCGAGGGCAAGAAGGACGACCGGACCGACCGGCTCTCCGGCCGCGCCCCCGACAACCGGCTGGTCCACTTCACCCGCCCGACGGAGCCGGTCCGCCCCGGTGACATGGTCACCGTGGAGATCACCTACGCGGCTCCGCACCACCTGCTGGCCGAGGGCCCGACCCTCGCGGTGCGCCGGACCCGGGCCGGGGACGCCTGGGAGAAGCGCCAGGCCAAGCCCGCCGCCAAGCCGGCCGGCGTGATGCTGGGCCTGCCGTCCGTCGGAGCCCCGGCGGCGCTGCCGCTCGCGGCCCCGGCGGGCGGCTGCTGCGGCGACTGACCGTGCCCCGAGCGCGGCGGCCCGGCGGGATCACGGATCCTGCCGGGCCGCTCGCGTTGTTCGTTACAGTGATCCACATGCTGGTTGCCGCCGCCGTCTGCCCCTGTCCGCCACTGCTCGTCCCGGAGGTCGCCGCCGGGGCGGCCGCCGAGCTGGAGCCGCTCCGCGCGGCCTGCGACGAAGCGGTCGCGGCGGTCCTCGCCGCCGCGCCGGAACTGCTCGTGGTGGTCGGCACCGGGCCCGAGGCCGAGGTGTGGACCGAGGGCGGGGCCGGCTCCTTCCACCGGTACGGGGTGCCGCTGGTGGCCGCACTTCCGGGCGGCCGGGCCGAGGGGCCGGAGCTGGCGCCCGCGCTGACCGTCGGCGCCTGGCTGCTGGAGCGGGCCGGGACGACCCTGCCGACGCACGCCTGCGCGGTGCCCGCGGACGCGCCCGCCGACCGGATGCTCGGGTTGGGCCAGGGCCTGGCCGGGCTGGCCGACCGGGTCGGGCTGCTGGTGATGGGGGACGGCAGCGCCTGCCGTTCGCTGAAGGCGCCCGGCTACCTGGACGAACGGGCCGAGGGATTCGACGCCGAGCTGGCGCGGGCGCTGGGTTCGGCGGACACCGCGGCGCTGGCCGCGCTGGACGCGGAGCTGGCCGCCGAGCTGAAGGCCGAGGGGCGGGCGCCCTGGCAGGTGCTGGCCGGCGCCGCCGAGGGGGTCGGCCTCACGGCGCGACTGGGCTACCAGGACGCGCCGTACGGGGTGGGGTACCTGGTCGCCGCCTGGAGCTGAGGCTCGGGCCGGGCCCCGGGCTCCGGGCCCCGGGTTCCGGGCTCCGGTCCCGGGTCCGCGGGCGGCCGGCCCCGGTCGCCGAGGGCTGCCGGGCCGGCCGCCGCCCGTCAGACGGCCGGGCCCTGCGGGCCGTCGGTGGGAGCCCCGTTCGCGGGGGTGCCGGGACCGGGGGTGCCGGGGCCGGGGGTGCCGTTCACGGAGGTTCCGGGACCGGGCGCCGGGGGCTTGTGGGCGAAGTCGTCGACCGCGCCCTTGGCCTTGCTGGTGCCGTGCTCGATCTTCCCGGAGTACTTGCCCTTGGTGGCCTTGTCGATCGCGCCGCCGGCCTTGTCGACCGCGTTCTCGATCTGCTCGCTGTGCTTGCCGGCGAACTCGCTGGCCTTGCCCTTGAGCTCCCCGGCCTTGCCCTTGAGGTTGTCCATCAGACCCATGGCGCCTCACCCTTCTCTCGCTGTCTCTCTCACAACGTCCGTCACGGGCGAACCGTTCGCAACGGTTCGGTGTGGCCGAAAACGGATGCAAACGGTCATATGGTCGCCCGGTCGGCCGGGCCGGACGGGCAGGGCCGTCGGCGGGTCGGCGCTTTTGGCAGACTTGACCGGTGAGCAGCTCTCCCGCCGTCCCGTCCGCCCGGCCCGTCGAGCCCGGCCGGCCCCGCGTCGTCTCGGTCGTCGGCGCGACCGCCGCCGGCAAGTCCGACCTGGCCGTCGCCATCGCCCGAGTCCTC
The DNA here is from genome assembly GCF_056437345.1 of Kitasatospora sp. NPDC042419. Taxonomy (NCBI): domain Bacteria; kingdom Bacillati; phylum Actinomycetota; class Actinomycetes; order Kitasatosporales; family Streptomycetaceae; genus Kitasatospora; species Kitasatospora sp. NPDC042419. The sequence goes on from NZ_JBWKAW010000025.1 coordinate 8,765, forward strand.
GGCGGCGAGGTGATCAACACCGACTCGATGCAGCTCTACCGGGGCATGGACATCGGTACCGCCAAGCTCACCACGGAGGAGCGCGGCGGGATCCCGCACCACCTGCTGGACATCTGGGACGTCACCGAGGCCGCCAGCGTCGCCGAGTACCAGCGGCTGGCCCGGGCCGAGATGGACCGGCTGCTCGCGGCCGGCCGCACCCCCGTCCTGGTCGGCGGCTCGGGGCTGTACGTGCGGGCGGCGATCGACGAGATGGAGTTCCCCGGGACCGACCCGGAGGTCCGCGCCCGGCTGGAGGCCGAGCTGGCCGAGGCCGGCCCGTACGTGCTGCACCGCAGGCTGGCCGGGCTGGACCCGGCGGCCGCCGAGGCGATCCTGACGAGCAACGGGCGGCGGATCGTCCGGGCGCTGGAGGTCATCGAGATCACCGGGCAGCCGTTCACCGCCAGCCTGCCGACCAACACCGCCGTCTACGACGCGGTGCAGATCGGCGTGGCGGTGCCGCGGTCCGAGCTGGACGAGCGGATCACCCTGCGGGTGGACCGGATGTGGCAGGCCGGGCTGCTCGACGAGGTGCGGGCGCTGGAGGGGCTCGGGCTGCGCGAGGGGAGGACCGCCTCCCGGGCGCTCGGCTACCAGCAGGTGCTGGACCACTTCGCGGGGGAGTGCACCGAGGACGAGGCGCGTGCCGAGACCGTCCGGGCCACCAAGCGGTTCGCCCGCCGCCAGGAGTCCTGGTTCCGCCGCGACGACCGGATCCACTGGCTCGCCCGCCCGGCCGGCACCGACCCGGTCGGGCTGCTGGACCGCTCGCTCGAACTGATCGACCGTCAGGAACCCGCCGTCCGGTAGGCGCTTTCCGGCCACCTGGCAGTGCAGCTGCGCGCGCAGACGGCCGTGCAGGACGAACCGGCGGTCACGACCGGATCACGTGATGGCCACGGATCACCCGACGACCCCGGTCAGGCCCGGAACGCCCCCCTGGACATGCCATCATCGATGCCATAAGGGATCGACCCGGCGGGTCGATCGTGCCCGGCCGCGAGTCCCACTCGTGTCGAACTGTCAGGGGAGGCCGCGTGTCGACGGGTACCGGCCCCGAAACCGGCCAGGGTGCCGCGTCGAGGAGCGGCAGCGCCGCCACGGCGCAGGCCGACGGCCTCGACGCCTCGACCCTGCCCGACCTGCCGGTGCTGCCCGGGCTCGACGCGCCCACCTCGTACGCGGTCGCCCTGCCGGCGCTGGACACCCGCGCCCCGGCCGGAGCCGTGCACGAGCGGGAGATCCGCCCGCGCCGCCGGCTGCGCTGGTGGCAGACCCTGCCGATCGCGCTGCTGGCCACCGCCGGCTCGCTGATGTTCGCCTTCCCACTGGCCTTCGGCTCGGCGGGGACCGGCTCGGCGATGATCGGGATGCTCGGCCTGCTGCTCACCGCGGCCTCGGTCGGCTGGGGCGCGATGGCCGCCCGGCACGCCGGCTACAAGTGGCCGGGCCTGCCGCGCCGCGGCACCGGTGAGCGGGCCGGGTGGAAGGCGATCGTGATCTACACGCTGATCGTGCTGGCCGCCTGCGCGCTGGCGCTCTGGCGGGTGGTCCGGCTCTCCGGCCGGTAGGGTCGGTCGGTCGTTCCCGGCCGGCGGCGCCTGTCCGCGGTGGTGTCCTTCCGCGAGGTGCGCGGCCGCCGAGGTGCCCCTCCGTGAGGTGACCGGCCGTCGAGGCGCCCGTCCGCGTCCTGGAACCGGAGCGCGGCGGTCCGGGCCGGCTCGGTAGCATCGGGAGGGTGACCGCATCCTCCGCTCAGCCCGCCGGCCTCCCCTTCCTCAAGGGGCACGGCACCCAGAACGACTTCGTCATCCTCCCCGACCCGGACGGCCTGCTGGCCATCGGCCCGCGTGCCGTCGCCGCGCTCTGCGACCGCAGGGCCGGGATCGGTGGTGACGGGCTGCTGCGCGTGGTGCGCGCCGCCGCCGATCCGGCCTCGGCCGACCAGGCCGACCGGGCCGAGTGGTTCATGGACTACCGCAACTCCGACGGCTCGATCGGAGAGATGTGCGGCAACGGCGTCCGGGTATTCGCCCGCTACCTGGTCGAGGCCGGGCTGGCCAAGCCGGGCGAGCTGGCGGTGGCCACCCGGGCCGGGGTGCGGACGGTGCGGGTCGCCGAGGACGCCGAGGACGGCACGCCGGGCGAGGTCACCGTGGACATGGGCCGTGCGGCGCTGCCCGGCCCGGACGGCATCGAGGTCGCCGTCGGCGAGCGGCGCTGGCCGGCGCTGAACGTCAACATGGGCAACCCGCACGCGGTGGCCTTCGTCGAGAGCCTGGACCACGCCGGCGACCTGCTGAAGGCGCCGGCCACCAGCCCCGGGGGCGCCTACCCGGAGGGCGTCAACGTCGAGTTCGTGGTGGACCGCGGACCGCGCCACGTCGCGATGCGCGTGCACGAGCGCGGCTCGGGCGAGACCCACTCCTGCGGCACCGGTGCCTGCGCCGTCGCGGTGGCCGCCGCCCGCCGGGACGGCGTCGACCCGGCGGTCACCGGCGAGGCCGTCACCTACACGGTGGACGTGCTGGGCGGCCGGCTGGTGATCACCGAGCACCCGGACGGCCGGGTGGAGAAGACCGGTCCGGCCGTGATCGTGGCCCGTGGCGAGCTGGACCCGGGCTGGCTGGCCGCACTGGAGGGGTGACACCCGCGCGCGGCGGCGGACGGGCCCGCGCCTGGCGGCGCGGCCCGGACGGTTGCCCATTCCGTATGCGGCCGAATCCTCCCGTTCGGGTGATACCGATGACGGACGGGAAGCAGGGCATCGCGGAACGTGCTCTGCTCGGTAGCATGGACCACCGGGTCGGCCCAAGCTCCCGGTGACCGCTGCCGGAGGTGCCGATGACCATCGAAGCCGGGCAGCCCCTGGCGGGGCAGCCGACGTCCGCACGGCAGGCCGGGCCCAGGCGGCCCCTCGGGGGGCTGGGTCGGGCCGCCCTCGGCCGCGCCGGTCGGGCCGCGCTGCTGGCCACCGGCCGCCCGCCGGTGCCGGACGCCCTCGAACCGCTGGTCCAGGCCCACCGGCGGCACCACCCGCAGGCCGACCTCGGTCTGCTCGGCCGTGCCTACCGGCTGGCCGAGGCCAGCCACCGCGGGCAGAAGCGGAAGAGCGGCGAGCCGTACATCACCCACCCGCTGGCCGTCACCATGATCCTGGCCCAACTAGGCGCCGAGACGACCACCTTGGTCGCCTCCCTGCTCCACGACACCGTGGAGGACACCGAGTTGACGCTGGATCAGGTCGGGGCCGGGTTCGGTCCCGAAGTCGCCTACCTGGTCGACGGGGTGACCAAACTGGAGAAGGTCGACTTCGGCGCGGCCGCCGAGGCCGAGACCTTCCGCAAGATGCTGGTCGCCACCGGGGACGACGTCCGGGTCATGGTGATCAAGCTGGCCGACCGGCTGCACAACATGCGCACCATCCGGCACATGAAGCCGGCCAGCCAGGTGCGGATCGCCAAGGTCACCCGGGACGTGCTGATCCCGCTGGCCGAACGGCTCGGCATCCAGGTGCTCAAGGCGGAGCTGGAGGACATCGTCTTCGCCACCCTGCACCCCGAGGAGCACACCCGCACCCGCGCCCTGCTCGCCCGCCACGAGGCCGGCCAGGACACCCTGCTGGAGCCGTTCGCCCGGACCCTGGGCCGCCAGCTGGCCGAGGCCGGGGTCGCCGCCGAGGTCACCGTCCGCCCCCGGCACTGCGTCTCGCTGCACCGGGTGCTGCTCAAGCGGGCCGCCGCGCCCGGCCCGGACGGCCGGCCCCAGGGGCCGCAGCCGGCCGACTTCGGCCGGCTGCTGGTGGTGGTCGAGGAGAACGCCGACTGCTACGCCGTGCTCGGCGAGCTGCACACCTGCTGGACGCCGCTGCCGGGCGAGTTCAAGGACTTCGTGGCCGCCCCCAAGTTCAACCTGTACCAGTCGCTGCACACCGCCGTCGCGCTGTCCGGCGGCGAGGTGGTCGAGGTGCTGGTGCGCACCCGGCGGATGCACGAGGTCGCCGAGACCGGCGTGGTCGCGCTCGGCGACCCCCGGCAGCCCGGCGTCGACCAGGGCGCGGACGAGCTGGACCGCACCGACCCGGCCAGGCCCGGCTGGCTCTCCCGGCTGCTGGAGTGGCAGCAGGAGACCCCGGACCCGGACGCCTTCTGGTCCGCGCTCACCGCAGACCTGGCCGGGGACCGCGAGATCACCGTCGTCACCGAGCACGGCGAAACGCTTCAGCTGAGGGCCGGCGCCAGCTGCGTGGACGCCGCCTACCTGATCGGCGAGGAGACCGGCCACCGGTGCATCGGGGCCCGGGTCAACGGCCGGCTCACCGCGCTCTCCACCGTCCTCCAGGACGGCGACCAGGTCGCCATCCTCACCGACGAGCCCGCGGCACCGGACGGGTCCGGGCCCCCCGGGGGCGCCGGCGGCGCCCAGGCCGGGCCCGGCCCCCACCGGGCCGAACCGTCCGGCCCGGCTCCCGAGTGGCTGGCGCACGCCCGCACGCCGGCCGCCCGGCTGGCCATCGAACGCTGGCTGGCGGACCACCCGCCGCGCCGTCCGGTGGTCCGCACCGGCCCCTCCGCCGGGCAGCCGGCGCCGCCCGCGCACCGCGCCGCCGCCGACCGGCCGGCCGCCCCGGTCACGGTCGCCGGCCGCCCCGCCGCGCCGGTCCGGCTGGCCCGCTGCTGCACCCCCGTGCCGCCCGACGAGATCGCCGGCTACCCGATCCGCGGCGGCACGGTCGCCGTGCACCGGGCCGGCTGTCCGGCGGGGGAGCGGATGCGGGCCGACGGCCGCGGCGCGCTGGAGGTCGGCTGGCGGCCCGGCGGCGCACCGCCCGCGGGCTACCGGGCGACCCTGCGCGCCGAGGCCCTGAACCGGCCGCGGCTGCTCGCCGACCTCACCGCCGCGATCTCGGCGGAGGGCGTCGGGATCGTCTCGGCCGAGGTCGAGCCGCCGCAGGAGCTGCGGGTCCGGCACACCTACACCGTCGAGCTGCCCGATCCGGCCGCGCTGGCGGCCGTGCTCCGGGCCATGCTGAGGGTCTCCGGGGTGTACGACGTCAGCCGCCCGCACGCCCCGGCGGGCGGCGGCCCCGGGCGGACCCCGGCGGCCGGCGCCGCACCGGGGGAGGCGCCGGAGGAGGGGCCGGGCGACGCGGCCCGGGGAAATGGGGATGCCCCGTCCGCGCCGGGCGTGCGAACATCATGGGGAATTCACGGCCGGACCGCGGCGTTGACCGGGCAGAGAAGTCTCAGCCCGTTCCGCGGCCCCGAGGGGTAGCTCACACCTCGCCCGAGTGGTAGACGGGGCGGCAGCTGGGCAGACTCCGGGCACGACCGTCCGTACGGTCGCGCACAGGCCACCCGAGAACCAGCAGCCTAAGGACAGAATGACCTCCACGTTCGACACCCGCGACCACGCCGACGCCCCGCGCCGCACGGACGGTCTGCGGGCGGAAGCCCTCATGGACGAGGACCTCGCGGCCATCGACGAGGACCTCGGCCACCACTACGACGGCGACCAGTACGACCGCAGCGAGCGTGCCGCGCTGCGCCGCGTCGCCGGCCTCTCCACCGAACTCCAGGACGTCACCGAGGTCGAGTACCGCCAGCTCCGGCTGGAGCGCGTGGTGCTCGTGGGCGTCTGGACCGACGGCACCGCCGAGGAGGCGGAGAACTCGCTCGCCGAGCTCGCCGCGCTGGCCGAGACGGCCGGCTCCGAGGTGCTGGACGGTGTCATCCAGCGCCGGGACAAGCCCGACGCCGCCACCTACATCGGCTCCGGCAAGGCCAAGGAGCTGCGCGACATCGTCGCCGCCACCGGGGCCGACACCGTCGTCTGCGACGGTGAGCTCACCCCGGGCCAGCTGATCCAGCTGGAGGACGTGGTCAAGGTCAAGGTCGTCGACCGGACGGCCCTGATCCTCGACATCTTCGCCCAGCACGCCAAGTCCCGCGAGGGCAAGGCACAGGTGTCGCTCGCGCAGATGCAGTACATGCTCCCGCGCCTGCGCGGCTGGGGCCAGTCGCTCTCCCGGCAGATGGGTGGTGGCGGTTCCGGTTCCTCCGGCGGCGGCATGGCCACCCGTGGTCCCGGTGAGACCAAGATCGAGACCGACCGGCGCCGGATCCGCGAGAAGATGGCGAAGCTCCGCCGGGAGATCGCCGACATGAAGAAGGGCCGCGACACCAAGCGGCAGGAGCGGCGGCGCCACCAGGTGCCGTCGGTGGCGATCGCCGGGTACACCAACGCCGGCAAGTCCTCCATCCTCAACCGGCTGACCGGCGCGGGCGTGCTGGTGGAGAACGCGCTGTTCGCCACCCTCGACCCGACCGTGCGCCGGGCGCAGACGCCGAGCGGCCGGGTCTACACCCTGGCCGACACCGTCGGCTTCGTCCGGCACCTGCCGCACCACCTGGTCGAGGCGTTCCGCTCCACCATGGAGGAGGTCGCCGAGGCCGACCTCATCCTGCACGTCGTGGACGGCTCGCACCCCGAGCCGGAGACCCAGCTGGCCGCCGTCCGCGAGGTGGTCGTCTCGGTCGACGCGCAGAACGTGCCCGAGATCGTGGTGATCAACAAGGCCGACGCCGCCGACCCGCTCGTGCTGCAGCGGCTGCTGCGCCGCGAGCCGCACGCCATCGTGGTGTCGGCCCGCACCGGCCAGGGCATGGACGAGCTGCTCAAGCTCATCGACGACGAGCTGCCGCGCCCGGCCGTCGAGGTGCAGGCGCTCGTCCCGTACACCCAGGGCGGCCTGGTCTCCCGGGTGCACGCCGAGGGCGAGCTGCTGGCCACCGAGCACACCGCGGAGGGCACGCTGCTGCACGCCAAGGTGCCGGCCGAGCTGGCCGCGGAGCTGGAGCGCTACACCGTGGCGCTGACGCCGCAGGGCTGAGCCCGCACGCCGACGGGCCCCGGTCCCCTCCCTCGGGAGGTGGACCGGGGCCCGTCGGCGTTCCTGCGGCCGCTCGTGCCGGCGGCTACTTCTTCTTGGAGATCCAGTCCAGCGCCTGCTTGGCGACCGTCTCCAGGTACGGCCCGCTCAGCGAGGTGTGGTCCTGGGTGCCGATCGAGGTGTTGGAGACCAGGGCGGTCTTCCCGTCCGGCATCGGGGCGAACCAGCCGCCGCCGCTGGAGCCCTGGGTCATGTTGCAGCCGATGGTGAGCATCGACGGGCGCTTCGGGTCGAAGGAGAGCCGGGTCGGCTTGCCGCCCTCGCACCGGTAGAGCTCCTGGCCGTCGAACGGCTTGTAGAGCGGGTAGCCGACGGCCGCGACGGCGAGCTTGTCGCGCGGGGCGTCGAACCAGACCGGGACGGCCGAACCCACCGTCTCCTCCAGCGACTTGCCGGTCTCGTTCTGGTTGCTCACCCGCATGATCGCGAAGTCGTACTGGCTGGCCGCGTCACCCGTGCCGCCGCCCTCGACCAGCCACTGCGGCGAGGTCACCACGTCCTTCGCCCACCAGGTGCCGAGCGGTGCCAGCTCGGCGAGCGGGGCCTTCTTGCCGCCGCTGGAGGCGCCGGAGTTGTTGTAGGCCGGGACGAAGACCAGGTCCTTGAAGTACTTGCCGCCCTTGCCCGGGTGGACGCAGTGGCCGGCCGTCCAGACCAGGTTGCTCTTGCCCGGGTGTGCCGGGTCGGTGATCACGGTGGCCGAGCAGTTGCCGCGACCGCCGTCGGCGGAGAAGAAGATCTTCCCGGAGGGCTGCTTGGTGTACGGGCGCGGCACCGGGACGGCCTTGACCACCGGCGGCTCGGGGTCGGTGACCCCGGCGTCGTCGGCCGGCTTGGCGGTGGGCGGGGCCGGGTCGGCCGGCTTGGAGTCGCCCATCTTGTCCGGGTTCCAGAAGTCCTTCACGATCGGGTTGTTGAAGACGTTCTTGGACGCCCACTTGTCCCAGTCGTCGAACGTCCACTTCGTCAGGTCGTCCCAGCTCTTCGGCAGGCCCTCCAGCAGGCCGGTCGGGAGACCCGTCGGAAGCGTGATGCCGCCCCCCACGGCCCCCGTGGCGGTGGCGCTGCCCGAGGCGGGCGGCGGCGCGGCGGTTCCCCCGCCGCCGGAGGGTCCGTCCGGACCGCAGGCGGTGACGGCGAGCAGGGTTCCCGCGGCGAGGGCCGCGGCCACGGCTGACCGGTGGATCGCTGGCATGGAGTGCTTCCCCCTGGTAGATCGGCGTGCGGGCGGCGGGCCGCCGCCTTGGAGTCTCCCACTGGGCATCAGGACGGCACCGGCCGACCCCCGGGTTCCGGGTGCGGCGGGCGGTCACCGATCTGTGACGTGGACCGCCCGGGCGCGGTGACGTAGTCCCGCCCGGCTCGTTGGCACGACGGGCCCTCGCTCCCTCCTGAGTGGTGAACAACCGGCGTTCTTCACTCGGACGAGTGAGCCGTCCTTGTGATCACCCGTCAGGGATAGGTAACCCTTACCTGACGCGACGGTGCGAGCGCCCGCCGGTTCCTCTCCACCCCACGCGCGTCGGCATCCCACGCGCCCCAAGGAGCAGCATTGAGCACCGCCCTCACCGGAGCACCGCCCGACGCCCCGGCCCCCGCGGCCGTCCCCGTCCCGGCGGCCGCAGCGTCGGCCTCCGTCCCGGCCCCCGCCCCGGCGACCGCCGCCCCGGCCGACCGGCTGCTCCACCCGGACCCGGCCGTCGCCGCCGAACAGGCCGCCATGGAGGCCCTGTTGCGCTGCTGGGCCCGCGAGACCGGCGCCGCCCCCGGCTCGGACGGGCACCTGCGGATCGCCGTCCTCGGCGGCGCGGCCCGGCTCTCCGCCCCGGTCCGTCACTGGTCCCCGGCCGGCTGGCACCGCTTCGGCCCGGCCACCCTCGCCGCCGGCCCGGACACCGCCGACGCCCCGGTGGACGCCGTCACCGCCGCGGCGCTGCTCGCCGCCGCGGCCGCCGACCGGCCCGACCCCGGGCGGATCGCCGACCTCGCCGCCCGGGTCGCCGACTCGGTCGTCCGCACCGCCGACATCCTCACCCACCACCGGGCCGCCCCCGCCCCGCTCGCCGGCGGACCCGAGGGCTCGCGGTTCCTCGCCGCCGAACAGTCCCTGCTGCTCGGCCACCCGCTGCACCCCACCCCGAAGAGCCGCGACGGCCTCGGACCCGCCCAGAGCGCCGCCTATTCGCCCGAACTGCACGGCTCCTTCCGACTGCACTGGTACGCCGTCGACCGGGAACTCCTCGCCGCGGGCTCCGCCCTCACCGAGAGCGCCGACCGGATCACCGCCCAACTCCTCGGCGACCCCGCCCAGCTGCCGCCCGGTACCGCCGCCCTCCCGCTGCACCCCTGGCAGGCCCGCGAACTGGCGCACCGCCCGGCCGTCGCCGCCCTGCTCGCCGAGGGCCGGCTGCACGACCTCGGCCCGGTCGGCGCGGCCTGGTACCCCACCTCCTCGGTGCGCACCGTCTACCGGCCCGGCACCCCCTGGATGCTGAAGCTCTCGCTCGGCCTGCGGATCACCAACTCCCGCCGGGAGAACCTCCGCAAGGAACTCCACCGCGGCCTGGAGGTGCACCGGCTGCTGGAGAGCGGCCTCGGCGCCGAGTGGCGGGCCGCCCACCCCGGCTTCGACGTCGTCCGCGACCCGGCCTGGATCGGCGTCGACCACCCCGGCCTCGGCGACCCGGGAGGCCTGGACACCGTGCTGCGCGCCCAGCCCTTCGCACCCGCCGACCGCGTCCACTGCGTGGCGGGCCTGGTCGCCGAGCACCTGCACGGCACCCCCGCCGCCATCGCCGCCGCCGGCACCGTGCCGTCCCGGCTCGGCGACACCCTGCGCGCGCTCGCCGCCCGCAGCGGGCGCCCGCTGCGCACCGTCGCCGCCGAATGGTTCCTGCGCTACCTGGACGCCGTCGTGCTGCCCGTCCTCTGGCTGGACGGACAGGCCGGCATCGCCCTGGAGGCGCACCAGCAGAACAGCCTCGTCCTGCTCGACGCCGAGGGCTGGCCCTGCGGCGGCCGCTACCGCGACAACCAGGGCTACTACTACCGGCAGAGCGCCGCCGAGCGGCTCACCGCCCGACTGCCCGGCCTCGGCTCGCAGAGCGACACCTTCCTCGACGACCGGGTGATCGACCACCACTTCGCCTACTACCTGGGCATCAACCACGTCCTCGGCCTGATCGGCGCCCTCGGCTCCCAGCAACTCGCCGACGAGACCGTGCTGCTGGCCGCACTCCGCCGGTTCCTCTCCGGGCCGGCCGCCACCGCCACCGGCTCCGCGCTGCCCGCCCTGCTGCTGGACGCGCCCGTGCTGCCCTGCAAGGCCAACCTGCTCACCCGCATCAACGGCATGGACGAGCTGGTCGGCCCGGTCGCCACCCAGTCCGTCTACGTCGAGATCCCCAACCCGGTGGCCGGCGCGTGACCATGCTCGACGAACCGACCGGCTGGGGCGCCATGCCCACCCCCGCCGGCGAGTTCAGGCTCCGCCCGGTCCGGCTCCCCGCCGACCTCGCGCTGCTCGCCCGCTGGATGAACGACCCCGAGGTCGACGCCTACTGGGAGCTCGCCGGCCCGCCCGCCGGCACCGAACGGCACGTCCGCGCCCAACTCGACGGCGACGGGCGCAGCGTGCCCTGCCTCGGCCTGCTCGACGACGCCCCGATGAGCTACTGGGAGGTCTACCGCGCCGACCTCGACCCGCTCGCCGCGCACTACCCCGCGCGGCCCCACGACACCGGCCTCCACCTGCTGCTCGGGCCGGCGGCGAGCCGCGGCCGGGGGCTCGGCACCGCCCTGCTGGCCGCGCTGGCCGCCCGCGTCCTGCGGGAACGCCCGCGGTGCGAGCGGGTGGTCGCCGAACCCGACGTCCGCAACCGGCGCTCCGTCCGGGCCTTCGCGCGGGCCGGGTTCCGGCTCGCCGCCGAACTCGACCTGCCCGGCAAGCGCGCCGCCCTGATGGTCCGGGAGCGGGGCCCCGACCCGGCCCGCGCCCCGGACCCCGCCGCGTCCGGGGTCCCCGGCCCCGTCCCGCCCGGGGGCCCGCGCCCCGCCACCCCCGGCGGACCGGACGGCGCCGCGCTCCGCGCCCGGTCCGGTCCCGCACCCCGCCAAGTCCCGCACCCCGCCTAGGACACCTCCCGACTCATGGACACCCCAGCAACCCCGACCGGGCCGTACGACCTGCTCGGCGTCGGCATCGGCCCGTTCAACCTCTCACTCGCCGCACTCGCCGAGCCCGTCCCCGGCCTGCGCACCCTCTTCTGCGACCGGCGCCCCGAGTTCCGCTGGCACCCCGGCATGCTCGTCGACGGGGCCCGGATGCAGGTGCCGTTCCTCGCCGACCTGGTCTCGCTGGCCGACCCGACCAGCCCCTGGTCCTTCCTCAACCATCTGCGCGAACAGGACCGGCTCTTCCCGTTCTACTTCACCGAACGCTTCCAGCTCACCCGCCGCGAGTACGACCACTACTGCCGCTGGGCCGCCGAGCGCCTCGCCAACTGCCGCTTCGCCACCGAGGTCACCGCCCTGCACTGGGCCGGCGACCGGTACCGCGCCGAGCTGCGGGACACCGCCACCGGACGGCTCAGCACCGTCGAGGCCCGCCACCTGGTGCTCGGTGTCGGCACCCGGCCCGTCCGCCCCGAGGCCTTCGCCGCCCTCGACGGCCACCCCGCCGCCTTCCACTCCGCCGACTACCTCGACCGGCGCGACGGACTGGCCGGAGCCCGGGACGTCACCGTGGTCGGCAGCGGCCAGTCCGGTGCGGAGGTCTTCCTCGACCTGCTGCGCCGCCACCACGGCGACGGCGTCCGGCTCCGCTGGCTCACCCGCACCCGGGCCCTCGCGCCGATGGAGTACTCCAAGCTCGGCCTGGAGCACTTCACCCCCGACTACACCCGGTACTTCCACGGCCTGCCCGAAGGCGTCCGGGACAGCCTCGTCGAGGCCCAGTGGCAGCTGCACAAGGCGGCCTCCGCCGAGACCCTCGCCGAGATCCACGACCACCTGTACGAGCGGACCGTCGGCCGGCCGATCGGCGCCACCCCGGTCGAGATCACCCCCGGCACCGCCGTCACCGACGCCCGGACCGGACCCTGCGGCGGGCTCGAACTCCACTGCCGGCACACCGACTCGGGCGTCGAGCACGTGCTGCGCACCGACGCCGTGGTGCTCGCCACCGGCTACCGGGCCGCCCGCCCGGCCGCCCTGGAGCCGCTCGCCCACCTGGTCGACTGGGACGGGGCCGGCCGTTACCGGGTCGACCTCGACCACCGGGTGGCGATGCTCCCCGAGGTCACCGGCGGTCTGTACGTCCAGAACGCGGAACTGCACACCCACGGCGTCGGCACCCCCGACCTCGGGCTCGGCGCCCACCGGGCCGCGGTGATCCTCAACGCCGTGACCGGTCGGACCGTCCACCGGCTGCCCGCCCGCACCGCCTGGACGGGCTTCGCGCCGCCCGCGGCGGGCCGCGCGGGCGGCCCTCCCGCAGACCGGGCCCTCGGCCGGCCTCTCGACCAGACCCTCGACCAGCCCCTCGACCGGGCCCGGGACCGTTCCCCCGAGCACACCCCCGCCGCCGACCACACCCCCGCCGTCCCCCGACCCCAGGAGCCCACCCGTGCCGCAACAGCCGGCCGCTGAACCGCCGCTGTACCTGCCCCCGCAGCTCACCGCCGGGAACTGGCAGCGGGCCGGCCGCGTGCTGCTGGCCAAGATGCTCGGCGAGTTCGCCTACGAGGAGCTCATCACCCCCGAGGAGGCCGGCACCCCCGCGGCCGCCCCCGGCGGGCGCGGTGCCGACGGGCGCGGTGCCGACGGGACCGGTGCCGGCGGCGCCTACCGGCTCGAACTGCCCGACGCCGAGTACCGCTTCACCGCCCGCCGCGGCGCCTACGGGAGCTGGTTCGTCGACCCGGCCACCGTCCACTGCACCCGGCCCGACGGCCTCGACCCGCTGCGCCTCCTGCCCCACGCCCGGCACACCCTCGGCCTGAGCGGCGACACCACCGGCCACCTGATCCGCGAACTCACCGCCACCCTGATCGCCGACGCCCACCTCCTGGCCACCGGGCTCACCGCCGCCGAACTCGCCGACCTCGGCCACACCGAGCTGGAGGGCCGGCAGGGCGGCCACCCGTGGATCGTCCCCAACAAGGGCCGGATCGGCTTCTCCGCCTCCGACGCCGCCCGTTGGGCCCCCGAGGCCCGCACCCCGCGGCCACTGCCCTGGATCGCCGTCCACCGCCGCCTCGCCGAGTACCGCGGCGTCCCCGGCCTGGCCGACCCCGAACAGCTCTACCGCCGCGAGCTGGACGACCCCGCCGCCCTGCGCGCCCCGCTCGGCCCGGCCGCCGACGACTACCTGCTGCTGCCGGTGCACCCCTGGCAGTGGGACGAGACCGTCGTCCCGCTCTTCGCCCCGTGGATCGCCTCCGGTGAGATCGTCCCGCTGGCCGGGGACGGGGACCTCCGGCTGCCCCAGCAGTCCATCCGCTCCTTCTTCAACCACAGCCGGCCCGACCGCTGCACGGTCAAACTGCCGCTCGCCATCCTCAACACCCTGGTCTGGCGCGGCCTGCCGACCGAGCGCACGCTGGCCGCGCCCGCCGTCACCGCCTGGATCCACGGCCTGCGCGACGCGGACCCGTTCCTGCGCGACGAGTGCCGGGTGGTGCTGCTCGGCGAGATCGCCTCCGTCACCGTCGACCACCCGCTCTACCGCGAGCTGCCGGAGGCGCCGTACCAGTACAAGGAGCTGCTCGGCGCGATCTGGCGCGAACCGCTCGGCCCCGCCCTGGACCCCGGCGAGCGCGGCCGCACCCTGGCCGCCCTGCTGCAGACCGGCACCGACGGCCGGGCGCTCGCCGCCGAGCTGGTCGCCCGCTCCGGGCTCACCCCCGCCGAGTGGGCCGGCCGGCTGTTCTCCGCCATGCTGCCGCCCCTGCTGCACTTCCTCTACCGGTACGGACTGGTGTTCTCCCCGCACGGGGAGAACGCGATCGTCGTCTTCGACGAGCACGACGTGCCGGTCCGGCTGGCGGTCAAGGACTTCGTCGACGACGTCAACCTCAGCGACCAGGACCTGCCCGAACTGCGCGACCTGCCCGCCGAGGTGGACTCCGTACTGCTGCGCGAGGACCCGCAGGGCCTCTGCCAGTTCCTGCACTCCGGGCTCTTCATCGGCGTCTACCGGTACCTGGCGCCGCTGCTGGAGGCGCAGAGCGGCCTGCCCGAGGCGGCGTTCTGGGCGCTGCTGCGCGCCGAGATCCTCCGGTACCAGGAACGCTTCCCCGCACTGGGCGAGCGGTTCGCGCTCTTCGACCTGTTCCGGCCGCGGATCGACCGGCTCTGCCTCAACCGCAACCGGCTGCTGCTGGACGGCTACGGAGACCGTCCGCACCGCCCGCACGCGGCCCGGCACGGCACCGTCCCCAACGCGCTCGCGCAGGAGCGTGAGGCGCCGCTGCCCGGGCGACGGGACCGGATTGTCACCCCCGCCCCGTAGGCTGGGACGGTCATGACGAACGACTCCGAATCCCCGCTCCCCGCCGAGGACGCCGCCGACGCCGCGGACTCCGCGGAGGCCCCGGACACGCCCGTCGAGGCCGTCCCCCGGGCCCGCATCCCCGAGCTGCTGCACGCCGCGGTGGCGTCCGTCGGCGGCGTCGAGCGCCCCGGCCAGCTCCGGATGGCCGAGGCCGTCGCCGACGCCGTCGACCACAGCGAGCACCTGCTCGTCCAGGCCGGCACCGGCACCGGAAAGTCCCTCGCCTACCTGGTGCCGGCGCTCGCCCACGGGGACCGGGTGGTGGTCGCGACCGCCACCCTGGCCCTCCAACGCCAGCTGGTCGAGCGGGACCTGCCGCGCACCGTGGAGGCGCTGCACCCGGTGCTGCGCCGCCGCCCGCTGTTCGCGATGCTCAAGGGCCGCTCCAACTACCTCTGCCTGCACCGGGCCAACGAGGGCACCCCGAGCGAGGAGGGCGAGGGCCTCTTCGACCCGGTGGAGGCGATGGGCGGCCCCACCGGCAAGCTCGGCCAGGAGGTGCTCCGGCTGCGCGACTGGGCCGACGAGACCGAGACCGGCGACCGGGACGACATGAGCCCCGGCGTCTCCGACAAGGCCTGGGCCCAGCTCTCGGTGACCTCCAAGGAGTGCCTCGGCGCGACCAGGTGCGCGTACGGGCAGGAGTGCTTCGCCGAGAAGGCCCGCGAGCGGGCCAAGCTCGCGGACGTGGTGGTCACCAACCACGCGATGCTCGCCATCGACGCCATCGAGGGCGCTCCGGTCCTGCCCGAGCACGGGCTGCTGATCGTCGACGAGGCCCACGAGCTGGTCAACCGGGTCACCGGGGCGGCCACCGCCGAGCTGACCGTCGGCGCGGTGAACCGGGCGGTCAAGCGGGCCGCCCGGCTCGCCAACGAGAAGGCCGTCGACGCGCTCCAGGCCGCCGCCGAGAACTACCACGGCCTGATGGAGACCGCCCAGCCCGGCCGGGTCGAGGAGCTCCCCGAGTACCTGGGGTACGCGGTCACCGCGATCCGGGACGCCGCCCGGCAGGTGATCACCTCGCTCGGCGAGACCAGGGACAAGGGGCTCACCGACGAGGACGCCGTCCGCAAGCAGGCGATGGCCTCCGCCGAGACGCTGCACGAGACCGCCGACCGGCTGCTCCAGGACTCCGAGTACGACGTCGTCTGGATCGAGCGCAGCGACCGCTTCGGGCTGGGCACCGCCTCGCTGCGGGTCGCCCCGCTGAGCGTCTCCGGCCTGCTGCGCGAGGGGCTGTACAAGGAGCGGTCGGTGGTGCTCACCTCCGCCACGCTCAAGCTCGGCGGGGACTTCAACGGCGTGGCCGCCTCGGTCGGCCTGCCGTCCGAGGCACGGCTGCCGGACGCGCGCACGCCGGGCGACAACCCGGAGGCGGCCGGTGCCGGCTTCGGGGACGAGCCCGTGCCGCACTGGCGGGGAATCGACGTCGGCTCGCCGTTCAAGTACCCCAAGCAGGGCATCCTGTACGTCGCCCGGCACCTGGCCGACCCCGGCCGGGACCCGGAACGGCCGGACATGCTGGACGAGCTGACCGAACTGATCGGCGCGGCCGGCGGGCGGACGCTGGGCCTCTTCTCCTCCATGCGCGGCGCCCAGACGGCCGCCGAGGCGTTGCGGGAACGGCTCGACAACCGGATCCTGCTCCAGGGGGAGGACACCCTGGGCGAGTTGATCCGCGAGTTCGCCTCGGACGCGACGACCTGCCTGTTCGGCACGCTCTCGCTCTGGCAGGGCGTGGACGTGCCCGGCTCGGCCTGCCAGCTGGTGGTGATGGACCGGATCCCCTTCCCGCGCCCGGACGACCCGCTGATGAGCGCCCGCCAGAAGGACGTCGAACAGCGCGGCGGGAACGGCTTCATGGCCGTCGCGGCCACCCACGCGGCGCTGCTGATGGCGCAGGGCGCGGGCCGGCTGGTGCGGGCGGCGGACGACCGCGGGGTGGTGGCGGTGCTCGACCCGCGAGTGGAGACCAAGCGGTACGGGGGCTTCTTCCGCTCCTCGATGCCGGAGTTCTGGTACACCACGGACCGCAACCAGGTGCGCCGGTCGCTGGCGGCCATCGACGCCTCGGCGGCGCCGGTCCGGCCGGTGGCCAAGCGGGGCTGAGGGCCGCTCCCGGGCACGGTGCGCGCCGGGGACGGTGCGCACCGGGGACGGCGCGTGCCCGGGACGGTTCGCGTCCGGGAACGACGGAGGGGCTCCGCGCTGTCGCGTGGAGCCCCTTCCCGTACGCCCTCGTGCGGCTGCCCTCCTGCCGGGGCGGGGTGGTGTGCCGTGGAGTGGTCAGAGCCGGCGGAGGACCGCCACGACCTTGCCCAGGATGGTCGCGTTGTCGCCGTTGATCGGCTCGTACGCCGGGTTGTGCGGCATCAGCCAGATCCGGCCGTCCTCGCGCTTGAGGCGCTTGACGGTGGCCTCGCCGTCGATCATCGCGGCCACGATGTCGCCGTTCTCGGCGACCGGCTGGCGGCGGACGGTGACCCAGTCGCCGTCGCAGATGGCGGCCTCGATCATCGAGTCGCCGCGCACGGTGAGCGCGAACAGCTCGCCCTCGCCGACCAGCTGCCGCGGCAGCGGGAAGACGTCCTCGACCGTCTGCTCGGCCAGGATCGGCCCGCCGGCGGCGATCCGGCCGACCAGCGGGACGTACGAGGTGGACGGCCGGCCGGCCGTCTCGGCGGTGTTCGGGCGGGCCACCTCGACGCCGCGGACCTCGTAGGCGCGCGGGCGGTGCGGGTCGCGCCGGAGGAAGCCCTTGCGCTCCAGGGCCATCAGCTGGTGGGCGACGGACGAGGTGCTGGACAGGCCGACGGCCTGGCCGATCTCCCGCATGGACGGCGGGTAGCCCCGCCGCTGGACCGAGTCCCGGATGACCTCGATCACCCGGCGCTGGCGTTCGGTGAGCCCGGCCTCGTCGGTGCGGATCCCGGGCGGCCGGCCGGGCATCGAACGGGTCGGCGCGGGATGGGCGTCGTCCAGCACGGGGGAGTGTTCGATGGGCTGGTCCGGAACGCGGCCCACGCCGGAATGGCCGGGGCCGGAGAGGCGGTGTTCTTCGCTACTGCGGTCCATGCTGATGTCCACACTCTGCTGATTCGTGGTGCGCTGCCCCACCTTGAGCTGGGAGTGTTCCTGCACCGGGATGGTGTTGGTTTCGACGGTGTTCATGGCGGCCCCTCTCGACGGCTGTCCTCTCCTTTTTCCAGCCCAACGCACCTCGTATCGAAAGGTTGCGCCAAACACACGTTCGAGTGAATTATTCGGGAGTTGGCTGACTCGATCAAGGCTTTGTTGTACATCGATTAAATGTTCGAGTCGAAGTCGACTTCGGCAGTTTAGTCCGGGGCGACACGCCAGCGCCTCCGGATCCGCCTCAGACCTACATGTAGTGGCTACAGTCCTCTCCGTGACCCAGTACTTGTGGTTGCGACGTCAAGATCGGGTTGCCTCGGGTGCCCCGGGATCGCATAGACTCGACTCAGTCCGCACGTCCTGCCAAGGAGGGATCCTCAGGTGCACTGCCCCTTCTGCCGGCACTCCGACAGCCGCGTCGTCGACAGCCGGACCACCGAGGACGGCAGCTGCATCCGCCGCCGACGGCAGTGCCCGGACTGCGGCCGCCGTTTCACCACGGTGGAGACGGCCGCGCTGATGGTCATCAAGCGCAGCGGCGTCACCGAGCCGTTCTCCCGGGA
Source organism: Kitasatospora sp. NPDC042419 (assembly GCF_056437345.1). Classification (NCBI taxonomy): domain Bacteria; kingdom Bacillati; phylum Actinomycetota; class Actinomycetes; order Kitasatosporales; family Streptomycetaceae; genus Kitasatospora; species Kitasatospora sp. NPDC042419. The sequence continues at coordinate 27,015 of NZ_JBWKAW010000025.1, forward strand.
GAAGGTCATCTCCGGAGTCCGCAAGGCCTGCCAGGGCCGCCCGGTCACCGAGGACGCCCTCGCCCAGCTCGGCCAGCGGGTCGAGGAGTGCGTGCGGGCCACCGGCAACGCCGAACTCACCACCCATGATGTCGGGCTGGCCATACTCGGCCCGCTCAAGGAGCTCGACGTCGTCGCCTACCTGCGCTTCGCCAGCGTCTACCAGGCGTACGACGGGCTCGAAGACTTCGAGGCCGCCATCGCGGAACTCCGCGCCGAGCGACCCGTCCCCGAGGCGGACGGCACCTGCGTGCCCGTCCCCGCCGCCGCGCCCTAGCGGCCCGGCCCCACCACCGGCCCCTTCCGGGGCCGGCAGCAACCCCACGGCCCTTCAGGGGCCGACGTGTGCCCGAAAACGGCGCACAGACCATGACAAAACGTGCACGGGCGGTCGGGGGTCCCGTCTGCCCGCACACCGGAAGAGCGAACCAGGCCGTGCCCGGATTTTTCGGTGCACTTCGGGCGTTTGCCCAACCAGGAGGAGGAGCGAGAAGTGACAGACACCACGAGCGGTTCCGCACGCGGGTCGAAGTCCGACAGGACCGGGGCCAAGGGTGCCGGCAAGGCCCCCAAGGGCGGCCTGCGGATCGAGCGCATCCACACCACCCCTGGCGTGCACCCCTACGACGAGGTCCGCTGGGAGCGGCGCGACGTCGTCATGACCAACTGGCGCGACGGCTCGATCAACTTCGAGCAGCGCGGCGTCGAGTTCCCCGACTTCTGGTCGGTCAACGCCGTGAACATCGTCACCTCCAAGTACTTCCGCGGCGCCGTCGGCACCCCGCAGCGCGAGTGGAGCCTCAAGCAGATCATCGACCGCGTGGTGCTCACCTACCGCGCCGCCGGTGAGAAGAACGGCTACTTCGCCGCCCCGGAGGACGCCGAGGTCTTCGAGCACGAGCTGACCCACGCCCTCCTCCACCAGGTGTTCAGCTTCAACTCGCCGGTCTGGTTCAACGTCGGCACCAAGCAGCCCCAGCAGGTCTCGGCCTGCTTCATCCTGGCCGTCGACGACTCCATGGAGTCGATCCTCGACTGGTACAAGGAAGAGGGCATGATCTTCAAGGGCGGCTCCGGCGCCGGCCTCAACCTCTCCCGGATCCGCTCCTCCAAGGAGCTCCTCTCCTCCGGCGGCAACGCCTCCGGCCCGGTCTCCTTCATGCGCGGCGCCGACGCCTCCGCCGGCACCATCAAGTCCGGCGGCGCCACCCGCCGCGCGGCCAAGATGGTCGTCCTCGACGTCGACCACCCGGACGTCGAGGCCTTCATCGAGACCAAGGTCAAGGAGGAGGAGAAGATCCGCGCCCTGCGCGACGCGGGCTTCGACATGGACCTCGGCGGGGACGACATCACCTCCGTCCAGTACCAGAACGCCAACAACTCCGTCCGGGTCAACGACGAATTCATGACCGCCGTCGAGAACGGCACCGAATTCGGCCTGCGCGCCCGGATGACCGGCGAGGTCATCGAGACCGTCGACGCGAAGAAGCTCTTCCGCAAGATGGCCGAGGCCGCCTGGGCCTGCGCCGACCCCGGCATCCAGTACGACTCCACCATCAACCACTGGCACACCTGCCCGGAGTCCGGCCGGATCAACGCGTCCAACCCCTGCTCCGAGTACATGCACCTGGACAACTCCAGCTGCAACCTCGCCTCGCTCAACCTGATGAAGTTCCTCCGCGACGACGACTCGTTCGACGCCGAGCGCTTCGCCAAGGTCGTCGAGCTGGTCATCACCGCGATGGACATCTCCATCTGCTTCGCCGACTTCCCCACCGAGAAGATCGGCGAGACCACCCGCGCCTACCGCCAGCTCGGCATCGGCTACGCCAACCTCGGCGCCCTGCTGATGGCGACCGGCCACGCGTACGACAGCGAGGGCGGCCGCGCCCTGGCCGGCGCCATCACCTCCCTGATGACCGGCACCGCCTACCGCCGCGGCGCCGAACTCGCCGGCGTCGTCGGCCCGTACGACGGCTACGCCCGCAACGCGGCCCCGCACCAGCGGGTCATGAAGCAGCACGCCGACGCCTCGCTCGCCGCCGTCTCCCGCGACGAGCTGGACGCCCCCGTCTGGGCCGCCGCGAACGAGACCTGGCAGGACGTCCTGCGGATCGGCGCGCAGAACGGCTTCCGCAACGCCCAGGCCTCGGTGCTCGCCCCGACCGGCACCATCGGCCTGATGATGGACTGCGACACCACCGGCGTGGAGCCCGACCTCGCGCTGGTCAAGTTCAAGAAGCTGGTCGGCGGCGGCTCGATGCAGATCGTCAACGGCACCGTCCCGCGCGCCCTCAAGCGCCTGGGCTACCAGGACGAGCAGATCGAGGCGATCGTCGCCCACATCGCCGAGCACGGCAACGTGGTCGACGCGCCCGGCCTGAGGACCGCGCACTACGAGGTCTTCGACTGCGCGATGGGCGAGCGCGTCATCTCGGCGATGGGCCACGTGCGGATGATGGCGGCGATCCAGCCGTGGATCTCCGGCGCCATCTCCAAGACGGTGAACATGCCGGAGTCCGCCACCGTCGAGGAGATCGAGGAGATCTACTTCGAGGCGTGGAAGATGGGCGTCAAGGCGCTCGCCATCTACCGCGACAACTGCAAGGTCGGCCAGCCGCTCTCGGCGAAGAAGAAGGCCGGCGACGAGGTCAAGGCCGACGCCGCGGCCCCGGCCGCCGCGGTGGAGAAGGTCGTCGAGTACCGCCCGGTCCGCAAGCGCCTCCCCAAGGGCCGCCCGGGCATCACCACCTCCTTCACGGTCGGTGGCGCCGAGGGCTACATGACCGCCAACTCCTACCCGGACGACGGCCTCGGCGAGGTCTTCCTGAAGATGTCCAAGCAGGGCTCGACCCTCGCGGGCATGATGGACGCGTTCTCCATCGCCGTCTCGGTCGGCCTCCAGTACGGCGTGCCGCTGGAGACCTACGTCTCGAAGTTCACCAACATGCGCTTCGAGCCGGCCGGCCTGACCGACGACCCGGACGTCCGGATGGCGCAGTCGATCGTCGACTACATCTTCCGCCGCCTGGCGCTCGACTTCCTGCCGTTCGAGACCCGCTCGGCGCTCGGCATCCACTCCGTCGAGGAGCGGACCCGCCACCTGGAGACGGGCTCCTACGAGCCGCTGGAGGCCGACGAGCTGGACACCGAGTCGCTCGCCCAGTCCGCGCCGGTGGCTCCGGCCGCCGCGGTGGCCAGGCCGGCCCCGGTCGCCGCTCCGGCCCCCAAGGCGAGCCCGGCCCAGGCGCACAACTCGACCGAGCTGATCGAGATCCAGCTGGGCCTCAACGCCGACGCGCCGCTCTGCTTCTCCTGCGGCACCAAGATGCGCCGCGCGGGCAGCTGCTACCTCTGCGAGGGCTGCGGCTCCACCAGCGGCTGCAGCTGACAGCGGGCACTCACCGGGCGTGGAGCGCCCGGTCGGAGCGGGGAGTCGGGCGATGCCCGGCTCCCCGCTCCCGTTGTGCCGGGGGGCATCCGCCGCACCTGGTCAGGGGGCCTTCCCGGCTTCCGACGCGACCCTGGCCCGGGCCCGCTCGATCTCGTTGATGTGGGCCTCCGTCCACTGGCGGAGCGCGGTGATCGGCTCCGCGAGGCTGCGGCCGAGCTCCGTCAGGTCGTACTCGACCCGGGGCGGAACGGTGGGGTGCACGGTGCGGGTGACGAACCCGTCGGCTTCGAGGCCGCGCAGGGTCTGGGTGAGCATCTTCTGCGACACGCCCTCGATGCGGCGGCTCAGTTCGGTGTACCGCAGGGTGCCTCCGAGGAGGGCGTCCACGACCAGGACGGTCCACTTGCCGGAGACGTGGTCGAGGACCTGACGCGTCGGGCACTTCGCGGAGTAGACGTCGGCCGGCAGTCCGGACGATTCCACAGTGGTCTTCATGCGGGGAGAGTAACGCACTAAATAGTGCCCTCTTCCCGTTGGAGAGTGACTCTCCAATAGTGAGTCACATGACGAGCCCCACGATGTCCGTCGCGGAAGCGATCCGCACCCGCCGCACCGTCCGCCACTACCTGCCCGACCCGATCCCGGAGGCCGCGCTCGACGCGCTCCTCGCTCTCGCCGTCGAGGCCCCCACCAGCTGGAACCTGCAGGACCGTTCGATCGTCGCGGTGTCCGGGGACGAGGGCCGCGCGGGACTGGCCTGGGCCACGGGGGGCCAGCCCCAGCCGCAGGAGGCCCCGGTCGTCCTGGTCTTCGTCGCCGAGCCCCAGTCCTGGCGTGACGACCACAGCGACGTCTACGAGCAGGCGCGGCGCAGCGGGGCGTGGAACGACGAGTTCATCGCGATGTTCTCCGCCGCGTCGCAGGAGTTCCAGGAGGACCTCGACCGACGGGGTCTGCTCCGGGAGTACGCGGTCAAGGACGCCATGATCGCGGCATCCTTCGTGATGCTCGCCGCCACCGAGATGGGCCTGGCGACTTCGCCCATGAACGGCTGGGACGAGGCGAAGGTGAAGAAGGTGATCGGGATCGACGGCCGTGACGACCTGGCCGTCGCCCTGCTGGTGTCGGTCGGCTATCCGGCGGAGGGCGACCGGCGCCATCCGGGTCGGCGCGCCACGGAGCGCACCGTCTTCCGCGAGTCGTACGGGGCCGACGGGGCGGGGAGTGCCGCACGCCGGTGACGGGTGCCCCGCACCGGTGACATCCGGTCGCCTCTGGGGTGAGGCGGGCCACCACTCAAGGCGGGGCGGGGACATCGCGTCCCCGCCCCGCCCTTTCGGCTTTGTCGTCAACCTGGGTTGACATGGGGCGAGTGTCAACCTAGGTTGACAGCATGAGCGAGAGCGGAGAGTTGGCGGCCGCGGCGAGCAGCCGGGACCCGGCGGTGGGACTGCGGTCGGTGCGGGCTCTGCGGGAGCTGGCGGACCGGCTGGAGGGGCTGCAGGTGGGCAACGCGCGCGAGCGCGGGTGGTCCTGGCAGGAGATCGCGGTGTGCCTGGGGGTCTCCAGGCAGGCGGTGCACAAGAAGTACGCGAAGCGCGGGACGGGCACTGGGAAGGACGGGGACTGAGCGATGTTCGAGCGATTCACCGATGAGGCCCGCCGGGTGGTCGGCCGGGCGGGGCAGGAGTCGGCGGACCTGCGGCACGGGTGCGTCGGCACGGAGCACCTGCTGCTGGCGGTCCTGGCCGAGCCGGAGGATCCGGCGGCGCGGGTGCTGATCGAGGCCGGGCTGGACCACGAGGAGGCCCGGCAGGCCGTCCGGCGGCTCCTGGGGGAGGGGGACGACGCGCAGGCGCTGGCCTCGATCGGGGTGGACCTGGAGGCCGTCCGGGAGGCGGTGGAGTCCGTGTTCGGAGCGGGTGCGCTGGACGCGCCGCCGAAGGACGAGTCGCGCCGGCGCGGGTGGTTCCGGTCCGAGGGGCGGCGCAGTCCGTTCACGGCGCCGGCGCGGAAGGCCCTGGAGCTGTCGCTGCGCGAGTCGCTGCGGTTGAAGTCGGGTCACATCGCGGTCGGACACCTGCTGCTGGGCGTGCTCCGGGAGGGCGAGGGGCTCGGAGCGCGGGTGGTCGCCGGGCACGGGCTCGACCCGGCGGCCGTGCGGCGGGCGGTGGAAGCGGCGCTGGCGTGAGTGCCCGGTGATGGCCGGGTGAGGGCAGGGTGAGCGGGGCGCGGGTGGCCCGGGGTGGTTCGGTATACGGAGCGTGGGTGAACGAGACTGACCGTCAACTTGTCGGTTGATAGCACGGTCTGAATGGATATGATCGGCCGACTGCGTGTACCGAATCACCCGCCCGGAGACGTTTCACGACGTCGGCCGGGCGGTCGCGCATTCGCCCCGCCCCGCTGCCGAGGACACCGCCACCGATGACAGAACGCACCAGCCCCGACGGCGGGCCGCGCCGACGACCCGCCGCGCGTACCAAGGCCCTGACGGCGGCCGCCGCCCTGCTGGCAGCGGTGGCCGGGCCGGTGGGGGTGCTGCGGGCGATGGACGCCGGGCAGCCGCTGACCGCCGCCGCCGTGTGCGCGGTCACCGCGCTGTGGCTGATCGCCGTCTGGCAGGCGGGGAGCGCCACCGAACGGGCCCGCCGGCTGGGCGAGGAGCTGGCCGGGCAGGACGACGAGGCCGTGGCGGCACTGGTGGTCGCCGGCGCGGCCACCCAGGCCAAGACGGCCGCCCTGCAGCTGGCCGCCGTCCGGGAGACCGAACGGGACGAGGCCGTCGCCGGGCAGGAGCGCGCCGAGGCGGACGCCGCCGCCGCCCGCGCGGAACTCGCCCGGGTGCGGGCCGAGGCCGAGGCCGAGCGGACCGAGCGCGCGGCGCTGGAGCGGCTTGCCGACGAGGTGCTGCCCGAGGTGGCGAAGCGGCTGCGGACCGGCACGTCCGTCGACGGCGCGCTCGCCCCGCACCGCGACCACCCCCAGTACCCGCTGCTGCGCGCCGTCGCCGAGGAGATCGGCCGCGGCGAGCGGCTGCGGGCCGCCGCCCTGGCGGTCTGCGCGACCGCCGCCGGCCGGGTCCAGGCGCTGGCCACGAGCATGCACGCGGAGCTGCGCGAGATGCAGCACCGGCACGACGAGGAGGTCCTGGGGGACCTGCTCCGGCTGGACCACTCCACCGCGCAGGCCGGCCGGATGGCGGACGGCATCGCGGTGCTCACCGGTGCCCGCTCGGGCCGCCGCTGGGCCAAGCCGATCGCCGTGGAGTCGGTGCTGCGCGGCGCCCTCGGCCGGATCGGCGCCTACCAGCGCGTCCGGCTGCACAACGCGAGCACGGCCGCGGTGGCCGGGTTCGCGGCCGAGGGCGTGATGCACGCGCTCGCCGAGCTGATGGACAACGCCACCACCTTCTCCGCGCCGCCCGCCGAGGTGCACGTCTACGTCGAGGAGGTGCCGGCGGGCCTGGTGATCACCGTCGAGGACAGCGGCCTGGGGCTCGGCGACAGCTGGCTGCGCCGGGCCGAGCGGGCCGTTTCGGCCGAGCCGCTCGACCTCACCACGCTGTCCGCGGGGACCAGGATCGGTCTCGCGGTGGTCGGCGTGCTGGCCCGCAAGTACGGGCTGCAGATCTCCTTCCGGCCGTCGGCCCGCGGCGGTACCGGGGTGGTGATGCTGATCCCGCAGCAGCTGGTCACGCACGCCGCGCCGGCGCCCGTACCGGCGCCCGTCGTCACCGAGCAGATCGCCGCGGCCGTCCCGCGCCCCGCGCTCACCCCCGCGCGCCCGGCGCTCGCCGCCCCCGCGCTCGCCGGCCCGGCGCTCACGAGCCCCGCAGCCGCACCCGCCGTCCCGCCGGCTCCGGCCGCGTCCGTGGCCGCGGCGATCCCGGAACCGCGGCCGGCCCACGCCCCGGTCCCGGTCACCGACAGCGGCCTGCCGCAGCGCCGCCGGGGCCAGACGCTGACCTCGGCCGCCCCCGCGGCCGAGCCCGCCGAGCGGCCCGCCCGCACCGACGCGGCGAGCGCCGCCGCCCGGTTCGGCGCGTTCCGCCGGGCCGCTCAGCAGGCCAAGGGCGCCGACGTGCCGACCACGGGCACCGACGCGCCGACCACGGACACGGACGCGACCACGTCCACGACCACGTCCGACGCTTCCCCCGTCACCGAGAAGGACTCCTGATGAGCAGCGCCACCGACCGTGACCTCGACTGGCTGTTGGAAAACCTGCTGACCGCCACCCCCGGCACCCGGCACGCCCTGGTGCTCTCCGCCGACGGCCTCAAGCTCTGCCACACCTCCGGGCTGAGCGCCGACCAGGCCGACCAGCTGGCCGCCATCGCCTCCGGACTGCAGAGCCTGGCGCACGGCGCCTCCATCGAGTTCGGCGACGGCAGCGGTGGCGTGCGGCAGTCGATGACCGAGTTCCACGGCGGCGTCCTCTGCATCGTGGCGGCCGGCGAGGGCGCCCACCTGGCCGTGGTGACCGACGAGGACGCGGACGTGGGCGTGGTCGGTCACAACATGCACGGTCTGATCGAGCAGATCGGCGTCCACCTCAGCGCCCCGGCCCGGGACGACGCCGGGGCGGACGGCGAGCCGGCCGGCGGGTCGGGGGACGCCGCGACCCGTGAGAGCGCCCGGGCATGAGCGAGCGCGGGGGGAGCACCGACGGGCGGCCGGCCCTGCCGGGCCGGGACGACGACCCGGACCGCCTGTACACCATCACCCGCGGCCGCAGCCGGGCCCCGGAGAACGCCTTCGACCTGGTCACCCTGATCGTCGCCGAGCGCGAGCCGGCTCCGGGCATGCAGTCGGAGCACGTGCGCATCCTGCGGATGTGCGAGGCGCCGACCGCGGTGGTGGAGGTCGCCGCCGAACTGGCCCTGCCGGTGTCGGTGGTGAAGATCCTCCTCGGCGACCTCCTGGAGGCCGGGGCGGTCACCGCCCGCCACCCCCGGTTCGCGCCGAACAAGGCCCGGCTGCCCGATCTCGACACGCTGAAGCAGGTGTTGCATGGACTCCAACAGCTCTGAGGGCCCGGACGGCGCCGTGGCTCCGGCCCTTGACGGGGCCCCGGACGCGGTCCCGGCCGAGTCCGGGCTCCCGGCCCCGGCCGCGGTCCCCGACACCCGGCCGGCCCGCCGGACGCCGCTGCGCCGCACCGCCGACAACGCGTTCAAGATCGTCGTGGTCGGCGGCTTCGGCGTGGGCAAGACCACCCTGGTCGGCTCGGTCAGCGAGATCCGCCCGCTGAACACCGAGGAGACCATGACCAAGGCGGGCGAGGGGATCGACGACCCCTCGGGCGCCTGGGGCAAGCGGTCCACCACCGTCGCGTTCGACTTCGGCCGGATCACGCTCTCCGCCAGCCAGGTGCTGTACCTGTTCGGCGCGCCGGGCCAGGAGCGGTTCTGGTTCCTCTGGGACCGGCTGTTCAGCGGCGCCCTCGGCGCGGTCGTCCTGGTGGACACCCGGCGGCTGGCGGACTCCTGGTACGCCATCGACCGGCTGGAGCACCACGGCACGCCGTTCATCGTCGCCCGAAACAACTTCGGCGAGCCGACCCACACCCTGGAGCAGGTCCGCGAGGCGCTCGACCTGCCGCCCGAGGTGCCGCTGGTGGACTGCGACGCCCGCGACCGGGCGTCCGGCAAGCGGGTGCTGATCGAGCTGGTCCGCCACCTGGCCGCCCGGGCCGAGGCCGAGGCGGCGGGCCCGCGCGCCGCTGCCGCCGCCACCGTCTATGAGGAGAGCACCCCGTGACCGAGCCCGCCGCCACCCCGCCGCCGGGCTGCCCCGCGCACGCCGGCGCCACCCCGCTGTACGGGCCGCGCTTCCAGACCGACCCGGCCCAGCTCTACCGTGAGCTCCGGTCCGTGCACGGCCCGGTCGCGCCGGTCGAGCTGGCCGGCGGGGTCCCGGCCTGGCTGGTGATCGGCTACCGCGAGCTGCAGCTGGTGACCGGTCAGCCGCAGCTGTTCGGCCGGGACTCGACCCGCTGGACCGGTTGGGCGACCGTCCCGGAGGACTGGCCGCTCAAGCCGATGATGGCCCCGGTGCCGTCGATCCTGTACGCCGAGGGCGAGGAGCACGTCCGCCGCTCCCGGGCGGTCACCGACGCGCTGGCCGCCGTCGACCCGTACGAGCTGCGCAAGCACTGCGAGGAGCTCGCGGACCGGCTGATCGACGGGTTCGCCGGCCGCGGCGAGGCCGACCTGGTCGCCGAGTACGCGCACCGGCTGCCGCTGCTGGTGCTCTGCCGGGTGCTCGGGCTGAGCGAGGAGCAGGCGCCGGTCCTGATCGAGGGCCTGCTCGCCATGCTGGACGGCGGTCCGGACGCGCCGGCCGGCGCGCAGCGGCTGCTCGCCACCATGCTGGAGCTGGTCCAGGAGAAGGCCGTGCACCCGGGCGACGACATCGCCTCGCGGATGCTGGCGCACCCGGCGGGCCTGGACCACGAGGAGGTCATGCGGGACCTGCGGGTGCTGCTGATCGCCGGCCACCAGCCGACCTCGTACTGGATCTCCAACGCGCTGCGGCTGATGCTGACCGACGAGCGGTTCGCCGCCTCGCTCTCCGGCGGCCGGCGCAGCATCAGCCAGGCGCTGAACGAGGCGCTCTGGGAGGACACCCCGACGCAGATCTTCGCCGGGCGCTGGGCGACCCGGGACACCCGGCTGGGCGGGCAGCGGATCGCCGCCGGGGACATGGTGCTGCTCGGCTTCGCCGGGGCGAACGCGGACCCGTCGGTGCGGCAGGCGGACGGCCGTCCGGCCGAGGGCAACCGGGCGTACCTGAGCTACTCGTACGGCGAGCACGGCTGTCCGTTCCCGGCGCAGGAGGCGGCCGAGGTGATCGCGACGACGGCGGTCGAGGTGCTGCTGGACCGGCTGCCGGACCTGCGGCTGGCGGTGGCCGAGCACGCGCTGGTGTGGCGGCCGTCGGCGTGGGTGCGCGGGCTGGTGGCGCTGCCGGTGTCGTACACCCCGGGGTACGCGGGCTGAGACCCGTCGTTGTGTAGCAGGACCAGAACCGAAGGAGAGTTGTCACCGATGACCGGCCCCGCCCCGATCGTTCCCGCCCCGACCGGCCCCGCCGGGATCGCTCCCGCCCGGATCGTCCTCGACCCGCTGGCGCGCGACAACGCCGCCGAGGGCGCGCTGCTGCGGGCCGCCGGCCCGGCGGTGCCGGTGGAGCTGCCCGGCGGTGTCGCCGCCTGGGCGGTGACGCAGCACGCGGCCGCCCGTGACCTGCTGACCGACGCCCGGCTGGTCAAGGACGCCGCGCACTGGGCGGCGTACCAGCGCGGAGAGGTGCCGAAGACCTGGCCGCTGATCGGGCTGGCCGTGCCCGGCCCGAGCATGGTGACCACCGACGGTGCCGAGCACCGGCGGCTGCGTGCGCTGGTGGCGCAGGCGTTCACGCCGCGCCGGGTGGAGCTGATGCGTCCGCAGGTCGAGGCGATCACGAGCGGTCTGCTGGACACGCTGGCGGCGGGGGAGCCGGTGGTGGACCTCAAGTCGGCGTTCGCCTTCCCGCTGCCGATGACGGTGATCTGCTCGCTGCTCGGCGTGCCGGAGTCCGAGCACGCGCTCCTGCGCGACCTGTACGAGCGGTTCTTCGGCGCCCGGCCGAACCCGGAGGGTATCCAGGCGACCATCGCCGGTCTGAACGCCTTCGTCAACGGCCTGGTGGCGCAGCGCCGTTCGGCGCCCGGTGACGACCTGGCCAGTGTGCTGCTGCTGGCGGACACCGAGGGCGGGGCGCTGACCGACGCGGAGGCGGCGGCCACCCTGCGGGTGATCATCGCGGCGGGTCACGAGACCACGGTCAACCTGATCGGCAACGCGGTGCGGGCGCTGCTGGCCCACCCGGACCAGCTGGCGCTGGTGCGGGCGGGCGAGGTCGGCTGGGACGCGGTGGTCGAGGAGTCGCTCCGCTGGACGCCGCCGACCAGCAACTTCCTGTTCCGGTTCGCGGCCGAGGACGTTCCGGTGGGGGACACGGTGATCCCGAAGGGCGAGCCGGTGCTGATCTCGTACAACGCGATCGGCCGGGACCCGCTCCAGCACGGGGTGACGGCGGAGCTGTTCGACGTCACCCGGGACCCGATCCGGCATCTGTCCTTCGGCCACGGCCCGCATGTGTGCCCGGGGTCGCCGCTGGCCCGGCTGGAGGCGGGGGTCGCGCTGCCGGCGCTGTTCGAGCGGTTCCCGGGGCTGGCGCTGGAGGTGCCGGACGCGGAGCTGAGGCCCAGCGGGTCGCTGGTGGTGAACGCGCTCAAGGAGATTCCGGTCAGGCTGTTCTGACGATTCGTCACGCAGGCCTCGGCCCCGTCCGTTCCGGGCGGGGCCGTCGTCGTGCGCGCCCGGGCCGAGGGGGTGGCCGGTGTTCCGGGGCGGGTGGTGTGTGCGTCCGGTGCGGCCGGGTCACAACTGGGGCACGTGGTGGTGAAGGCCGCGCGGGGACCTTGGCGGCGCGTGGCGGCTGGGTTAACGTCGTCAGATCGGCCGGCCGCCGCGTCCATGTCGAACGTCGATCTCCGGTACAGCGCAATGTCGTTCTGTCGTTTTGCCGAGCGTTCCACGCCCTGGCGAGGAGGACCGCATTGACCCCCACCCCGACCGTGCCGTCCACGCATGCCCGCCGCCGTCTGCTCGCCCTGCCGGCCCTGCTGGCCGCGGCGGCGCTGACCGCGGCCTGCTCCAACAGCTCCGGCAGTTCGGACGGCGACTCCGGAGGCGGGGGTCAGACCCTGTCCGGTGACTGCGCCAAGTACCAGCCGTACGCCGGCCATTCGGGCAAGACGGTGACGGTCTTCGCGTCGATCCTCAGCCCCGAGTCCGACAACCTGGAGAAGTCCTGGGCCGAGTTCGCCTCCTGCACCGGCATCCGGATCAGCTACGAGGGCACCAACGACTTCGAGTCGCAGCTGCCCGTCCGGGTGAGCGGCGGCAACGCCCCGGACTTCGCGATCATCCCGCAGCCCGGTCTGCTGGCGCAGATGGTCAAGAGCGGCAAGGTGGCCAAGCCGCCGCAGCGGACCGTGGAGAACCAGGAGAAGTGGAGCCCGGTCTGGAAGACCTACGGCTCGGTCAACGGCACCTTCTACGCCGCGCCGATGAGCGCCAACATGAAGTCCCTGGTCTGGTACTCGCCGAAGGCGTTCAAGCAGGCCGGCTACGAGGTCCCGAAGACCTGGGCCGACCTGATGGCGCTCAGCGAGCGGATCGCCAAGGCCGGCGGCGGCAAGCCGTGGTGCGGCGGGATCGGCTCCGGGACGGCCACCGGCTGGCCCGCGACCGACTGGCTGGAGGAGGTGGTGCTCGGCTCGTACGGCGGTGAGGTGTACGACCAGTGGGTCGGCCACCAGGTGAAGTTCTCCGACCCGAAGATCGCCGCGGCCATGAAGACGGTCGCCGACTGGATGCAGAACCCGGCCTGGGTCAACGGCGGCTACGGTGACGTGAAGTCGATCGCGACCACCACCTTCCAGGACGCGGGCGCGCCGATCCTGACCGGCAAGTGCTTCATGCTCCAGCAGGCCTCGTTCTACAAGGCGCAGTGGCCGAAGGAGACGAAGATCGGCGAGGACGGCGACATCTTCGCCTTCCGGTTGCCGGCGGTGAACCCGTCGGTGCCCAACCCGGTCGAGGGCGGCGGGGAGTTCCTCACCGCGTTCGCGAGCCGGCCCGAGGTGCAGGCGGTGCAGAACTACCTCTCCAGCGCCGAGTGGGCGAGCAGCCGGGTGCGGACGGCCACCGGCTGGGTCTCCGCCAACCAGGGCGTGGACAAGGGCCTGTACACCGACCCGATCGACCGGCTGTCCGCGGACGCGCTGACCGACCCGGCGGCGACGTTCCGCTTCGACGGGTCGGACCTGATGCCGGCCGCGGTCGGCGCCGGGCAGGAGTGGAAGTCGCTCACCGCCTGGTTCGCCGAGGGGCAGTCGATCCAGAAGACCGCCGCCGACATCGACGCCGCCTGGCCGCAGTAGCGGCCCGGACGGCGCCGGAGGACCACCTGTCGAGGGCGGTGCGGGGCCACCCACCCGCACCGCCCGTCCCCTCCTTCCGGCAGTTCCGGTCCTTCCGGTCCTTCCGGTCCTTCCGGCCGTCGCCCTCCGCGGTGGCCCCGCGCCTCCGTGGTCCGCGGGCGTCCTGCCCGGCCCCTCCGCTCCCCCTCCTCCGCCGTCCGCAGGGAAAGGACGCCCAGTCATGTCCCTCTCCGCCTCCGCACTCGCCGCCGGCGCCTGGGGCGACGCGGTGGTCAAGTTCGGCAACGGCTTCGGCGCGATCGCCGGCTTCCTCGGCATCCTGCTGCTGGTCTTCCTGGTCGCCGGCCGCGCCTCCGGCCGGATCGCCCGTCCGCTGACCGTCGCCGTCTTCCTGGGCCCGGCGGTGTTGCTGCTGCTGGTCGGCCTGGTCGCGCCGCTGGTCCGCACCGTCTGGCTGAGCCTCTACGACGACGACAGCAGCCGGTTCGTCGGCGGTGAGAACTTCGGCTGGGCGTTCACCACCGATTCGGTGCGCGAGGTGCTGGTCAACACGCTGCTCTGGCTGGTGATCGCGCCGCTGGCGGCCACCGGGCTCGGTCTGGTGCTGGCGCTGCTGGTGGACCGGATGCGCGGCCAGGCGGTGTACAAGTCGCTGATCTTCATGCCGATGGCGATCTCGCTGGTCGGCGCGTCGATCATCTTCAAGTTCGTCTACGAGTCCCGGGACGCCTCGCAGCAGCAGATCGGCCTGCTGAGCCAGGTCGCCATCACGCTGGGCTGGGAGCACCCGCCGAACTGGATGCTCGCCCAGCCGCTCAACACCTTCCTGCTGATGGCCGTGATGGTCTGGGTGCAGACGGGCTTCGCGATGGTGGTGCTGTCGGCGGCGATCAAGGCGATCCCGGACGAGGTCACCGAGGCGGCCCGGCTGGACGGCGCCGGCGGGGTGCGGCTGTTCTGGTACGTCACGGTGCCGATGATCCGCACCACGGTGGTGGTCGTGCTCACCACCGTCATGATCACCACGTTGAAGGCCTTCGACATCGTCCGCACCATGACCGGCGGCAACTTCGGCACCCAGGTGCTGGCCAACGAGATGTACTCGCAGTCCTTCGTGCAGTTCAACACCGGGCGGGGCAGTGCGCTCGCGGTGATCCTCTTCCTCGCGGTGCTGCCCCTGGTGGCCTACAACATCGTCCAGCTGCGGAAGGAGCGTGGGGTGCGATGAGCGTACGGCGTGACGGCGGCCCCGTCCGGAAGTCCTTCTCGACCCCGCTCGCCTCGGTGTTCGTGATCGTGGTGACGGTGCTCTGGACCGTCCCCACCCTGGGGCTGCTGGCGACCTCGCTCCGGCCCAAGAAGGACGTCACCGCCGACGGCTGGTGGAACGTCCTCCTCCACCCGGACCTCGGCCTGGACAACTACCACACGGTGCTGTTCGAGGGCGGCTCCGGCGTCTCGACCGGTCTGATGCCGTTCCTGGTGAACTCGCTGGCGATCAGCGTCCCGGCCACCCTCTTCCCGCTGGTGCTGGCGGCGATGGCCGCGTACGCGCTGGCGTGGGTGCGGTTCCGGGGCAGCGACACGGTGTTCTTCGTGGTGTTCGCGATCCAGGTGGTGCCGCTCCAGATGGCGCTGATCCCACTGCTCCAGCTGTTCTCCGGGGGCGCGCACCTGGGCTCGCTGACGCTGGTCCCGGCGCTGGAACTCAAGGGCACCTACGCGCCGGTCTGGCTGGCGCACACGATGTTCGCGCTACCGCTGGCGATCTTCCTGCTGCACAACTTCATCGCCCAGCTGCCGCGCGACCTGATGGAGGCGGCGGTGGTGGACGGCGCCTCGCACTTCAAGATCTTCCGTTCGATCGTGCTGCCGCTCTGCACGCCGGCGCTGGCCTCGTTCGCGATCTTCCAGTTCCTCTGGGTCTGGAACGACCTGCTGGTCGCGCTGACCTTCGCCGGGGGCACGCCCGAGGTCGCGCCGATGACGGTCCGGCTGGCGCAGCTCTCCGGCTCGTTCGGCGGGCGCTGGGAGCTGCTCACCGCCGGGGCGTTCCTGTCGATCGTGATCCCGCTGGGGGTGTTCTTCGCCCTCCAGCGGTACTTCGTCCGCGGTCTGCTGGCCGGGTCGGTCAAGGGGTAGGCCCGCGGGCCCCGGTCGAGGGGCAGGTCCGCGGGGCGGGTCGGACGATGGCCGGTCCGCCGGACGCCCCCGTGGCCGGCAGGAGCGGGGGCGTCACGAATCACGCCGAATGTGTCGGCTTCGTGGACACGGTCGGCACGGAGCCGGTACACCGTTAACGGCAGTCGGCCGAGGTGACACAGGGGGGCGGTCATGGCAGACGCAGGCACACGCGCGGACCGGCGGTGGCGGTGGAGAGCCGGGGGCCTGCTCGCGGCCCTGGTCACGGCGGCGGCGCTGGTCTCCGGACCGGGGGCCGCCCCGGCGGCGGCCGACCCCGGGGCGACCGCCACGACGACGCTCGGCAACACCGAGGTCGGTACGGCCACCGACTCCGCGGACTCCCACTACCTCAACGCCTCGCGCTACGTGACCGGTTCGGCGGGCGGCACGGTCACCGCCCTGTCGGTCTACGTGGACGCGGTGGACGCGGCGCCCGCCAACCGCTACCAGGTGGCGATCTACCGGGACAACGGCGGCAGCCCGGGCGGGCTGCTGGCGAGCAGCGCCACCGCGACCCTCACCGCCCACGCCTGGAACACCGTCCCGCTGACGGCCCCCCTGACCGCCAGCACCCCGTACTGGCTGGCCTACAACACCAACGGGACCAACTCGGCGGTCAACAACCTGCGGTACAGCCCGGGCGGCACCAGCGTGTACGGCAACGGCGGCCAGACGTTCAGCAGTTGGCCGTCCGACGTGGGCGCGGTCACCTCCAGTAGCCTGAGCTTCTCGATCTACGCGACCTACACCGCCGACGCCACCCCGCCGCCCCCGGCCCCGGGCGCCGGCCCGGGCGCGGAGGGCCCGGTCCTGCTGGTCACCAACCAGGCCAACCCGTACACGGGGTACCTGGCCGAGATCCTCAAGGCGGAGGGCCTCAACGCCTACCGCCAGGTCGACATCTCCGCCGTCACCTCCCAGGTGCTCGCCGCCGCCGACGTGGTGCTGCTCGGCGAGACGCCGCTCACCGCCGCCCAGGCGAGCCTGTTCACCACCTGGACCAACGGCGGCGGACGGCTGGTCGCGATGCGTCCGGACCGTCAGCTCGCGCCGCTGTTCGGTCTCACCCCGGCCACCGGCACCCGCTCCGACGCCTACCTCAAGGTGGACACCGCCGCCCCGCCCGGCACCGGGATAACCGGCGACACCATGGGCTACCACGGTGCGGCCGACCTCTACACGCTGAACGGCGCCACCGCCGTCGCCACCCTGTACAGCGACGCCGCCACCGCCACCGCCAATCCGGCGGTCACCCTGCGCACCGCCGGCAGCGGACGGGCCGCCGCGTTCAGCTACGACCTCGCCAAGTCGGTGGTGCGGACCCGCCAGGGCAACATCGCCTGGGCCGGCCAGCAGCGCGACGGCGTCGACGGCTACGAGGCCGGCGAGATGTTCTTCGGCGCCGACGGGCAGCCGGACTGGAACGACCTCGACAAGGCGCTGATCCCGATCGCCGACGAGCAGCAGCGGCTGCTCGCCAACCTGCTCACCCGGCTGGAGTCCACGGCCAAGCCGCTGCCCCGGTTCTGGTACTTCCCCCGGGACGTCAAGGCCGTCGTGGTGATGACCGGCGACGACCACGGCGTCGGGGGCACGGCCGGCCGCTGGGACGGCTACCTCGCGCAGAGCCCGCCGGGCTGCTCGGTCGCCGCCTGGGAGTGCGTCCGGGGCTCCTCGTACATCTACACCGACGACCCGCTCACCCCGGCCCAGGCCAAGGCCTACAGCGACCAGGGCTTCGAGGTCGGCGTGCACGTCACCACGAACTGCCGCCCCTGGGGCACGACCGCCGCCCTGCAGGGCTTCTACCGGGACCAGTTGGCCGAGTGGCGGGCCAAGTACCCCGCCC
Organism: Kitasatospora sp. NPDC042419; assembly: GCF_056437345.1. Classification (NCBI taxonomy): domain Bacteria; kingdom Bacillati; phylum Actinomycetota; class Actinomycetes; order Kitasatosporales; family Streptomycetaceae; genus Kitasatospora; species Kitasatospora sp. NPDC042419. Next base: position 44,480 of record NZ_JBWKAW010000025.1, read on the forward strand.
TGCCCACCCCTTCGAGCAGCCGCACGCACTGCGTGGAGTGGGACGACTGGGCCACCCAGGCGAAGACCAAGCTGGCCAACGGGATCCGGCTGGACACCGACTACTACTTCTACCCGGCCGAGTTCACCAGGGACCGGCCGGGCTACTTCAACGGCACCGCGCAGATCATGCGTTTCGCCGACGCCGACGGCAGCGTGATCGACGAGTACCAGGCCACCACCCAGCTCACCGACGAGTCCGGCCAGTCCTACCCGGGCACCGTCACCACCCTGCTCGACTCCGCGTACGGCGCCAAGGGCTACTACGCGGCGCTGACCGCCAACATCCACACCGACTTCGCCGCCTCCGCGGCCTCGGACGCGATCATCGCCGCCGCCAAGGCACGCGGCGTCCCGGTGGTCTCCGGCCGGCAGATGCTCACCTGGCTGGACGCCCGCAACGGCTCGGCCTTCTCCCGGCTGGCCTGGAACGGGAGCACGCTCACCTTCGACATCACCGGCGGGGCCACCGGGCTGCGCGCGATGCTGCCGGTCGACGCGGCCGCCGGCACGCTGACCGGCATCACCTCGGGCGGCCGCTCGCTGCCGTACCGGATCGAGACGGTCAAGGGCGTGGCGTACGCGTTCTTCGACGGCGCGGTGGGCTCGTACGCCGCGAGCTACGGCCGCGACACCACCGCGCCGGCGGTCACCGGGACCACCCCGGCCGGCGGGGCGACCGGCGTGGCGCCCGGTACGGCGGTCCGGTTCTCCTTCGGCGAGCCGTTGGACCCGGCGAGCGTGACCGCCTCCGCCGTGACCCTGCGCACCACCGCGGGCGGTGCGGCCGTCGCGGGCACGGTGGCCTACGACCCGGCGGCCAACGGCGTGGTCCTCACCCCGGGCGCCCCGCTCGCGCCGACCACCGGGTACACCGCGACGGTCCAGGGCGTGCGGGACAACTCGGGCAACGCGCAGGCCGGCCCGTACGCGTTCTCGTTCACCACCGGGGGAGCGGAGCCGCGGACGATCGGCAACACCGCGGTGGGCTCGCTGATCGACGACACCGACTCCAACCACCTGAACGGCAGCAAGGTGACGACCGGGGCCTCCCCGGTGGTGCTGACCTCGCTGAGCGTGCACGTCGGCCCGGTCGGCGCGGCGCCCAACAACCGCTACCAGCTGGCCGTCTACACGGACGCGGGCGGTTCGCCGGGGACGCTGGTCGCGGCGACCGGGAGCGGCACGCTCACCGCCAACGCCTGGAACTCGCTGGCCGTGGACCTCACGCTGAGCGCCCGCACGTCCTACTGGTTCGTCTACAACAGCAACGGGACGAGCGCCACGGTGAACAACATGAACTACTCGACCGGCGGGGGCGGGCAGGGCGCGTACAGCAACACGGTGGTGCCGTTCGGGACGTGGCCGGCGGACTTCGGGCCCGCGGTGAGGGACTCGTTCCAGTACTCGCTGTACGGGACGTACTGAGGGCGCGGAGGCGCGGGGGCGCTGGGGTACGGGGACGCGGGGGCGCGAGGGTGCGAGGCGCCGGGCGAGGGGCGCGTCCGGCGGGCTGACGGCGGGCTCCCGGAGGGTTCCTCCGAGGGCCGCGTCGGCGCCTCCGAGGGGCGAGCCCGGCGGTCTGACGGCGGGCTCCGCCGAGGGGCTGACCGGCGCTCATACGCGGTCCCGCGACACCGGACCCGGCTCTGTCACAGGCTTGCGACAGAGCCGGGTCCGGTGTTTTTGAACCTGTTCAGAATGGTCTACAGTCGGCTTCGGCCGTGGTGCCCGGTGCCTTCACCGGTGTGGTTCCGCGTGCCCGTCGGCGCCGCACGCCCCGTGCTGCCGCGCCGGTCGGCGGACCGCCCCGAGGGCGGCTTCCGCGTGCCCGCCCGACCACTGAGGGGGAACCCATGTCCGGACACACCACGCCCGCCCCGGACGGAGCACCGTCCGGTCCGGGTGCAGGATCCGGTGCCGGTCCCGGTGCCGGATCCGGTGCAGGACCTGCAGGATCCGGCGCCGGCTTCGGCCCTGCGCCGGGCCCCGCCCCGGCCGGTTTCGGCCCTGCGGCGGGCGCGGTTCCGTACGGCGCCGGCCCCTACCGGGCGCCCGGCACACCGGCGCCGCAGCCGTTCCAGTGGCTGCGGCCCAGCGACCCCGACCGGAAGGCGCCGCCCACCGGCCTGGTGCTGCCGGTCGCACTGCTGACCGGCCTGCTGACGACCTGGCTGTTCGGCGACGGGCTCGGCGTCAACCTGCTGCTCTGCGCCGCGCTCACCGCCGTCGGCGCCGGGCTCGCCGCCCGTGCGGCCGACCGGAGGCTGCGCGGCTGGACCGTCCTGTGGAGCGCACTCGCGACCGCCCTGCTCACGGTGCCCGCCCTGCACGAAGCCGGCTGGCCGGTCGTGCTGTCCACGGTCTGCGCGCTGGGCCTCGCCTCCCTCGCACTGCACGGCGGACGCCGCTGGGCCGGCGTCCTGCTGGCCCTGCCCGGACTGCTCTGGAACCTCGTGCCCGGTCTGCGCTGGGCCCTCGGCGCTCTGCGCGGCCGCGGAGCGGCGGGCCGGGGCACGGTGGTGCCGGTGGTCAAGGCGGTGCTGGTGGCCGGCGTCCTGCTGACCGTCTTCGGAGCGCTCTTCGCCAGCGCCGACGCGGCCATGGCCGGTGTCTTCGAGAGCCTCACGCCCAGCGTCGACCTCGGTGAACTCCCGCTCCGTCTCGTGCTCTTCGTCATCGGCCTGGCGACCGCGCTGGGCTTCGCCCGGATCGCCGCCGGCCCCCGGCGCTGGGACCGCACGGTGGTCCGTCCGGGCCGCGCACGGGGCCGGGTGGAGTGGGCGGTGCCGCTGGTCGCGCTCAACCTGATGTTCGGCGCCTTCGCGGTGGTCCAGGCCGTGGTGGTGCTCGGCGGCCGGGACTCGATCACCGCGACCACCGGGATGAGCCGCTCCGAGTACGCGCGGCAGGGCTTCTGGCAGCTGCTGGTGGTCACCGTGCTGACCCTGTTCGTGGTCGCCCTCGCCAAGCGCTGGGCGCCGCGGGGGACGGAGGGCGACCGCCGGCTGGCGCGGCTGCTGCTCGGCGCGCTCTGCCTGCTCACCCTGACCGTGGTCGCCTCCGCGCTCGGTCGGATGTGGTTCTACGTGGACGCCTCCGGGCTGACCGCGCTGCGGCTCTGGGTGCTGGTGGTCGAGGTCTGGCTGGGCGTCGTCTTCCTGCTCCTCGTCGCGGCCGGGCTCACCCGCTCGACGGCCTGGCTGCCGCGCGCGGCGGTGCTCAGCGCGGCGGTGGCCGCCGCGGTGTACGGGCTGATGGGCCCGGACGCGATCGTCGCCGAACAGAACGTCGCCCGCTTCGAGCGGACCGGGCAGATCGACCTGCGCAACGTCCGGAGCCTCTCGCTCGACGCCGTCCCGGCCCTGGACCGGCTGCCGGGCGACTACCGGACCTGCGCGCTGGACGCCTTCGTGTACGGGCCGGCAAACGGCTCGGCGCCCTGGTACGCCACCAGCCTGGCCGAGTCCCGGGCCCGGCGGATCCTCGCCGAGCGTCCGCCGGCGGCCGGCTGGTCCGAGCGCGACGGCGCGTGCGCGCGGCTGGGGCTGTTCGGCGACAGCTACATCGCCGAGCGCTGAGCCCCGGGCCGCGTGCGGCCGCGAGGGCGTCGGGGGAAGCGGGGCGTCGGGGGAAGGGGTGTCGGGGGAAGCGTGAGGGCCGGCCGGGAGCGTGCTGCTCCCGGCCGGCCCTCACGTCCGGCGGTCACTCGGTGCGTGGTGCTCCAGGTGTGCCGTGTTCAGTGCGCGGCGCACTCGGTGCGTGGTGCGTGGTGCGTCGCGCTCAGTGCACCGCGACGCCGGCGGCGTCCGACGGCAGGTCGGAGGCCTTGGCCTTGACGACGAAGGCCGCGACCAGCAGCGCGAGGAACGCCAGGGCGGCACCCGCGATGAAGCCGTGCGAGATGCCCTGCACGAGCACCTCGTTGGCCGCGCCGGTGCCCTGCGGGAACTCCTGCTTCTCCAGTAGCCAGGCCTTCTGCTCCGGCGTGGCCGTGGCCATGAAGCCGGGCAGCTGGACCTTGGCCTCGGCGGTCGCGTAGTGCGCGAACACCGTGGTCAGGATCGACAGGCCGAGCGAACCACCGATCTGCTGCATCGAGTTGAGCAGACCGGAGGCGGCTCCGGTCTCGTCCCCGGCGACGCCCGCGACGGCGAGCAGCATCACCGGGACGAACACCAGGCCCATGCCGAAGCCGAAGATCACCGTGGGGCCGAGCACACCATCCAGGTAGCCGCTGTCCGCGTCCATGAAGGTCAGCCAGGTGAGCCCGATGGTGACCAGCAGCGAACCGCCGGCCATGAACGGCTTGGGGCCGTACTTGACCTGCAGGCTGGAGGCGAGCTGGGCGGCCACGATGATGGACGCGCTGATCGGCAGGAAGGCGAAGCCGGACTTCAGCGGGCTGTAGCCGAGCGGGCCCTGCACGAAGAGCGTGATGTAGAAGAAGATGCCGAACATGGCCGCGGCCAGGCAGAGCATCATCACCAGGCCGCCGGTGCGGTTCCGGTCGGCGAACAGCTTCAGCGGGGTGATCGGCTGCGCGGTCCGGGTCTCGATGACGAGGAACGCGGCCATCAGCACCACGCCGGCCGCGAACGAGCCGAGCGTCAGCGGGTCGGTCCAGCCGTCCGAGGCGGCGCGGATGAAGCCGTAGACCAGGCCGACCAGGCCGAGCGTCGAGGTGAGCGCGCCGGGAAGGTCGAAACGGCCCTCGTGGCGCTCGGACTCGGCGATGTGGCGCGGTGCGGCGACGGCGATCAGGATGGCGATCGGCACGTTGACGAAGAAGACCCAGCGCCAGTCCAGGTACTCGGTGAGCACGCCGCCGGCCAGCAGGCCGATCGCGGCGCCGGATCCGGCCACCGCCGAAAAGACCCCGAATGCCTTGTTGCGTTCGGGGCCTTCGTCGAAGTTGGTGGCGATCAGTGCGAACGCCGTCGGTGAACAGATCGCGCCGCCGATGCCCTGGAGCGCGCGGGCGGCCAGCAGCATGCCGCCGTCCTGCGCGAACCCGCCGAGCAGCGAGGCGAATCCGAACAGGAGCGTGCCGGCTATGAAGACCCGGCGCCGGCCGAGGATGTCGCCCGCGCGGCCGCCGAGCAGCAACAGGCCGCCGAAGGTCAGCGTGTAGGCGTTGATCACCCACGACAGGTTGGTGGTGGAGAAGTTCAGCACGTCCCTGATCTGCGGCAGGGCGATGTTCACGATGGTGGCGTCGAGCACCACCATCAGCTGCGAGGCCGCGATGACGGTCAGGGTGAGGTTCTTGTTGCGCCCCTGGCGGCCCTGCGCTGGGGAGTTCTTGCTGAGTGTGTCGGAGATAGCCAAGTTGATGCCCCCTGCTGGCTATTGCTTCGTATACTTCGGACCCGGGGTCCGGCACGGTCCGACGGCGTCCCGCGGACTATGAAGGAACGGAATCGTTCACTACTGTGGACGATATCGTGGGCGAGATTATGAACGCAAGCGTTCCTTAGGGCTGGTGACAATGGATCAGTTGGTGCGGCGCCAGGCGACGGACCGGTCGGTCGGCCGGACGGTCGACCGGGTAGTCGACCGACCGGCGGAGCGGGTGGCCGAGGCCGCCCCGGGGCCATGCCCCGTGCGGGTCGCGGCCGAGGTCCTGCGCCGACCGGTGCGACGGCGGGGGAAGGAGCTGGAGGCCGCGATCTTCGAAGCGACGCTCGACCAGCTCACCTCCGGCGGATTCGCGCGGCTGACGATGGAGGGGGTCGCCGGTGCCGCCCGGACCGGGAAGGCCGCGCTGTACCGGCGGTGGGCGTCCAAGGTCGAACTGGTCATCGACGCCCTGGACTCCACTCTGCCACGCCCCTCCGACACACCGGACCTCGGGTCCGCCCGTGACGAACTGCTCCACCTCGTCGAGAGCTTCGCGGCCGTCGTCCACTCCCGCTCGGGTGGGGCGATGCACGCGCTGATGGCCGAGCTGGATCAGGAACAGGCCGAACTGTTCAAGGACTTCATGGCCCAGCGGGTGATCGAGCCGACCAAGGAGGTCATCCTGGACATCCTCCGGCGCGGCGCCGAACGCGGCGACGTCCGGCCCGGTGCCGTCACCCCGATGGTCGCCGACCTGGCGCCGGCGATGCTGCTGTACCGGGTCAAGATCTGCGGCGGGCAGGTGGGCCCGGAGTTCGCGACCGAGCTGGTGGACGAGGTCCTGGTCCCGCTGATGCGGAGCTGAGAGGGAGGACGTCGGGGGGCGGGGTTCACGGCGTGGCCGGGGCAGGGCTCGGGTCGGACGCCGGGGCGGGGGTTCGGGGTCGGGTGTCGGGGACTCGGGCTCGGGTGCGGGTGCGGGCGTCGCGGGTCGGGGTCGGGCGGGCCGCGCCGGGGCGCCCGGGTGGCGCCCGGCGGTCCCGGCCGTTCCGGGCCTCCCGGCGGGTGGAATACGCTGGAGTCCGCCCAGCTGAACGGACTCCACCATGCCCATCGTCCCGCCGACGCACTCCGTCGAGCGCTCGCTCCGGCGGGCCGGCGCCAAGGTCGTGGTCGGCCTCGACGAGGTCGGGCGCGGTGCCTGGGCCGGGCCGGTGACCGTCGGTGCGGCCGTCACCGGGCTGCGCAGGCCGCCGGAGGGTCTGACCGACTCCAAGCTGCTCACCGAACTCCGCCGCGAGGCACTCGCCCCCGTGCTCGCCGACTGGGTCACCGCGTACGCGCTCGGTCACGCCTCCGCGCTGGAGTGTGACGAGTTGGGGATGACGGCCGCGCTGCGGCTCGCCGCCGTCCGGGCGCTGGAGGCGCTGCCGGTGGAGCCCGACGCGGTGATCCTGGACGGCAAGCACGACTACCTCGGCGGCCCGTGGCGGGTGCGCACGGTGATCAAGGGCGACCAGTCGTGCATCTGCGTGTCGGCCGCCTCGGTGCTCGCCAAGGTCCACCGCGACGGCCTGATGGCCGAACTGGGCGAGGCGCACCCCGACTACGGCTTCGCCGACAACGCCGGCTACCCGTCCCCGGTCCACCGGGCCGCGCTGGAGGAGCTCGGGCCGACCGAGCACCACCGCCTCTCCTGGGCATATCTGGACGGACTGCCCAAGTGGCGCCACCTGAAGCGGGAACGGGCGCTTTCCGGAGCGGGCGGAGCGGGCTCGGCGGAGCCGGTCGGCGAACAGCTGTCGCTCGGCTTCTGACGGTCCGTCGGGAGGGGCCGGCGGGCGGGTCCGGAGGTTCGCGGTGCCCAATGGGTGGGGCGCCCGTGCGCGTCCGACCGGCATTTGATAGATATCCGGGTATGCCTGTCTTCCCCGAGGAGCCGGAAATCAGCGAGAGCCTCCCGGGCCCCGGCGTTCCCAGCCCCCGCGAGTCGGACGCACAAGCCCTCCGCGCGCCTGCCACCGGCGGCGCGACCACCGCCGTACCGTCGGCCGTCACCCCCGCGCCGGCCAAGGTGCCGGGCCCGCGCCCTGCGGCGCCGCGTCCGGTGCCGCCGCGTCCGGCGCCCGCGCGTGCGGACCGTCCGGGGCCGCCGCCGCGCCCGAACCAGATCCCCAAGCCCACCCCTCCGCGCCCGCCGTCGCGGCCCGCACCGGTCGAGGTCCGGCACGTGCCGGCCACCGGGGCGGCGGAGGCCCTCGACCGGGCCGACGAGGCCGTCGACCGACTGCTGGACTCCGGCCGCGACCCCGGCGACATCCTGGTGCTGACGGTCGGAGCGGCGCACCCGTGGCAGCAGCACGAACTCACCTTCGGCGAGGAGCGCTACTGGGCGCAGCTCACCGAGGGCGGTGACGTGTTCTACGCCGACGCCGGCCTGACCCGCCCGGCCCGCCGCCCGGTGGTCGTGCTGGTCGTCAACGGCGGTTCGGCCGGCCACGCCGCCGCCGCGCACACCAAGGCGCTCCAGCACGCGGAGACGCTGCTGGTGGTCTGCGGTGGCGACGCTCCCGCTCCGGCGGCCCTCGCGGGTGCCGGAGCACCGACCGGCGGCCGGCTGCCCGCCTGAGCCCACTTGCCCTTGAGACCCTCTGGACCGTCGAGGCCCGGTACCGCTGGTGCCGGGCCTCGGTGTTTCCGCCTGGCCGGTCGTGCCCGGTCGTGCCCGGTCGTGCCTGGTCGGTGCCCGGCGCTCCGGGCCGGTCGCCGGGTCGCCGGTCGTCAGGCCCCGGGTCGGGCACCGGCAGTCGTCGGTTGGCAGCCCACCGTCGTCAGCCGTCAGCCGTCAGCCGTCAGCCGTCAGCCGGGCGCTCCGGGTATCCGGGGGCCTGGGTGCCCGGGTCGGTGCGGGTCCCGCCGCGGGCGAGAGGGCGCCGGTCGGGTCAGCGGGTGCCGGTGCGGCGCGCCTGCTCGATGGCCGTGACCCGGGTGGGTGTCCACGGGTGCTCGGACTGGCGGGGCCGCTGCGGCCGCTCCCCGCGCTGGGGTCGCTCGGGTGCCGCCTGCCGCAGTGGCCGCTGGCCGCGCGGGCCGTCCAGGGCCGAGCGCGGCGGCAGCTCCGTCACGGTGTGGACGGGTCCTTCCGCCCACGAACCCGCGTGCGGATTGCGTCCGCTCCGTCCGTCGCCGAGGATCTGCCAGCCCGTCGGCGTCAGCGCGACGTACGCGCCGCACCGCAGCCCGTGCAGGGTGGCCGCGTCCTGGAGCGCCCACATCCAGGCGCCGTCCTGCTCCGTCCAGCCGGCCGCGCCCTCCCGGCAGCGCAGCAGCACGGCCGTCCGGGTCGGGGCCGGGAGGCGGAGGTCGTGCGGGACGACCTGGCGCAGGTGCGCGAGGATCGCGTTGCGGTGGAGCCAGCCGTCCTCCTGGTGCGGCCGCGGTGCGAACGAGGCCGAGCCGACCAGCCGGTGCAGTGCGTCCAGGACGGCGACCACGACGGTGCCGGGCTGGGGCAGGTGGCGCTGGTGCAGTTCCAGCACGAACTCCCGCGGATCGCGGAGCAACGGGATCCCCGAGGCCGTCCAGGTCTCCAGGTCGAGCACCCGTCTGGGCGCCGAGCTCCGGGCGAGGGGATACTGACCTCGGTCGATACCGTTGATCACGATCCTCCTTCCCGACCCACGGGCGCGCGGGTACCTGCGTACGCCGAAGACCTGGTCGAAAGGACCGGGTTCCGGGTACGGTCCAATTCTCAGGGTAGACGGGGTGGAGCGGCAACGATGAAATGATGAACGCCGCCCGAAAGCCAACGTTCTGCCGGATATATTCCACGTTCGTGCGAGCGCTACCCGACTGTCGTCGGACCGTGATCCGGGACGGCCGGAGGGCGCCGCGAAGTGTCCCGGGCCGACTCCACCTCCGCTTTTCGTTGTCGGCGGCCCCGGCGGTGCCCGCCGGGTGTCCCGCCGTTCCGGTGACCTCCGCCAATACTCCATTCGGGTGATAGGGGTCGGATTGCCGCCGGGGACGGTCAGCCCTGCACCGCCAGCACCAGCGGCAGCACCGCACTCGCCCCGGCCCGGCGCAGCAGTCGGGCGGCCACGGTGACCGTCCACCCGGAGTCGACCAGGTCGTCCACCAGCAGGACCGGCCCGCCCGCGGCCGCCACCGCCTCCTCCAGCTCCGGGGGCAGGACGAGCGCGCCGGCCAGCGCGTTCAGCCGCTGGGCGCTGTTGCTGCGCGACCCGTGCGGCGGCTGCCCGGTCGCGTACGCGATCTGCCCGAGCAGGGGCAGCCGCCCGATCTCGGCGATCCGGGCGCCCAGGCTGCCGACCAGCCGGGGCCGGCGGGACGAGGCCATGGTCACCACGCCGACCGGGCGGTCGAGCCGCCCGCCGTCCGCCGCCGCCGGGCCGGCCCAGCCGCCCGGGCCGCGTGCCCAGTCCGCCAGCACGGTCACCAGGGCGTCCACCGCCTCGCCGGGGACCGGCCCGTCGGGAGCCTGGTCGGCGAGCAGCGTCCGCAGGCGGTTGCCCCAGCCGATGTCGGAGAGCCGGCCGAGCGCACGGCCGGTCTCGGCCTGCTCGCCGGCCGGGATGCGGCCCTTGAGCGGCACGCCCAGCGCGTCCATCCCGGTGGGCCAGAGCCGGCGGGGCTCGAAGCCGACCCCGGGGCGGCCGAGCGCAGCCCGGGCGGCCTCCAGGGCCTCGGCCGACACCTCCGGGCCGTGCAGCGGTCCGGCGCAGTTGTCGCACCGGCCGCAGGGTGCGGCCCGGTCGTCGTCCAGCTGCCGGCGCAGGAACTCCATCCGGCAGTCGGTGGCCGCCGCGTACTCGCGCATCGCCCGCTGCTCGGCCTCGCGGGAGGCGGCCACCTTGGCGTAGCGGGCGGTGTCGTACTCCCAGCTCTGCCCGGTGGCCGTCCAGCCGCCCTTCACCCGCCGGACGGCGCCGTCGACGTCGAGGACCTTGAGCATGGTCTCCAGCCGGGCGCGGCGCAGGTCCACCCGGGGCTCCAGCGCGGCGGTGGAGAGCGGGCGGCCGGCCTCGGCGAGCGCGTCGATGGTCCGGCGCACCTGCTCCTCGGGCGGGAAGGCCAGCGAGGCGAAGTACCGCCAGATCGCCTCGTCCTCCCGGCCGGGCAGCAGCAGCACCTCGGCCCGGTCGACACCGCGCCCGGCCCGGCCGACCTGCTGGTAGTAGGCGATCGGGGAGCTGGGCGAGCCGAGGTGGACCACGAAGCCGAGGTCCGGCTTGTCGAACCCCATGCCCAGCGCGGAGGTGGCGACCAGCGCCTTGACCCGGTTGGCCAGCAGGTCGGCCTCGGCGGTGCGGCGCTCGGCGTCCTCGGTGCGGCCGGAGTACGAGGCCACCGCGAAGCCCCGCTCGCGCAGGAAGGCCGTCACCTCGTCCGCGGCGGCGACCGTCAGGGTGTAGACGATGCCGGAGCCGGGCAGCCGGTCGAGGTGGTCGGCCAGCCAGGCCAGCCGGTGCGCCGGGTCGGGCAGGGCGAGGACGCCGAGGGTGAGGCTCTCGCGGTCGAGCGGCCCGCGCAGCACGAGCGCGTGCGCGTCGCCGGCGCCCGTGCCGAGCTGCTCGGCGACGTCGGCGGTGACCCGGGCGTTGGCCGTCGCGGTGGTGGCCAGCACCGGAACGCCCGGCGAGAGGTCGGCGAGCATGGTGCGCAGCCGGCGGTAGTCGGGGCGGAAGTCGTGGCCCCAGTCGGAGATGCAGTGGGCCTCGTCGACCACCAGCAGGCCGGTGGAGGCGGCGAGCTTGGGGAGCACCTGGTCGCGGAAGTCCGGGTTGTTCAGCCGCTCGGGGCTGACCAGCAGGACGTCCACGGCCCCGGCCGCGACCTCGGCCTGGATCGCGTCCCACTCGTCGGTGTTGGCGGAGTTGATGGTGCGGGCGTGGATGCCGGCCCGGGCGGCCGACTCCACCTGGTTGCGCATCAGGGCGAGCAGCGGCGAGACGATGACCGTCGGTCCGGCGCCGCGGGCCCGCAGCAGGGAGGTGGCGATGAAGTAGACGGCGGACTTCCCCCAGCCGGTGCGCTGGACCACGAGGGCCCGGCGGTGGTCGACGACCAGGGCCTCGATGGCCGTCCACTGGTCGTCGCGGAGCGTGGCGCCGGGGCCGGCCAGCTCGCGCAGGACGGCCTCGGCCCGGGTCCGGACCTCGGCGCGGTCGGCGGCGGTGGCGGTGCTGTGGGTCTTCGGCTGCTGCATGGCGTCCATGTAACCCCGAGGTGCCGACAACGGGCGAACGGCGGCCGGTGATGTCCGGCGGGATCGGGGTCGTATTTCATCGGCTGTTCTGCTGAACGGACGCCGAATGTCCCCCGGGAGAGTGGTGCCCGATGGGCCGAACGAGGGAGGAGTTATGCACAGGCGGGGTTTATCCACAGGGAAAAAAGAAAAATCCGGGGGCCCTGGCGAATTGCGGCAGTCTTCCGGCCATGAACGACGAACGCATCGCGCTCCCCTTCGGCGACGGCCCCGGCGGCCGCCCGATCACCATGCGGGGCCCGGCCGACATGGCCGAGCTGCTGCCCTACCTCCTCGGCTTCTTCCCCGACGACAGCATCGTCGCGGTGGGCCTGCAGCCTCCGGACCTCCGCCAGGGCGGGGTGATCCGGTTGGACATCCCCGAGTCGGCCGAGGAGTGGCCGGCCGCCGCGGAGGAGACGGCCGCCCTCCTGGTCAGGCTCTCCGAGCGGCAGGGCGAGCGGCCGGCCCAGGTCCTCCTCTACCTCTGTCAGGACCCCGGACGGGAGCACGGCCCGCCGGTGGACGAGCGGCTGCGCCCGCTCGCCGACCGGTTGCGGCTGGCCTTCGAGAGCCGGGGGGTGCGGGTGAAGGAGTCGCTCTGCGTCTCGGCCGGCCGCTGGTGGTCCTTCCTCTGCCGGCGTGACGGGTGCCGTTGCGACCCGGCGGGCACCCCGATCGGCAGGGGCCCGGGGCCGGGCCCGGTCGCGGTGGCCGCCACCGTCGCGGGCCTCGCACCGCGCGGGAGCCGCAAGGAGATCGTCGCCGGGCTGGCGCCGGTCGGCCCGCCCGGGGCTGGCCCCCAGCGGCGGGCGATCGCCCGGGCCGAGGGCGGCCCGGCGGCGGGGCGGCGGCCGGTGCTCGGCCGGGAGGAGAGCGCCCGGCTGCTCGACCGGGCCGTCGCCGACTTCGCGGCGGGTGCCACCGGGCTCGACGAGGACCGGACGGCCCGGTTGCTGCTCGCCCTCCAGGACCGGGTGATCCGGGACCGCGCCGCCGAGTACGCCAGGCCGGCCGAGCTCGCGCCCGCGCAGCGGCTCTGGCGCTTCCTCGCCACCCGCTGCGTGCCGCCCTACACGGGCTACGCCGCGCCGCCGCTCACCCTGCTGGCCTGGGTCTCCTGGGCCGCGGGGGACGCCGCCACGGCCCGGGTGGTGCTCGCCCACACGCTCCGTCTCGCCCCGTCCTACCTGCTGGCCCAGCTCCTGTACGAGTCGCTCAACGGCGGCTACGCGCCCGAGTCGCTGCTGGCGAGCGTGGAGGCGGAGCGCCGCCGTCGCACCGAGCGGGAGCGGAGTCGGGCGGCGGAAGCGGATCCGGAGCCCGTTCCGGCGCAGGCCGACGGCGGGCGGACCGACACCGGACCGGGCGACCCCGGACGTCCCGACGCCGGGCCCGCCGGTTCCGGGCCCAGCGGCTCCGCGCCGGTCGACGGCGAGCGGGCCGATGCCGGGCCCGGCGACGCCGGGGCGAGCGATCCGCCGCGGCCCGGCCGGACCGGAGACCCGGACCGGTCCGGTGGTGCCGCCACGGCGAAGGCCCGCCGTCGGCGCAGGCGCGCCCGCCGGGCCGGGCCGGACGGGTCACCCCCGCCCGGCGGAGCGACCGGCCCGGTGACCGGAGCCGCCGCCGGTCCCGGGCGCCCGGCCGGAGCAGGGCCCGGGCCGCGTGAGGTCCCCGGTCAGTCCGGTCAGTCCGGTCAGCCAGGTCAGCCCGGTTCGTCGGATCCGGCGGGTCCGACGGGCCTCTCCGGAGCGGGCGGCAGCCGGCCCGGAGCGGAGTCGGTGCCGCGCGCACGGAGGCTGCCGGGGGGCCGTCCGGCGGAGCGGCCGTGTGCCACCCGCCGGGCGCGGGCCGGCCGTCCTTCGCCCTGGGCGGCGCCGGCCGCGCCGGCCCCCGCCCGGCGGGGCCGATGCCGGGGCGTACGGGGTGCGCCGTCCGGGGCCCAGGGCGCCCGGTGACCAGCCCGGTGATCCCGGAAACCCGCCCGGCACGTCCTCGTCCCGGTCCGGCCGCCCCGTTCGGGCGGCCGGACCGGACGGGGCCGGGGCACCGGCGGGCCCGGTACGGCGGGCGGCTACGCCTCGCCGCGGGCCATCGCGATCAGGCGGTCGAGCACCTTGCCGCCGCTGACCCGGAGGCCGTCGTGCTCCCACTCGTTGGTGATCCAGGTCCGCAGCCCCCGGACGACCCGGGCGGTCTCCAGCGAGTCGGCGGTGTCGACGTACATGTCGTCGTGGTAGACCGCCGCCACGACCGGCACCTCGTTGGCGGCGAGCCGCGCCGGGTCGTAGAGGTCGGGCCAGTCGGTACGGGCGGCGAGCAGGTCCGCGGTCTCCTTCAGCGGACGCAGCGCCGGGTCGGTGTCGAACATCCAGGGGTAGATCATCTCCCCGCTGAACAGCACCGGCGCGCCGGACTCCAGGGCGGCCCGGGCGTCGAACTCCGGGAACTCCGCGCGGACCCGCTCCGCGGACCACGCGGTGCCGGCCGGGTCCACCGAGCGCTGGCCGTAGATCGACTCGTGCAGGACGGCGTAGAGCGGGCCCTGGGTGAAGGAGAGCTGGGCCTCGACACCGGCCAGGAAGGTGTCGGAGAGGTCGGGACCGGCCGCGCCCTCCACCCAGGCCTCCTCCAGCAGGTAGTGCAGGGTGCCGGAGCCGCTGCCCGTGCCGAGCAGCATGCCGAGCGACTGGAACGCCTGGACGGTGAGCAGCCCGCCGCCGGGCAGGGCGGCGGGGGAGTCGGCGAGGTGGGCGGCGATCCGCCGCACCGCGGCGACGTCCTGGGGGAAGCGCTCGTAGTGGCCCTCGTTCTTGCGGACGACCCTGGGGTAGGCGGCCCGGTAGACGTCGTCGGCGGAGCTGCGCAGACCGGCGAGGCCGCCCGTGACGAAGGCCTGGTCCAGTCCCTCGGGCGCGATCGAGAGGTAGGTGAGGGTGCAGAAGCCGCCGAAGCTCTGGCCGAGCACGCTCCAGCGGCGGTCCTCGCCGAGCAGCCGGCGGCGGATCAGCTCGGCGTCCCGCACGATCGAGTCGGCGCGGAAGTGCGCCAGGTAGTCGGCCTGCTCCTTGGGACCGCCCCGCCGGGCGAGCGTCTGCCGGGTCGCGGGCGTGGACCGCCCGGTCCCGCGCTGGTCGAGGAGGAGCACCCGGTAGTCGTCGAGGGCGCGCTCCAGCCAGCCGTCCCGGCCGAGCGGGCGCCCGGCCTTGCCGCCCGGTCCGCCCTGGAGGAAGAGCAGCCAGGGCAGGTCGTCGTCCTTCGCACGGCCCGGGGCGACCACCTCGCGGGCGTACACCTCGATCTGCTCGCCCTGCGGGGCGCTGTGGTCGAGGGGCAGGTCGAAGACGTGGTCGGTGATGACAATCCCGGGCAGCCGGCTGGGGGTGGACATACAACTCCTCGGTCTCTGCTGGTCACAGCGATCGCTCTGGCCCCGACCGGGGTTGCCGGTGGCGGGGCCGCGACCCCCGCACCGTATCCTGGCCGCGGCCGGACACCGGTTCGGCGGCCGCCGCCCGGGACCGCCCACCGGCGGACCGG
The DNA here is from genome assembly GCF_056437345.1 of Kitasatospora sp. NPDC042419. Classification (NCBI taxonomy): domain Bacteria; kingdom Bacillati; phylum Actinomycetota; class Actinomycetes; order Kitasatosporales; family Streptomycetaceae; genus Kitasatospora; species Kitasatospora sp. NPDC042419. The sequence goes on from NZ_JBWKAW010000025.1 coordinate 59,672, forward strand.
CCCCGACGGCCCGCACGGCCGACGAGAGGCGGCAGCGGACCGGCACCGGACGGAGCGACGACGAAGCCCCGGCGGCGCCACCGGCAGCCGCGGCGCGGAGGCCCGGCATCCCGGGCGGGCGCCGCGGTCGTTGCGGCGGGCGTGACCTGCGGCCGGTCTCCGGCGTTCACCACGGGGGCGCTGTGCCGGGAACGCACCGCTTCCGGATTCGCCGCCGGCCCGGGAACGCCGTCGACAGGACGGCCGGCACGGGCGCCGTAGCGGGTGGCGGGGCACGGAACCGGACCGCCGCCCCCGGGCAGCGGTCCGCACGGGGCGCGGGGCAGCGGCGCGGCAGCACCGCTGCAGCGGGGCGTCGGCCCTGACGGCGGGTCGGTCGGGCACGGCGACCGGCCGGGCCGGCGGGAGGCCGGGAACGGAGCGGGGCCGGTACCTCGGTATCGAGCACCGCATGGCACGGCCCGGCACCGGGTACGGCCAGGCACGGAACACCGGTCGGCGGGGAGGTCCGCCGGCCCGACACCACCAGCACGCGATCGAACATGCTCGCGGCCCACAGGCCCTGACCGGCCACCGGACCGCCGAGGGGAGGAGAGTCCGGTGACCGCGATGAGGCCACCACAGGCCATGCCGGCCGAGAGTGTGGTCGGCGCGCCCAGACCGGTCGGACGACCGGACCAGGCCCAGCCCGGCGCACCCGGCGGCCCGGCCCGGTCCACGCCGCCGCGCCCGCAGCCGGCCGCCGCCCACCACGCGGTGCTCTGCGTCAACGCGCCCGCGATGGCCGCCTCCGGGCCGGACGGCCAGCTGCGCGGGCACGGCCTGCACGGCTTCTACCGTTCGGGCGTCCGGGTGGTGGCCCGGATGGAGCTGAGGCTCGGCGGGATCGAGCCGATTCCGCTCCAGGGCACCCTGACCACCGCGGCCCAGGCCCGCTTCCTCGGCGCCGTCCGGCTCCCCGGAGACCTCGACCCCGACCCGGCGCTCACCGTCGAGCGCCTGCGCCACGCCGACGGCATCGAGACCGTCACGGTGCGGAACACCGGCAGCCGCGCGGCCCGGCTCCCGCTGGAGATCGCGCTCGGTACCGACCTCGGCCCGGTCGGCGAGATCGCCGCCGGCCACCGGCCGGCGGACCTGCCCGGCCAGGTGCAGTCCTCGGGCCTGCGCTGGGCGGGGCCCGCCCACAGCGCCACGGTCAGCGCCCAGCCCTCCCCGCACGCCGTGCTGGCCGGCGCCGGCGTGCTGCGCTGGGACCTGGAGGTCCAGCCCGGGGCCCGCTGGTCGGTCGAGCTGCGGGCCGAGCTGGAGAGCACCGTGCCAGGCCCCCGGCCGCCCGGCGGCCGGGGCACCGGAGTCCCGCTGCCCTGGGCCGAACCCGAGGTGCGCTGCGACGACTCCCGGGCCGCCCTGGTGGTGGCGCGTTCCCTGGACACCCTCGGCGGGTTGCTGTTCGCCGACCCCGACCGGCCGACCGACCTCTACCCGGCCTCCGGCGCGCCCTGGCGGTTCGGGCTCGCCCCGGCCGACGCGCTCTGGGCGGCCCGGCTGGCCCTCCCGCTCGGCACCCGGCTCGCCGCCGGCACCCTCCGGGCCCTGGCACGCCGCCAGCAGCCGGCGTCCGCCCCCGGCCAGGGCGGACGCCGCCCCGAGGGGCTGCTCCCCGGAGCCCTGCGGCACGGCGGCCCCGAGCTGCCGCCGACCTGCACCGCCACCGAGGCGACGCTGCTGTTCGTCACCGTGCTGGCCGAGGCGTGGCGCTGGGGCCTGCCCCGGCAGGAGGTCGCCGAACTGCTCCCGGCCGCCGAGCGCGCCCTGTCGGCGCTGCGCGACGGCCTGGTCGACGGCTTCGTCACCGACCTGAGCCGCCCGGTCGAGGAGCGGTCCGTCCACCCGGTGCCGGCCAGGGCCGAGGTCCAGGCCCAGGCGCACCGCGCCGCCCTGCACGGCGCCGACCTGCTGGCCGCCTTCGGCCGGCCCGGCGCCGAGGAGTGGCGCAGCTGGGCGGCCGGGCTGCGCGCACGCTTCCGCGACCGGTTCTGGGTGGACGACCTCTCCGGCGGCCGCCCGGCCGCCGGCCTGGCGCCGGGCGGCCAGCCGCTGCCCGCCGTCGCCTCCAGCCTGGTCCACCTCCTCGACCCCGGGCTATCCGCCGAGGGCGGCCGGCACGAGAGCCTGCTCGACCGCGAACAGACCAGGCTGCTCGCCCAGCGGCTGACCGCGCCGGAGCTCGACAGCGGCTGGGGGCTGCGCACGCTCAGCGCCAAGTCGCCGCGGTTCAACCCGCTCGGCCACCGCAGCGGCGCGGTGCGCGTCCACGAGACCGCCCTCGCCGTCGCCGGGCTCGCCGAGGCCGGCCACGAGAACGAGGCCGGGGCGCTGCTGGAGGGTCTCCTCGGAGCGGCCGCCCACTTCGAGGGCCGGCTGCCCGAGATGTACGCGGGCGAGCAGCGGACGCCGGGCTGCCCCCCGGTGCCGCACCCGGGTGCCTGCCGCCCGGCCGCGGTCTCGGCCGCCGGGGCCGTGCACGCGGTGTTCGCGCTGGCCGGCGTCCGGCCCGACGTCCCGGGCGGGCGGGTGCTGGTCCGCCCGGCGAGCACCGCGCCACTCGGAGAGCTGGAGCTGACCGGCCTGCGGGTGGCGGGCGAGCCGTTCTCGGTGCGGGTCAGCCGGATCGGCGTCGCGATGGTGGAGGAGGCGTCCGCGGAGCTGCAGCTGGTCGCCCGCTGACGCCGCCTCCGCCGCGTGGGGGGCGGGCCCGACCGCCGGTCGGCCCGCCCACCGTGGACCGTCCGTACGCGGGCCTGTGCTTATCGTCAGAGAGACGACTATGATCGTCGCCATGTCGCGTTATGACCCGTCGGCCTTCCCCCCGTTCGCTGTCACGGTCGACCTGGTGGTGCTGACGGTGCGCGAGCACGCACTCTGCGCCCTGCTGGTCCGACGGGGCGAGCCGCCCTACCAGGGCTACTGGGCCCTCCCCGGGGGCTTCGTCCGGCCCGACGAGGGCCTCGCCGAGGCGGCCTCCCGGGAGCTTGCCGAGGAGACCGGCCTGCGCGCCTACTCCGCCCCGGGGCACGACGCGGTCGGTCCCGGCACCGCCGGCGCCCACCTGGAACAGCTCGCGACCTACGGCCACCCCCAGCGCGACCCCCGGATGCGGGTGGTCAGCGTGGCCTACCTGGTCCTCGCACCGGACCTGCCGACCCCGCGCGCCGGCGGCGACGCCAGCAGCGCCCGCTGGGCCCCCGTCACCGAACTGCTCGGCCCGAACCCGGTCGACGGGGTCCCGCTCGCCTTCGACCACGGGCTGATCCTGGCCGACGGGGTGGAGCGCGCCCGCTCCAAGATCGAGTACTCCTCGCTGGCGACGGCCTTCTGTGCGACCGAGTTCACCGTCGGCGAGCTGCGCCGGGTCTACGAGGCGGTCTGGGGCGTGGCACTCGACCCGCGCAACTTCCACCGCAAGGTGACCGGCACCCCGGGCTTCCTGCTGCCCTCGGGCGGCACCACGACACGTCAGGGCGGACGCCCGGCCCAGCTGTTCACCTCCGGCGGGGCCAACGTGCTCAACCCGCCGATGCTGCGCCCGGACTCCTGAGCCCTCGGGGCCGGGACCGGAGCCGGGGCCGGGACCGGAGTCGGCGGCTGCGACCGGGCGCCGGCCGGGCTCGCCGGGTGTCGTCCGGCCCCTCTCCGGTGCTGCGCCGTGCCTGCCCCGTGCCGCCGTGCCCGGCCTCACTCCACCGGGTCATGCCGGTCTCGCCCGCAGGACCGGATCGTCCCCTGATCGGGTGAGGTGTGCGGGCGCCGGGCCCGTGCCACTCCCGCAATGCCCGGAATCTCCGGTACGGCCCCCTAATGTGCTGGCGCGGAGCCGTGCGGGAGCGACTCCGCGCCACGACGCAGACCGGGTCGGCCGAGGCATGGGAGCAGCCAGCGATGATCCAGATCACCGGACTGACCAAGGTCTACCGCAGGGGTGGTCCGCCGGCGGTGCTGGATCTGACCTTCGACGCCCGCCCCGGGATGGTGACGGCGCTGCTCGGTCCCGAGGGGGCGGGCAAGTCGACCGCCCTGCGGCTGATGCTCGAACTCGAACGCGGCCGGGGCGTCACGCTCTTCGACGGGCGCACCTACCGGCGGCTGCGCCGGCCCGAGCGCGAGGTCGGCGTGGTGCTGCCCGGTGCGGGCGGTGCCGACGAGGCGGCCGACACCGCCGGGCACCCCGGCCGGAAGGCGCGCGGCCACCTCAGGATGCTGGCCGCCGCCGTCGGGGTCCCGGCGAGCCGGGCCGACGAACTGCTGGAACAGACCCGGCTGGCGGCCGTCGCCGACCAGCGCCTGCGGACGTTCTCGCCCGGGATGCACCGCCGGCTGGCCCTCGCGGCCGCACTCCTCGGCGACCCCGGGATCCTGCTGCTGGACGCACCGACCGAGGGGCTCTCCCCGCGCAACGCGGAGTGGTTCCAGTCCTTCCTGCGCTCCTTCGGCGTCGCGGGCGGGACGGTCCTGGTCACCACCCGCACCCCGCAGGACGCCGCGCGGCTCGCTGACCGGGTGATCACCCTGGACCAGGGCCGGCTGGTGGCGGACCAGCCGGTGACGGAGTTCCGGCGTACCCGGCTCAGCCCGGAGGTCGCCGTTCGCGGGCCGCAGATGGCCCGGCTCGCCGATCTGCTGGTCGGCCAGGGCGCACAGGTCCGCCGCGACGGCGGGGCCGGCCTCGCGGTGGCCGGGATCGGCCGCACCGAGATCGGTGAACTCGCCTACCGCAACGGCATCCTGTTGCACGAGCTGGCCGACCGGGTGGTCGAGCAGCCCGCGCCCCGGGCGGCCCTGCCGGACGGCTCCGGCCGCTCCGGCCACCTCCGGGTCCGGAGCGGGCCGGGACCGGCCCGTCCGGAGGCGAAGCGGACCGACCGGTCGGGCGGGAGTGCCGAGGAGGTTGCCGGGGCGGGGGCCGCGGGGGCGGACCGGACGGTCGCGCTGCCGCAGGTGTCGGCCGAGCCGGCCCCGGTGTCGCAGCCGGCCGTCGCCGAGCGGGAGCAGGGGCCCTCGCCCACCGTCGCCCTGCCCGTCGCGCCCGGGCCGACCGTGGCCCCGGCCGTGACCTCGACTCCGGCGCCGGTCGCGGTCTCGGCCGCCACCGCGCTGTCCGCGATCACGGCCCGGGCCGCCAGGCGCGCGGCCCGGCGGCCCGGCTCCTCGCCGATGCCGACCCCTGCCCCCGCCCCGGCCCCGGCCACCCCCAGCGCTTCGGGTGCCCTCGGCGAGGAGGACGTGGACACCTCCCCGACGATGGTCGTGGACCGGGTCTTCCGGGACGGCCTGGACAGCCTGGCCCGCTCGGGCGTCATGCCGGTGTCCGAATCGCACGACCGTGCCGGGCCCGCCGACGACCTGCCGACCGATGACACCATCCGCCTCGGCCGTCTCACCCACGCCGCGGGCCACCCGGCCGCCGAGCCCGCCGACCGGTCCCATTGGGCCCCCGCACCGCAGGCCGGGGCCACCGCCGACACGGCTCGCGGCCCGTCGGCCCCGACCCCGGAAGCCGGGGTGCCCTCCGTGACCGCGCCGTCCGGGCCGTCCGGGCTGTCTGGGCTGTCCGGATCGTCGGGGGTGCGTGATCGTGCCGCCGCCGGTCCGGCTCGCTCGCTCCCGGTGGCTCCGGCCCCTGCCGGCGCCCCCGCCCCGGCTCCGGCTCCGGTGTGGCACGCGGGCGGGCCGGCTGCGGCCGAGGTGCCCGACCGCGGGCCCGCCGTCCTTCCCGTCACCCCCGCCACCATCGACCTTCGGAGCGAGTGAACCGTGCGAGTTCTGGCCTACGAGCTGCGCCGGCTGCGCGGCCTGCGTTCCACCTGGCTGCTGCTCGGCGCGGTGGTGCTCTGCGACGCGGTGGTGGCCGCCCTGCTGGCGCGGCAGGCGCCCGACGGGGGACTGGACGGGGCGGCGGGGGTGCGGCTGCTGACGGCGACGGTGCCCCTGGTCCCGCTGCCGTTCGCGGCGCTGGGGGCGGGGGTGCTGGGCGCCCTGTCGTACGGGCACGAGGTGCGGCACCCGGGGCTGGCGGCCTCGCGGGTGTCGTACCCGCGCCGGGTGCGGCTGCTGGCGGCCAAGCTGCTGGTGACCGGTGCGGTGGCGGGGCTGCTGGGCCTGGTCACGCTGCTGGTCGACGCGGTGGCCGTGCACCTCGCGCTGCCGGCGGCGGTGACGGTGACGGCCTGGGCCGAGCCGGCCGCGCTCTCCGGCCGGGTGGCGGAGGCGCTGGCCTCGGCCGGGCTGGGCGGGCTCGGCGAGCTGCCGACCGTGCTGGCCCCGGTGGCACTGGCGGCCGGGCAGGGGTCGCCGGCCGCGCTGCTGGCCTTCGTCCTCCTGGTGGTCGTGGCGGGCTGGACCGGGGTGCTGACGGCCTCGCTCACCCGCAGCGCCGCCGCCGGGGTCCTGCTGCTCTGCGCGCTGCCGCCGCTGCTGGAGTCGGGTGTGGCGCTGCTGCTGCGGCAGACCGGGACGGCCTGGCCGACCCGGGCGGCGGAGCTGCTGCCGTTCCAGTCGGGGGTCGAGTGGGCGTACGGATGGGTGTACGGCGGGGACCGCCGGGTTGCGGGGCGCGGATCGGCGTTGACCGATCCGGCACTGCTGGCCGCGGTGACGGCGCCGGCCTTCGTGTTGCTGCTGGCCGTCCTGGTGGTCCAGGCCCGGCGCCGGGCGCTCTGAGCCGCCGATGGGGTCGGGTGGCGTTCCGCCGGGGCGTCCGCCCGGCCCTGGCGGTTCGTCAAGATCGACCACCAGTGACCGCAATGAGCGTTTCTTCCTGATAAGAAGTCAATTATCCAGTCACGGTCGATCACCCTTTCGTGTGCTTTTCACGAGAATTCTCAAGCTGCGCCCCCCGATCGCCGACAAAGGACCTGTGAGTACCCTTGCGCACCCCACCATGACCTCTGCCCGTTCCGCCGACGGGGCCATCCCCGGCCCCGCCGACCTGGACCGCTTCTCCTACGCCGACCGGCCGACCCCGCCGGCGCCCCGTTGGGAGGGCGCCGAGTCGGACCTCGCCCGGGTCGGCCGCAAGACCACCAGCAGCCGCGGCCGCGGCCTGCACGGCCAGCTGGTCCAGCAGCTCGGCCAGATGATCGTCTCCGGCGACCTCGGCGCCGACCGGCCGCTCGTCCCCGAGGAGATCGGCCAGCGGTTCGAGGTCTCCCGCACCGTCGTCCGCGAGTCGCTGCGCGTGCTGGAGGCCAAGGGCCTGGTCAGTGCCCGGCCGAACGTCGGCACCCGGGTCCGCCCGGTGAGCGACTGGAACCTGCTCGACCCGGACATCATCGAGTGGCGCGCCTTCGGTCCGCAGCGGGACGAGCAGCGCCGGGAGCTGTTCGAGCTCCGCTGGGCGATCGAGCCGCTGGCCTCCCGGCTCGCGGCCGGCCACGGCCGGGAGGACGTCCAGCAGCGCCTGGCCGAGCTGGTCGAGATCATGGGCCACGCCGCCGCCCAGGCCGACCTCTCCACCTTCAGTCGGGCCGACGCCGAGCTGCACGGGCTGGTCCTGCAGCTGGCGGGCAACCGGATGCTGGAGCACCTCTCCGGGATCGTCGCCTGCGCGCTCCAGGTCTCCGGCGGCCCGGTCATCGCCTGCGAGCGGCCGGCGGAGGCCTCGGTCAGCCTGCACGCCCGGCTGGTGGACGCGCTCGGGACCGGCGACGGCACCGCCGCCGAGGCCGCGATGCGGGCGCTGCTCACCGTCCACCCCGAGATCGAGCCGTCGGTCCCGGCGCCCCGGGAGCACTGAGCGGTCCGTTCGGGGCCGAGTGTTCCCCCCGCTCCCCGCGACCACCGGCCCTCCGGCTGCCGCCACGGCGCAGCCGGAGGGCCTCTGTGCGCCCGGTCGAGGGCCCGGCCCGCCGGGGGAGGGGGCGCGTCCGGTGTCGCCCCGGCTCTGCTCCGGCGCCGCCCCGGCACAGCCCCCCGTTGCTCCGGTGGCCGAACTGTCGTGTCCATGGTGATGAGCTTCGGCGCGAGTGAGGGATGATGGAAGACGGCCCCCGGGCCGCGGGCGCCGAACGGTGTGACCCGCGACACGAAGGCCATGCGTAACACTTGACGAGTAGCAGCGATGTCTCCTGAGCGGGAGCAGCTCCGGAATAACCCAACATGTCAGAATGCTGTGTTGGTCCGCGGCGCTGCTGCCGTCCTGCAAACCCAGTCCTCAAGCCCGAGTCGGTCGGAATCGACACCGCGTGCCCGACGCGCGATCTCCTTCCCCGCCCGCTCGGGCGGCCGGTACGGGTTCGAGTCCACTCATCGTCCGAGAGGTTGTTCGTGTCGGCCAGCACATCCCGTTCGCTTCCCCCCGAGATCGCCGAGTCCGCGGCTCTGCTGGCGCTCATCGAGCGGGGCAAGGCCCAGGGGCAGATCGCCGGTGACGACGTGCGCCAGGCGTTCGAGGCGGACCAGATCCCGGTCACCAAGTGGAAGAACGTCATGCGCAGCCTCAACCAGGTTCTGATTGAGGAGGGGGTGGACCTCATGGTCAGCGCGGCCGAACCGGCCGGCGCCAAGCGCAAGAGCGTTGCTGCCAAGAGCCCCGCCAAGCGCACTGCCACCAAGGCGGTCACCACCCGGACCCCGTCTGCCCCGACCAAGCCGCCCGTGCGCATCGCGCCCGGTGCGACCATCTCCGCCCCGGCGGTCGCGGCCGCTGCCGCGCCGGTCGGCACGGTGTCCGCCGAGATCACCGTCGAGGAGACGACCACCGTCGTCACCGAGGTGAAGACGGTCGCCAAGAAGGCCGTCGCCAAGAAGGCGGTCGCCAAGAAGGCCGCCGCGCCCGCCAAGAAGACCGCCGCCAAGAAGACCACCACCGCCAAGACGGCCAAGGGCGAGGAGGAGCTGCTCGGCGAGGAGGAGCTGCTCGAGGACGTGGCCCTGCCGGGCGACAAGGCCGGTGCCGAGGGCGACGCCCCGGAGGAGGAGTCGGAGGGCTTCGTCCTCTCCGACGACGACGAGGACGACGCGCCGGCCCAGCAGGTCGCCGTGGCCGGTGCCACCGCCGACCCCGTCAAGGACTACCTGAAGCAGATCGGCAAGGTCCCGCTGCTCAACGCCGAGCAGGAGGTCGAGCTCGCCAAGCGCATCGAGGCCGGCCTGTTCGCCGAGGACAAGCTCTCGGCCGCCGACAAGCTGGCTCCCAAGCTCAAGCGCGAGCTGGAGATCATCGCCGAGGACGGCCGCCGGGCCAAGAACCACCTGCTGGAGGCCAACCTCCGTCTGGTCGTCTCGCTGGCCAAGCGCTACACCGGTCGCGGCATGCTCTTCCTGGACCTGATCCAGGAAGGCAACCTGGGCCTGATCCGTGCGGTCGAGAAGTTCGACTACACCAAGGGCTACAAGTTCTCCACCTACGCGACCTGGTGGATCCGCCAGGCGATCACCCGCGCGATGGCCGACCAGGCCCGCACCATCCGCATCCCGGTGCACATGGTCGAGGTCATCAACAAGCTGGCCCGCGTCCAGCGCCAGATGCTCCAGGACCTGGGCCGCGAGCCCACCCCGGAGGAGCTGGCCAAGGAACTCGACATGACCCCGGAGAAGGTCATCGAGGTCCAGAAGTACGGTCGCGAGCCCATTTCGCTGCACACCCCCCTGGGCGAGGACGGCGACAGCGAGTTCGGTGACCTGATCGAGGACTCCGAGGCGGTCGTCCCGGCCGACGCGGTCTCCTTCACCCTGCTCCAGGAGCAGCTGCACTCGGTGCTGGACACCCTGTCCGAGCGCGAGGCGGGCGTGGTCTCGATGCGCTTCGGCCTGACGGACGGTCAGCCGAAGACGCTCGACGAGATCGGCAAGGTGTACGGGGTCACCCGTGAGCGCATCCGCCAGATCGAGTCGAAGACCATGTCCAAGCTGCGCCACCCGTCGCGCTCGCAGGTGCTGCGCGACTACCTGGACTGATCGTCGGACCTCGAAGGTCCCGTCGGAAGGCCCGGAGCCAACGCTCCGGGCCTTCCGGCTGTTCGGGGGGCGGTCGGCGTCACCGTCCGGGTGGCCGTTGTCGCTCTTCCGGGTGGTGGTGCGGCCACAGCGGGTCGCACACCGTAGTCGGTCACCTACGCTGTGCCGGTTGCCTGCTGCCGAGCCACCTGGAGACACGGTGTCGCCCAACCCGGACCGCCCGGACCGCGCCGACCTGCCGACCACCGCCCCGACCCCGGCCCACTCGACCCCGGCCCGCGCGACCCCGGCCCGCGCGACGGCGGAGCTCCCGACCCCGGCCCGCGCGGCGCGCCCGGTGCGCCGGCGCCGCAGGGTCGCCGTCCTGGCGCTGCTGGCCGCCCTGCCCGCGCCGCTGCTGGCCTTCGGTCCGGCGACGCCGGCGGCCCAGGCGAAGGGGCGGATCGTCGGCGGGGTGGCGGCGAGCACCGTCGACCAGCCGTGGGTGGTGGCGCTCGCCAGCCGCCAGCAGTTCGGGACCGGCCGCTCGGGGCAGTTCTGCGGTGGGGCGCTGGTCACCCCGACCAAGGTGGTGACGGCGGCGCACTGCTTCTACGACGAGTCCACGGGGCGGCGGGTGGACCGGCCGGGCCTCAGGGTCGTGGTCGGCCGGGACGACCTGCGCGGCTCGCTCGGCCGCGAGGTGTCGGTGCAGACGGTGTGGGTGCACCCCGACTACTCCTTCGCCACCAACATGGACGACGTGGCGGTGCTCACCCTCACCGAGTCGCAGGGGGCCCGGCCGGTGATCGAACTGGTCGGCCAGGGCGAGACCGAGCCGTACCGCGCGGGCACCAGGGCACAGGTCTACGGCTGGGGGGACAGCACCGGCCACGGTGACTACTCGCCCACGCTCCGCGGTGTCGACGTCCCGATCGTGCCGGACCAGACCTGCGCGCAGGCCTACCCGGGCGGCTCGGACGGCCGTTTCGACGCCCGGGGCATGGTGTGCGCGGGCGAGGAGCAGGGCGGCAGGGACGCGTGCCAGGGGGACAGTGGAGGCCCGCTGGTGGTCGCCGGCAGGCTCGCCGGGCTGGTCTCCTGGGGGACCGGCTGCGCCGAGGCGGCCCACCCCGGCGTCTACACCCGGGTCGGCGCGGTCGCGGACGCGGTGCGCGCCGTCCTGTAACCGTCCGGCTACGGAGGGGCGGAGAAGGCCCCGGCGGGAAAACGTCGGAGCCGGGCGGCCGGCCCCCGAAGGGGTCGGCCGCCCGGCTCACCGGTCGCGCGCCGTGCGCGGCCGGACACAGCTCGACGTTGGTTTTGGCTGCTGCGTGGCGCCCGTGATCAGCGCTCGTCGTCGTCGGCCGTGGCGGCGGTGCCGCTCAGGCGGCCGCTCTCGTCCTGTATCTCCACGGCGATCTTCTTGAGCTCGGGCTCGAACTTCCGGCCGTGGTGGGCGCAGAAGAGCAGCTCTCCACCGCTTGCGAGCACGACGCGCAGGTAAGCCTGGGCGCCGCAGCGGTCGCAGCGGTCAGCCGCGGTGAGCGGGCTCGCAGGTGTCAGAACAGTAGTCACGTCGCCTCTTCTCTAGCTCGACGAGCTGTCGTACCAGGGTCAACATCCAACCAGGCCGAAAACGTTCCCGCTCGTGGCTTTTCTTCTCTGAGGATTCTGCTGTGTTGATGAGGACGTGCCCCGGGGGCCGGTGGTTCATGCGTACCGAATCCCAGGATCCGTCTCTCGCTCGAACGCCCGATCGGAACCGGGTGTCGGAGTCCGCGTAGCATAATCCTCTGCTGGGTTGGAGCATAAGCCCCGTCCCGGGCCCCGGTAGCCTGCATAACGGCAGTTCCGGAGCCTGCGCCCGGTCCCACGATCCGCCAGGACCGCTGGTACCGGGAGGAGATGGAGCCCCGGCGCCCCGAATCCGGCACGGCCCTTGTTCGCGCAGCGCGTACAAGCTGCGCGGGACCGGCTCGCCGTGCTGTGCACCCAGCGGAGGGGCGTGCACACGCAGGGGAAACGGCTGTCGGTGCGGTGTGCTGCACTGGCGGACGGTCCGGACCCGTCCGGATGTGACCGATGAGACAGATACATCACCGAGGAGAGTGCCGCGTGAGTGCCGAAACGACCGTGCCGTCCGCTCTGCTGGCCGGCGACGACGGTTCCAACTACACCGCTCGGCACCTGCTCGTCCTGGAGGGCCTGGAGGCGGTCCGCAAGCGCCCGGGCATGTACATCGGCTCCACCGACAGCCGCGGCCTGATGCACTGCCTCTGGGAGATCATCGACAACTCCGTCGACGAGGCGCTCGGCGGCTACTGCGACCGGATCGAGGTCGTGCTGCACGAGGACTCCTCGGTCGAGGTCCGCGACAACGGGCGCGGCATCCCGGTGGACGTCGAGCCCAAGACCGGGCTGTCCGGCGTCGAGGTCGTGATGACCAAGCTGCACGCCGGCGGCAAGTTCGGCGGCGGCTCCTACGCGGCCTCCGGTGGTCTGCACGGTGTCGGCGCCTCCGTCGTGAACGCGCTCTCCGCCCGCCTGGACGTCGAGGTCGACCGCAGCGGCCACACCCACGCGATCAGCTTCCGCCGCGGCACCCCCGGCATCTTCACCGAGACCAGCCCGGACGCCCCGTTCGAGCCGGCCAACGGCCTGACCAGGGTCCGCAAGGTGCCCAAGACCCGCACCGGCACCCGGATCCGCTACTGGGCCGACCGGCAGATCTTCCTCAAGGACGCCAGGCTCGCGCTGGAGAGCCTGCACAGCCGGGCCCGGCAGACCGCCTTCCTCGTCCCCGGGCTGACCATCGTGGTCCGTGACGAGCGGCTGACCGAGAGCGACAAGGTCGAGGAGTCGACCTTCCACTACGACGGCGGCATCGCCGAGTTCTGCGAGTTCCTGGCGCCCGACAAGCCGATCAGCGACGTGCTGCGGCTGAACGGCGAGGGCACCTTCAAGGAGACCGTGCCCGTCCTCGACGACCTCGGGCACATGACGCCCACCGAGGTCACCCGCCACCTTGAGGTGGGTATCGCGCTGCGCTGGGGCACCGGCTACGACACCACCCTGCGCTCCTTCGTCAACATCATCGCCACCCCCAAGGGCGGCACTCACGTCACCGGGTTCGAACGCTCGCTGGCCAAGACCGTCAACGAGGTGCTGCGCGCCAGCAAGCTGCTGCGCGTCGCCGAGGACGACATCACCAAGGACGACGCGACCGAGGGCCTCACCGCGGTGGTCACCGTCCGGCTCGCCGAGCCGCAGTTCGAGGGCCAGACCAAGGAGGTGCTCGGCACCTCGGCGGCCAACCGGATCGTCGCGGCCGTCGTCGCCAAGGAGCTCAAGGCCTTCCTCACCTCGGGCAAGCGGGACGAGAAGGCCCAGGCCCGGGCCGTGCTGGACAAGGTGGTCGCCGCCGCCCGGACGCGCGTCGCCGCCCGCCAGCACAAGGAGGCGCAGCGCCGGAAGACCGCGCTGGAGACCAGCTCGCTGCCGGCCAAGCTGGCCGACTGCCGCAGCGACGACGTCGACCGCAGCGAACTCTTCATCGTCGAGGGGGACTCCGCGCTCGGCACCGCCAAGCTGGCCCGCAACTCCGAGTTCCAGGCGCTGCTGCCGATCCGCGGCAAGATCCTCAACGTGCAGAAGGCGTCCGTGAGCGACATGCTCAAGAACACCGAGTGCGCCGCGATCATCCAGGTGATAGGGGCCGGCTCGGGCCGCACCTTCGACATCGACCAGGCGCGCTACGGCCGGGTCATCTTCATGGCCGACGCCGACGTCGACGGCTCGCACATCCGCTGCCTGCTGCTGACGCTCTTCCAGCGGTACATGCGCCCGATGGTCGAGCAGGGGCGGGTCTTCGCGGCCGTGCCGCCGCTGCACCGGATCGAGCTCACCAACCCCAAGCGCGGGCAGGAGAAGTACCACTACACCTACTCCGACGCCGAGCTGCGCTCCACCCTGCTGGAGTTCCAGCGCAAGGGCCTGCGCTGGAAGGACCCGGTCCAGCGCTACAAGGGCCTCGGCGAGATGGACGCCGACCAGTTGGCCGAGACCACCATGGACCCGCGCCACCGCACGCTGCGCCGGATCAACCTGGGCGACCTGGAGCAGGCCGAGAAGATCTTCGACCTGCTGATGGGCAACGACGTGGCGCCGCGCAAGGAGTTCATCGTGGACTCGGCGGCCACCCTGGACCGCTCGCGCATCGACGCCTGAGCAGCAGCGCGCACCGCAGGGCCCTCCACCCGTGGGTGGAGGGCCCTCGTGCTGCCGGGTCCACCCGGGGTCCACCCCGGCTCCGATCAGCCGGCGCGGCCGGATCCGTAGCGTCGGAGGGGTCAGTCCGCCCCTGCCGTTACGGAGAATCCGATGCCCGCCCTCGTCGACATCGTTGTGATCATCGCGGTGACGGTCCTGGTGGTCCGGCGCCAGATGCGCGCCCGGCGCCTGGACACCGAGCACCGCTTCTGGCTGCTCCCGCTGGTCCTCGGAGGCCTCGCGCTGCGCGACCCCGCGCTGCTCGACCACGCGCACCCGGTGGTCTCCGGCGCGCTCCTGGCCGGCGGGCTGCTGACGGTGCTCGCGATGGGCTGCGTCTGGGGCTGGACCGTCCGGCTCTGGCGCGCGGAGGACGGCGGTCTCTGGGCCCGGGGCACCCGGGCCACGGTGGCGGCCTGGGCGGGCATGATCGTCATCCGGCTCGGGCTGTTCGGGACCGGCGCGGCGCTCGGCGTGCACCAGTCCCGCAGCTCGCTGCTGCTCGGGCTCGCGGTCCTGCTGCTGGTCAGGTCGGTCGTGGTGAACTGGAGGGCGCGGGAGCTGGCGGGCGCCCCGCGCGCCGCCGTGGCCGGCTGACCGCGTCCGGGCCGCCCCCGGTCGTCCGTCCGCCGTTCGGCCGGCCGGCCGGCTGCCCGTACGTCGGTCGTCCGGCCGCCTGCCCGTACGTCCGACCACGACCCCGTCTACCCTCCGGAGAAGAACCGTGCCCGAGTGGAGCTGGACCCGCTGGCCGACCCGCGAGGGGCTGGAGCGGGAGGCCGAGACCCCGGCCCGGCGGACCCTCACGGCGCTCGGCCGGACCGTCCTGCTGGCCACCGTGACCTGGGGGACGTTCTCCCGCGGCGCGTACACCGGCTGGGCGGTCGTGGCGGCCGCGGCCGGGCTGCTCGCGTCCGTCGGACTCTGCGCGGCCTACCTGCGGGCCGCCCGGGAACAGCGGCTGACGCGCTCGCTCGTCCTGGCCGCCGCCCTGATCGGCTCCGCCTGGCTGGCCAACGGGCTCCAGGCGTACCTGCTGGCCGACTTCGTCTGGGCCGGGCTCGCCGTCACCGCCGCCGTCCGGCTCCCGGCCCTTCCGGCGGCGGTGGTCGCGACGACCGCGCTCGCCTCCTACACGGCGGCGAGCTGGGAGAGCTGGCTGAGCATCACGGTCACGGTCGGCGGGCTCGGCGTGCTCGGCTACCTGCTCCGGCTGGACGCCGAGGCGCGCGGCACCGCCCGGCGGCTGCTGGCCCAGGAACGGGCGGCGCGGGCCGCCGAGGCGGAGAGCGCGGCGCTCGCCGAACGGGCCAGGATCGCCCGGGAGATCCACGACGTGCTGGCCCACAGCCTCTCCGCCCAGCTGGTCCACCTGGAGGCGGCCCGGCTGATGCTGGACGCCGGCACCGACCGGGAGCGGATCCGGGAGCGGGTGGTGGCCGCCCGGCGGATGGCGCAGGACGGCCTGGCCGAGACCAGGCAGGCGCTCTCCGCGCTGCGCGGCGAGCTGACCCCGGTCGGCGAGTTCCTGGTGGAGCTGACCGGACGCGAGCGCGCCGCGCTGACCGTCACCGGGACGCCGCGTCCGCTGCCCGCCGAGGCGGGGCTCGCGGTACGGCGCACGGCCCAGGAGACGCTCACCAACGTGCGCAAGCACGCCCCCGGCGCACGCTGCAGCGTCGAACTGCGCTACCTGCCGGACGAGGTCGAGCTGGAGGTGTGCAACGGGCGTCCGGCGCGCGGCGAAGGGTCCGCGGAGCTGGCGGGGAGCGGGGGCGGGTACGGTCTGCTCGGGATGCGCGAACGCGCGGAACTGCTCGGCGGCACCCTGCTGGCGGGCCGTCACGAGGGAGGATGGCGCGTGCTGCTGCGGGTGCCGGCATGAACACGGGTACGGGGCCCGGCGGGGGTACGGGCGCGGAGCCGGGGTCCGGGCCGGCGACGCGGGTGCTGGTGGCGGACGACCAGACGGTGGTGCGCGAGGGCATCGTGATGCTGCTCGGGCTGCTGCCCGGCATCGAGGTGGTCGGCGCGGCGGCGGACGGCGAGGAGGCCGTCGCGATGGTCGGGCGGCACCACCCGGACGTGGTGCTGATGGACCTGCGGATGCCGCGCTGCGACGGGGTCGAGGCGACCCGGCGGATCCGGGCCGCCCACCCGGGGACCGAGGTGGTGGTGCTCACCACGTACGCCGACGACGACTCGCTCTTCCCGGCGCTGAGGGCCGGGGCGCGCGGCTACCTGACCAAGGACGCCGGCGCGGAGGAGATCGCCCGGGCGATCGCGGACGTCCGGTCGGGGGCGGCCGGGCTCTCCCCGCAGGTGCAGCTGCGGCTGCTGGAGCGGTTGGCGGGCGAGGGCGCACCGGCGCGTCCGGAGGCGTGGGGATCCCCGGCGCGCCCGGCGCACCCGGTGCGGTCGGCTCCCGCCGACCCGCCGGCACCGGCGGTCCCCGCGGGGGCGGCGGAGCTGCCGGACGGGCTGACCGCGCGGGAGGCCGAGGTGCTCGGGCTGATCGCCGAGGGGCTCTCCAACACCGAGATCGCCCGCCGGCTGTACGTCAGCCCGGCCACCGTGAAGACGCACATCAACAACCTGTTCGCCAAGACCGGCGTGCGGGACCGGGCGCAAGCGGTCGCGTACGCCTTCCGAAACGGGATCACCGGGACGCCCTAGTAGTCCGATGAGCGTCTGTCGGATGATCGCTCACCTTATCGAGTGAACGTATCTGCGTTGGAGGTTTGGCGGGTACGGGCGCCCCCATCATGGTTCGGGACACAACCCCCCGGGTCCAGGAGCAGCGGTGCCACAACAGCAGACGAGCAGTCCCGAACGGGGACGGCAATCCGAGCAGGGGCAGCGGTTCGACTGGTGGGCCGAGCCCGCGGCGGTCCCCGGACAGCCGGCCCGCCCGGCGGACGGGGCGGTGACCGGCCGGACGGCGACGGACCGGACACCGGCCGCAGTGCCCGTCAGGGCACCGGAGCCGGGGGGACCGGAGGCCGGCCGCCCGGACACCGACCGGCCGGAGACGGACGGCAGCACCGAGGTCTACCGCTCGGTCCAGCACAGCGACGCCTTCCAGCAGATCCGCCGCAGCTACCGCGCCTTCGTCTTCCCGGTCAGCGGCGTCTTCCTCACCTGGTACCTGCTGTACGTGGCAGCCCAGGCGGTCGCCCCCGGGCTGATGCGCGCTCCGGTCGCGGGCCCGGTCAACATCGCCTGGGTGCTCGGGCTGCTGCAGTTCGCCTCGACCTTCCTGCTGACCTGGCTCTACGCCCGCAACGCCCGCACCAAGCGCGACCGGGCCGCCCTGTCGCTCCGCTGGGACACCCAGGACCAGCTGCGATGAGGACCGCGACCCCGCCCCCCGTCGCCCCCGCGGGCGACCACCACGACCTGGCCGTCGTACTGTTCGCCGTCATCGTCCTGGTCACCCTGGCGATCACCTTCTGGGCCGGCCGCCGAGGCAGCGCCGCCGAGGACTTCTACGCCGGCGGGCGTGACTTCACGCCGCTGCAGAACGGCTTCGCGCTCTCCGGGGACTACCTCTCCGCCGCGTCCTTCCTCGGCGTCGCCGGGCTGATCGCGCTCTACGGGTACGACGGCGTGCTGTACAGCATCGGCTTCCTGGTCGCCTGGCTGGTGGTGCTGATGCTGGTCGCCGAGCTGGTCCGGAACGCCGGGCGCTACACGCTCGCCGACGTCCTGGCGCTGCGGCTGCGCCGGCGCAAGGTCCGGGCGGCGGCCGGCGGCGCCAGCGTCGTCGTCACGCTGTTCTACCTGGTCGCCCAGATGGTCGGCGCGGGCAGCCTGGTCGCGCTGCTGCTCGGGACCAACAGCGCCCAGGCCCGCACCTGGACCATCGTGGCGGTCGGCGGTCTGATGATCGTCTACGTCACCGTGGGCGGGATGCGGGCCACCACCTGGATCCAGATCGTCAAGGCGTTCCTGCTGGTCGCCGGGTCGGTGCTGCTCACCGTGCTGCTGATGGTCCGGTTCCACGGCGACGTCGCCGAGTTGATGCGGCAGGCTGCCCAGCACAGCGGCGCCGGGCAGCGGTACCTGGAACCGGGGCTCAAGTACGGGCACAGCTTCACCAGCCGGCTGGACTTCTTCAGCCTCGGTCTGGCCCTGGTGCTGGGCACCGCCGGCCTTCCGCACATCCTGTCCCGCTTCTACACGGTGCCGACCGCGCGGGCCGCCCGGCGCTCCACGATGTGGGCGATCGGACTGGTCGGCGGGTTCTACCTGATGGCCATCGCGCTCGGACTGGGCGCCACCGCGCTGGTCGGCTCGGCCGAGGTGCGGCACGCCAACTCCGCGGGCAACACGGCCGTCCCGCTGCTGGCCCTGGTGCTCGGCGGCGGCAACGGCTCCACCGGCGGGGTGCTGCTGTTCGCGGTGATCTCGGCGATCGCCTTCGCCACCATCCTCGCCGTGGTCGCCGGGCTCACCCTGGCCTCCTCGGCGGCGTTCGCGCACGACATCTGGGCGGGTGCCTGGCGGGGGCGGCCGCGCCGCGCCCGCCGCCCCCGCGGCCGGCGGGCCGCCGTCCCGGCCTCCCGGCGGGCCCGCGGCGGGTCGGCGCGCGCGGTCTCGGCCGCGGAGTCCGCGGCGGAGCCCCCGGGTACGTCCGCGGAACAGAAGGAGGTCGGTGTCGCCCGGGTCGCGGCGGTGGGGATCGGCGCGGTCGCGATCGTGCTCAGCCTCTTCGCGCAGCAGCTGAACGTGGCCTTCCTGGTCGGCCTGGCCTTCGCCGTCGCGGCCTCGGCCAACCTGCCGGTGCTGCTCTACAGCCTGTTCTGGCGGCGGTTCACCCCCCGCGGCGCGGTCTGGTCGGTGTACGGCGGGCTGATCCCGGCGGTGCTGCTGGTGACCTTCTCGCCGGTGGTCTCGGGGACCAAGGTGGCGCTGTTCCCCGGGGTCGACTTCCACTGGTTCCCGCTGGAGAACCCGGGCATCGTCTCCATCCCGCTCGGCTTCCTGGCCGGGTGGATCGGCACCCTCACCTCGCCGGAGCCGGCCGACCCGGACCGGTACGCGGAGCTGGAGGTCCGGTCGCTGACCGGTGCGGGAGCGGCGTAGCGCCGTCCGTCCCCGGCGGTGGGACGGCAGGACCCCGGTGGGCCCCGACGGGCCACCGGGGTCCTGCCGTGTCCGGGGCCGTCGCGCCGTCGGGCCGGTGCTGCGGGCGGCCGGGTACGGCCGGGGGCCGTGCGGTGCCCGCACCCACCCCTGCGGGCGCCGGGCCGCTACCGCTGCCGGACGGCGGCGACGTCCATCCGCGACGGCGTGGCCGCCGCCTTGCCGCAGCTCTCCGCGCGGGCCGGCTCGCTCACGCCTTCGACCACCTCGACCTCCCAGGAACGGCCGTCCTCGTGCCGGACCTCCACCAGCCAGCGGCCCGCGCCGTCCGGCCGCCGGCCCGCCACGGTCAGCGCGTCCACCCTGGTCTCGCCGGTCGCCACCCGCACCGCGTGGTCGGCGGCCTGGCCCGGCCGGTCCCAGCCCGAGCAGCCGCGCGACCACTCCGGCACCATGTGGCCGACCGCCGCCGCCGACAGCACCTCCTTGGCCGACTCCGGCGTCAGCCGCCCGTACGCGTAGCCGTACGGCAGCACCAGCATGGTCGGTGAGAAGCGGTGCCCGCCCAGGTGCGTCACCTCCCACACCTCGCTGTGCCCCGCCACCGCCAGCTCCGCCGCCAGCGGGCGGCCGAGCAGCGCGCAGCAGCGGTCCCGGCGGCCGTTGGTGCACACCAGGGCGATCGGCCCGCCGATGTGCGGCGCCCCGAAACCGCCGTGGTCGCCCGCGCCCAGCGCGGCGAAGTCCAGCGCCAGCAGCTCCGCGGGATCGGCCACCGCCGTGCGGCGGACCCAGCCGCGCCCCGGCACGGTGTGCGCGACCAGCACCTCGTGGCGTGCCGTCGGCAGGCAGTCGGCGTGCCGCCCGGGCCGCCGGATCAGGGCCACCCGGACCCCGGTGCCGTCGGCGGCCGCCTCCAGGGCCCGGCCCACCGCCGCGTCCAGATGGCTCTCCGCGAGCGCCTTCGCGCCCCACGGTCCGGTCTGCTCGATCAGCAGCCAGGTGGTGGCGGTGGCCGCCGTGGCGGCCAACGGCTCCGACAGTTCACGCGACAGCGTCGCACAGGTGCTCACTCCGGTAAGGCTACCCTCGCCTCTCCGCGTGGGTGGCTCGGATCTCCGGTCCGGAGCCGGATGTCGGAACCGGCTGCCGGAGCGGCTGCCCGGGGCCCGGGTGCCGGGGCCAGCTGCCGGGGCCGCGGGCCGGAGCCGGGTGCCGAGCCGTCCGGGTGGCGCGGCCGCCTCCGCGGCCGGTGCGGTGCGGGCGCCGGTGCGCGAACGCCCGGAGGGGCGCCGGACCGAGGTCCGGCGCCCCTCCGGGCGTGGAGCGGGGTGCGTCAGGCGGGCCCGGCGACCGTGTCGATCGGGGTCGTCACGGGGGTGCCGGAGCCGTCGCGGCGCGGGTCGCGCTCGGGCAGGTCGACCGGCGCGCCCTTGGCGGTGGCGGCGCGGGCCGGGGCGGGGCCGGCCCAGGCGAAGGCGAGGGCGTCCTCGCCGCGCAGGAAGCGCTGGCAGCGGACACCGCCGGTGGCCCGGCCCTTGCGCGGGTACTGCTCGAAGGGGGTGACCTTCCAGCTGGACTGGGCCTCGCCGGTGAGCGTGCCGGAGGCGCCGGCGACCGAGACGACCACCGCGTCGACGGCCGGGTCGACGGCGGTGAACGAGAGGACGCGCGCGTCGTCGGCGAGCTTGATGCCGGCCATGCCGCCGGCCGGGCGGCCCTGCGGGCGGACCTGTCCGGCGGGGTAGCGGAGCAGTTGGGCGTCGGAGGCGATGAAGACGAGGTCCTCCTCGCCGGTGCGCAGCTCGACCGCGCCGACCACCTCGTCGCCGTCCTTGAGCGCGATCACCTCGAACTCGTCCTTGTTGGCGGGCCATTCGGGAACCACCCGCTTGACGACGCCCTGCAGGGTGCCCAGCGCCAGGCCGGGGGAGGACTCGTCCAGGGTGGTGAGGGCCAGGGCCCGCTCGCCGGTCTCCAGGCGGAGGAACTCGGTGACGGCGGCGCCGCCCGCCAGGGTGGGCGAGGGGGTGGGCGGGAGCGCGGGCAGGTCGATGACCGCCAGGCGCAGGACGCGGCCGGCCGTGGTGACCACGCCGACGTCGGCGCGTGCCGTGGTGGGCACCGCCGAGACGATCACGTCGTGCTTGGCGCGCTTCTCGGAGAGCTCGAAGGGCTCGCCGTCGGCGGTGCGCGCGAGCAGGCCGGTGGAGGAGAGCAGCACCCGGCACGGGTCGTCGGCGACCTCCAGCGGCACGGTGAGGGAGGCGGCCGGCGCGGCGCCGGCCTCCAGCAGGACCGTCCGCCGCTCGGTGCCGAACTGCTTGGCGACGGCGCCGAGTTCGTTGGAGACGACGCTGCGCAGCCGGGTGTCCGATTCGAGGATCTCGGTCAGCTCGGCGATCTCGGAGTTGAGCTTGGCCTGCTCCTGCTCCAGCTCGACCCGGTCGAAGCGGGTGAGCCGGCGCAGCGGGGTGTCGAGGATGTACGCGGTCTGCGTCTCGGAGAGCGAGAAGCGCTCGATCAGGCGCTCCTTGGCCTGGGCGGCGTTGTCGCTGGACCGGATGAGCGCGATGACCTCGTCGATGTCGACCAGGGCGACGAGCAGGCCCTCGACCAGGTGCAGCCGCTCCTGGCGCTTGCGGCGGCGGAAGTCGCTGCGCCGGCGGACCACCTCGAAGCGGTGGTCGACGTAGACCTCCAGCAGCTCCTTGAGGCCGAGGGTGAGCGGCTGACCGTCCACCAGCGCCACGTTGTTGATGCCGAAGGTCTCCTCCATCGGCGTCAGCTTGTAGAGCTGCTCCAGGAGGGCCTCGGGCACGAAGCCGTTCTTCACCTCGATGACGAGGCGGAGCCCGTGCTCGCGGTCGGTGAGGTCCTTGACGTCCGCGATGCCCTGCAGCTTCTTGGCGTTGACCAGGTCCTTGATCTTGGCGATGACCTTCTCCGGGCCGACGTTGTACGGCAGCTCGGTGACCACGATGCCCTTGCGGCGGGCGGTGACGGCCTCGATCGTGCTGGTGGCGCGGATCTTGAAGGTGCCGCGGCCGGACTCGTAGGCGTCCCGGATGCCGGAGAGGCCGACGATCCGGCCGCCGGTGGGCAGGTCCGGGCCGGGCACGAACCGCATCAGGGTGTCGAGGTCGGCGTTGGGGTGCTTGATCAGGTGCCGGGCGGCGGCGACCACCTCGGAGAGGTTGTGCGGCGGCATGTTGGTGGCCATGCCGACGGCGATCCCGGTGGCGCCGTTGACCAGCAGGTTGGGGAAGGCGGCCGGCAGGGCCAGCGGCTCCTGCTCGCTGCCGTCGTAGTTGGGCCCGAAGTCGACGGTCTCCTCGTGGATCGACTCGACCATCGCCATGGAGGCGGCGGTGAGCCGCGACTCGGTGTACCGCATCGCGGCCGGCGGGTCGTCGTTGCCGAGCGAACCGAAGTTGCCGTGGCCGTCGATGAGCGGCAGCCGCATGGAGAACGGCTGCGCCATGCGGACGACGGAGTCGTAGATGGAGGCGTCGCCGTGCGGGTGCAGCCGGCCCATCACCTCGCCTACCAGGCGGGCGCACTTGACGTGGCCGCGCTCCGGGCGCAGGCCCATCTCGTTGGCCTGGTAGAGGATTCGGCGGTGCACCGGCTTGAGGCCGTCCCGGGCGTCCGGGAGTGCTCGCGAGTAGATCACCGAGTAGGCGTACTCAAGGAACGAGCCCTGCATCTCGTCCACGACGTCGACATCGAGGATGCGCTCCTCGAAGTCTCCGGGCGGCGGGGTCTGCGAACTGCGGCGGGCCATCGCGGCGGGGCTCCCTTACGTCTCGCTTGCGTCTCGTCAGCGCTGTGTGTCGCCGGCTGTCGTCGGGTGGTGTCAACAGGGCTCAGCGCCCCCATTGTGGACCCTCGGGCCGACAGTCCCGGCCAGCGCCCCTCTTCCGCCCCTGGCGAACGCCCCGTCCGCGCGGACACATCCACGCCATTCGCGCGTTGCACCACAATGGGGGACGCCACACGAACCCCGACATCGACGACGGGAAGGACCCGAGCGCATGGCCAACCCGGCCCCCGCCTCCCAGCGAGGCATCGCCATCACCGAGCACCGCCTGGCCAACGGCCTGCGCGTCGTCCTCTCCGAGGACCACCTGACCCCGGTGGCCGCGGTCTGCCTCTGGTACGACGTCGGCTCCCGGCACGAGGTGAAGGGCCGTACCGGACTGGCCCACCTGTTCGAGCACCTGATGTTCCAGGGGTCCGCGAACGTCTCCAACAACGGGCACTTCGAGCTCGTCCAGGGCGCCGGCGGCTCGCTGAACGGCACCACCAGCTTCGAGCGCACCAACTACTTCGAGACCATGCCGGCCCACCAGCTGGAGCTCGCGCTCTGGCTGGAGGCCGACCGGATGGGCTCGCTGCTCGCCGCCCTCGACGAGACGTCGATGGAGAACCAGCGGGACGTGGTGAAGAACGAGCGCCGCCAGCGCTACGACAACGTGCCCTACGGCACCGCCTTCGAGAAGCTCACCGCGCTCTCGTTCCCGGACGGACACCCGTACCACCACACCCCGATCGGGTCGATGGCCGACCTGGACGCGGCGACCCTGGAGGACGCCCGGGCGTTCTTCCGCACGTACTACGCGCCCAACAACGCGGTGCTGTCGGTGGTCGGCGACATCGACCCGGAGCAGACGATCGCCTGGGTCGAGAAGTACTTCGGCTCGATCCCCGCCCACGACGGCAAGCAGCCGCCGCGCGACGGCGCGCTGCCGGGCACCGTCGGCCGGGAGGTCCGCGAGCTGATCCGGGAGGACGTCCCGTCCCGCGCGCTGATGGCCGCCTACCGGCTGCCGCACGACGGCACGCGCGAGGCGGACGCCGCCGACCTGGCGCTGACCATCCTCGGCAGCGGCGAGTCCAGCCGGCTGTACAACCGGCTGGTCCGGCGGGACCGCACCGCCGTCGCGGCCGGGTTCGGCCTGCTCCGGCTGGCCGGCGCGCCCAGCCTGGGCTGGCTGGACGTCAAGACCTCGGGGGACGCGACCGTCGCGCAGATCGACGCGGCCGTCGACGAGGAGCTGGCCCGGTTCGCCGCCGAGGGCCCGACCGCGGCCGAGCTGGAGCGGGCCCAGGCGCAGATCGAGCGCGAGTGGCTGGACCGGCTCACCACGGTGGCCGGCCGGGCCGACGAACTCTGCCGCTTCGCCGTGCTGTTCGGCGACCCGAAGCTGCTGAACGACGCCCTGCCGAAGGTCCTCGACGTCACCGCCGAGGAGGTGCGGGCGGTCGCGGAGGCGCGGCTGCACCCGCAGAACCGGGCGGTCCTGGTCTACGAGCCGACCCCCGCCGAGGACACCGACGCCGCCGACCAGACCGCTGCCACCGCCGAGACCGACGAGGAGGGCGCCGCCGTATGAGCACCGACTACGTCCCCGCCATGACCTTCCACCCCCAGCCCGAGCCCGGCACGCCGAGCCCGTGGGCGTTCCCGGCCCCCGAGCGCGCGGCCCTCGGCAACGGCATCACCGTGCTGCACTGCCACCGCCCGGGCCAGCAGCTGGTCGCCGTCGACGTGCTGCTCGACGTGCCGCTCGCGGCCGAGCCGGAGGGGCTGGACGGCGTCTCGTCGATCCTGGCCCGCGCGCTCAGCGAGGGCACCGACACGCTCACCGCCGAGGAGTTCGCCGCCGAGCTGGAGCGGGCCGGCGCCACCCTGGACGCGCACGCCGACCACCCGTGCATCCGGGTCTCGCTGGAGGTCCCGGCCTCCCGGCTGGCCCGCGGCCTGGACCTGCTGGCCGCCGCCCTGGGCAGCCCGGCGCTGCCGGAGAACGAGATCGAGCGGCTGGTCGCCAACCGGCTGGACGAGATCGTCCACGAGCAGGCCAACCCGGCCCGCCGGGCCGCCAAGGCGCTCTACGCCGAGCTGTTCGACGCGGCCGACCGGCTCTCCCGTCCGCGCAGCGGCAGCACGGAGACGGTCAAGTCGATCGACCGGGCCGCCGTCCGGGCGTTCTACGAGGCGCACGTCCGCCCGGCCACCACCACGGTCGTCGTGGTCGGCGACCTCACCGGCACCGACCTGCCGGCGCTGCTGGAGTCCACCCTGGGCGGCTGGAAGGGCGCCCCGGCCGACGTGGTCGCGCACGCGCCGGTGACCGCCGACGACACCGGCCGGGTGGTCATCGTGGACCGGCCGGGCTCGGTCCAGACCCAGCTGCTGATCGGCCGGATCGGGCCGGACCGGCACGACCCGCTCTGGGCCGCCCAGATCCTCGGCACCTACTGCCTGGGCGGCACCCTCACCTCCCGCCTGGACCGGGTGCTGCGCGAGGAGAAGGGCTACACCTACGGCGTCCGGGCGTTCGCCCAGCCGCTGCGTTCGGCGGCCGACGGCACCGGCCGGGCGCTGCTGGCGATCAGCGGCTCGGTGGACACCGCGTCCACCGCCCCGGCGCTCGCCGACACCTGGACCATCCTGCGCACGCTGGCCGCCGAGGGCCTCACCGACGCGGAGCGCGACGAGGCGGTGCAGTTCCTGGTCGGCGTGGCCCCGCTGAAGTACGAGACGGCGGGTTCGGTGGCCGGCACCCTGGCCGACCAGGTGGAGCAGCACCTGGCGGACGACTTCCAGGCGGAGGTCTACCGGCAGCTGGCCGAGCTGTCGACGGCCGCGGCCACCGAGGCCGTGGTCGCCGCCTTCCCGCCGGACCGGCTGGTGACCGTCCTGGTCGGGGACGCCGCCGCGTTCGCGGACCAGGTGCGGGAACTGGGCATCGGCGAGGTCACCGTGGTCACCGCCTGACCGGTGCCCGAACGGGCCCGACCGTGGTCCCGGCAGGGCACGGAACGGGCGACGGGCCGGGGCCCGGCGGAGCGTGCGAACGCTCCGCCGGGCCCTTCGCGTTATTCCCTTGCGGGCACCGCGCGGTGCGTGGGTAGATAGCTCCCGGCACCCGGTGCACACACGGAGAGGAGGCGGTCACCATGCGGGTCGAGCAAACCGTTCGGCGCTCCCCGAGACTGTCCTCCCGATGCCCCTCGGCCGCCTGAGCGCCGCCACCCCCCTGACTTCCCCGGGCCGCGCCGGGACTCTTCGCGCGGCACCAACCTAGGCTTGAACCAACCGACCTCAGGAGGTCGTTCAACCATGTCGTACACCGAGGTACCCGGCGTCCGGGTCCCGATCCGGATGTGGACCGACCCGGCCGCCGTCGAGGGCCAGGCGATGCAGCAGCTGCGCAACATCAGCTCGCTGCCCTGGCTGCACGGGCTCGCCGTGATGCCCGACGTCCACCTGGGCAAGGGCGCGACGGTGGGTTCGGTGATCGCCATGCGCGGCGCCGTCTGCCCGGCGGCGGTCGGCGTGGACATCGGCTGCGGGATGAGCGCGGTGAAGACCTCGCTCACCGCCGGCGACCTGCCGGACGACCTCTCCCGGCTGCGGTCGCGGATCGAGCAGGCCATCCCGGTCGGCCGCGGCCTGCACACCGACCCGGTCGACCCGGGCCGGCTGCACGGCGTCCCGACCGGCGGCTGGGACGACTTCTGGCAGCGGTTCGAGGGGGTGGCGCCGGAGGTGAAGTGGCGCCGTGACCGGGCCGCCCAGCAGATGGCGACGCTCGGCGGCGGCAACCACTTCATCGAGGTCTGCGTCGACGACACCGGCGCGGTCTGGCTGATGCTGCACTCCGGTTCGCGCAACATCGGCAAGGAGCTGGCGGAGCACCACATGGGCGTCGCGCAGTCCCTGCCGCACAACCAGGGGCTGATCGACCGTGACCTCGCGGTCTTCATCGCGGACACCCCGCAGATGGCGGCCTACCGCCAGGACCTCTTCTGGGCGCAGGAGTACGCCAAGCGCAACCGGGCGCTGATGATGGCGCTGCTCCAGGACGTGGTCCGCCGCGAGTTCGCGAAGGCCCGGGTCGCCTACGACGAGGTGATCAGCTGCCACCACAACTACGTGTCGGAGGAGCGGTACGACGGCGTCGACCTGCTGGTCACCCGGAAGGGTGCGATCAGGGCCGGCTCCGGCGACTACGGCATCATCCCGGGTTCGATGGGCACCGGTTCGTACATCGTCCGCGGGCTGGGCAACGAGGCGGCGTTCAACTCGGCCTCGCACGGGGCCGGCCGGAAGATGAGCCGGAACGCCGCGAAGAAGCGGTTCACCACGCAGGACCTGGCCGAGCAGACCAAGGGCGTGGAGTGCCGCAAGGACTCCGGTGTGGTGGACGAGATCCCGGGCGCGTACAAGTCGATCGAGAAGGTGATCGAGCAGCAGCGGGACCTCGTCGAGGTCGTCGCGCACCTGAAGCAGGTCGTCTGCGTCAAGGGCTGATCCCCCGCCCTCCGCGGACGCGGGCCCCCGACTCCGGTCGGGGGCCGTTTCGCGTTTCGGGCCCGTTTCGCGTTTCGGGCCCGTTTCGCGTTTCGGGCCCGTTCGCGTTCGGGACGGCGCCGGGGTGCGGTTCCCGTTCCCTGCCGGGGTTCCGGGGTGCCGGGCTGCCGGCACGGCGGCGGGTCAGACGTGGTCGCGCTTGGGGTTGAGCCGCCGGTAGCCGGGGTGCACCCCGGCGGTGAGGTGCTGCGCCTCGGCGACCCGGCGCAGCAGGTCGGCGAGGACGACGCGCTCCTGCGGGTCGAGGCCGGTGCAGATGGCCTCCTCGTGGGCGAGCGCCGCCTCGGCCAGTCCGCGCATCACCTCCTCGCCCTTGGGCGCGAGGTAGAGGTCCTGGAACCGGCGGTCCTTGGGGTTGCGCCGGCGCTCGACCAGCCCGCGCTCCTCGATGGCGTCAATGAAGGCGACGAACCGACTGGGTGACATCCCCAGCCGCCGTGCGAGCTCCTGCTGGTGCTGGCCGGGGGAGAGCGCGACGGACCTGAGCAGGCCCGCCTGGGCGGGGGTGAGGTCGAGCTCGGCCACCCGCTGGGCGAAGGCCTGAGCTGCGTGTTCACCCAACTGTGAGAGAAGGAAAGCTACTTGTGCTCCCTGCTGGCCGCGGTGGAGCGACGGGGCGCGGTCGGGAGTTTCAGTCATGGAAACACGATACCAGTGGACAATGATGTCCCTAGGTGAACTATTCTAAAGTCGGAACTACCGGCGGCGATCCTGCCCGGCGCCGGCCATCGACCCGTTCTCGACTGGAGCGCCCATCATGACCACGACATCCGCGGCACCGGCCGCCGCCGCCCGGCGCCAGCAGTCAGGCCCCCCCTTGCTGCTGCCCGCCGTGGCGTTCGCGGCGCTGATGGTGGTGTCCATCGTCCTGTCCCGGCAGACCCCGCTGCCCACCGACTCGGCGGCCGACACCCTCGCCTACTACCGCGACCACGAGACCGCCGCCCGGGTCGCCGGGACGCTGCAGTTCGGCGCCTCGCTCCCGCTCGCGGTCTGGGCCGCGATCGCCTACCAGCGGCTGCGCAAGCTCGGCGTGACCGCCCCGGGCCCCGGCATCGCCCTGGTCGCCGGTGTGCTCTCGGCGGTCTCGATGGCGACCTGCGGCCTCACCGTCTGGGCCGCCTCGCGGGCCGGGGGCCTCGGCGACGCGCCGCTGGTCCGCGTGCTGACCGACATCCTCTTCGCCACCGGTGGCCCCGGGCACGTCGTCCCGTTCGGCGTGATGCTGGCCGGCGTGGCCGTCCCGATGCTGCTGCTGGGCTTCGGCCCGAAGGGCTTCGCCTGGACCGGCCTGGTGCTCGCCGGGATCGGCGTGCTGGGCACCCTGGCACTGCTCTCGACCAGCCTCGGGTTCTTCCTGCCGATCGGCCGCTTCGGCGGTCTGATCTGGCTGATCGCGGCCAGCGTGATCCTGCCCAAGCAGCGCCCGCGCCGCACCGCGGCCTACGAGGGCGACGGGGTCGAGGCTGTCTGAAAATCCACCGACGAACCGGCCGGTGGGGAACCGTCGGCCGGTCCGACTGCTCCGGTACGGCGGCGGCCCGGCACCTCGTAGGTGGTGCTCCGAGGCGCGGCCGCCCCGACCGGGGGAGAGCGGCGGGGAACGCGGCGCCGGGAGGCGCGGCGGACCGGTCGCGACCGAGCGGGCCGCGGGGCTCGTGAGGAAAAGGGAAGGCGGCGCGGCGGCGTCCTGGGGAGGAAGGCCGCCGCGCCGCCGGCCGCCGTTCGGCGACCGGAGGGGGGTCGCCGGGCGGCGGGGGGCCGGGGCGCGCGGGACGGGTGACGGGGCCCGGGACGCCTGAGGCGCCGGCCGGCCGTCAGGCGGCCGCGAGCCGGCGGTCGAGAACGGCGAGAATCAGTTCCTCGATCCGGCGGGCCACCGCCGGGGTGTCACCCTCGGGACCGGCCAGCAGGTCGAAGGTCTCGAAGCTGGTGAGCATGAACAACAGCTCGACCAGTTCCTCCAGTTCGGCCTCGCCGACCTCGGCGTCCCGGTCGGCGAGCAGCCGGCCGAGGACCACCTGGAGGCCGCCGCGCCGCCGCTCGCCGCGGCTCTGCAGCGCGGTGTCCAGCTCGGGGTCGAGGATTCCCAGACCGCGCAGCCGGCGCAGGGCGATCCGCCCGGAGCCGTAGAAGCCGGTGAGGACGTCGAGGACTCCGGAGAGCGCCTCCTGCCCGCTGGGCCGCATGAAGGCCGCGGGCATTCTGTCCATTCCGCCGCGCAGCGCCAGGTCGTCGAAGAGTGCCTCGAGGAGGCCGGTCTTCGAGTCGAACTGGTAGTAGACGGTCATCCGTGCCACCCCGGCGGTCTTGGCGACGGCGTCCATGCTGAACGAGGCCGGGCCCTTCTCCCCGGTGAGCAGCTCGCAGGCCGCTTCCAGAATGCGGCTACGGGTCTGCTCGGCGGCTGCCTGGCGTTGGCCGGCTCGGTACTGGCGTGGGCTCATGGGCTGTTGACGTCTCCTGAGGCGGGTGCTATCACATTCATTGTACACTCAGTCTATATAAAAATACGGGGGCAGGGAACGGCCCGGCAGCGGCCGGCTCCCGTGACCGAACACCCCTGCGGAGGACCAGCGCCACTCCTTCCATGACGTCTCTCCACTGCGGAGGCCACGATGAGGTACCGCCATGTGAGTGTGCCGAGGCTCGGCGGAGCCGAGGTCCTACGGCTGTCCAGCGACGAACTCCCGGCCCCCGCCGTGGGGCAGGTCAGGGTCCGGGTGCTCGCCGCCGGCGTCTCCTACGGTGACATACTGCTACGCGCCGGGGTGATCCCCGGCGGGCCGAAGCGCCCCTTCACCCCCGGATACGACCTGGTGGGCGAGGTCGACCAGATCGGCCCGGGCACCCGGGCGCCCGCGGTGGGACAGCGGGTGGTCGCGCTGGTGCGAAGCGGCGGTTACGCGGAGTACGCGATCGTGCCCGCCAACCGCCTGGTTCCGCTGCCCGACGGGGTGGACCCGGTCGAGGCCTCCGCGCTCGCGCTCAACTACTTCATCGCGCAGCAGATGCTGCACCGGGTCGCCCGGGTCCGGCGGGGCGGGACGGTCCTGGTGCACGGCGCGTCCGGCGGCGTCGGCACCGCCTTCCTGGAGCTCGCGGCGCTCGCCGAGGTCACCGTCTACGGCACCTGCTCCGGTGCCCGGGCGGACCAGGTGCGCCGGCTCGGCGGCCACCCGGTCGACCGGGACACCGAGGACTTCCTGCGGGTGGTCCGGGGCCTGCCCGGCGGAGCGGTGGACGCGGTCTTCGACCCGGTCGGCGGACGGCACTTCCTCCGCTCCTACCAGGCCGTCCGGCGCGGCGGCGTGATGGTCGGCTACGGCCAGAACGCCGCACTGCGCGGGGGCAAGCCGGACCTGCTGGTCGGCGCCCAGGGGTTCCTGGGCGGCATCGTGCTGCCCAAGCTGCTCCCGGACGGCAAGCGGACGATGTTCTACAACGCCTGGAGCCTGGAGAAGTCCCAGCCGGCCGCGTACCAGCAGGACCTCGCGACCGTCCTGGAACTGCTGCAGAAGGGGCTGGTCAGCCCGCGGGTGGGCCGCACCATGCCGCTGGACGAGGCGGCCGACGCGCACCGCGCGATGGAGAGCGCGGCCGTCGGCGGGAAGATCGTCCTGGTCCCGACCCCGGCGTAGCGGGCCGGGACCGGGCCAGGAAACTTTCCCAGCGCGTTGGGGATTCCCGACCCATGACGGTGGGACGGCAGGTCACCAGGATTGCGGTAGCACCGCTTCCCCCGCTGCCGTCCTGCCGGAGGCCTTCCGATGCGATCCGCCCTGCGCCGTGCCCACCGCCGTCTCCTGCTGCGCCGGTGGGCGCGGCGGTTCGGCCGCTACCTGGCCGACGGCATGATCTGGCTCGGGCTGGCGATGGCCCCGCTGACCTCGCCCTCCGCGCTGCCGGGCGCGCGCCGGCCCGAGCCGGTGCTGCCCCCGCCGGGTGTGCCGGACTGGCACCCGGAGCGGGTCGGTGCGGAGGCCGCGCCGTTGAGCCGGAACGAGGCCGAACTCTGGGCGCAGTTGCTGGAGAGGTGACGGCGGCCCGGTCCGCCCCGTGCCGCGCCGTCCTGCCCGTCGTACCCGTCCCGGCGGCCCCGGCCGTCCCGGCCGTTCCGGGTGACCCGCCCGGCCCCGCCCCGTCCCGGGGCGTGTCCGGGCGTCGCGGCCCCGGGCTGATCGACAGCCCCTAGCTGCCGAGACCGGCCCGCCGGGCCCGGACCGCCGCCTCGGCGCGGTCGGTGACCTGCAACTTGCTGAAGATCCGCGAGAGGTAGTTGCGCACCGTCTTCATCGACAACCCGAACTCGTTGGCGATGTAGGAGTTGTTGCGGCCGTCCGCCAGCATGGTCAGAACGGCCATCTCCCGGGGGGTGAGGTCGGGGAACGGCTCGCGCTCCGGCGCCGGCCGCCGGACCTGGGCCAGCAGGTGGGCGGCGGCCTCCGGCCCGAACAGCGCCCCGCCCTGGCTCACGGCGGTGATGGCCCGGCGGACGTCGTCCAGGCCGGCGCCCTTGACCAGGTAGCCGCGGGCGCCGGCCCGGACCGCCGCGACGATGGAGTCGTCGTTGTCGTCGGCGGTCAGCATCACCACCGCGACCCGGGGGTGTCGGGCGAGCAGCGTGCGGGTCGCCTCGATGCCGTCGGTGCCGGGCATGCCGATGTCCATCAGGACGACGTCCGGGGCGAGCCGCTCGACGGCGGAGAGCACGTCGGCACCGCTGGACGCCTCGCCGACGACGGTCAGGGAGTCGATCCGGTCCAGGAGTTGGCGTAAACCCGCCCGGAACAGCTCATGGTCGTCCACGACGAGGATACGGAGGTTTCGGGGCGCGACCGGGTCCATGGGAACTCCTAGGGAGAGGGTGCTGGATGCGGGGAACGCAGGGGAGATCCGGGGGTGGTGCGGGTCGGTCGAGCACGGACTCCGCCGTACGGGCGGGCCGGGAGGGAAGGGCGGGGACGCGCGGGTCAGCCGATCCGGTCCGCGTCGCCGGTGAGCACCGAGTGCGGCAGCCGCACGCGGATCACCGTGCCGTGCGGGGCCTTGGTCTCGACCGAGAAAATTCCGCCGAGTTCCCTGGTGCGGACGCACATGGACGGCAGTCCTATTCCGCCGACGGATCCGCTGGAAATGCCCACTCCATCGTCCTCGATCGAAAGATCGAGACCGTTCCGGCCGATGGACGCCGAGATCCGGCAGAGGGTCGCCTGGGCATGCCGTGCGACATTGGCGACGGCCTCGCCGGAGATGTTCTTCAATTCGTTCTGGACGCGGGCCGGAAAATCGTCGACGACGGCCGGCAGCTCGGTGACGAAACGGAGCCGGCCGGCCCCGGCCTCCTCGAACGCGCGGACCTGCCGGTGCAGGAACTGGCGCAGTGTGCCGGGGCTCGATGTGGTCCGGGACTCCGAGGTGTCGAGGTCGCGGATCACCTGCCGGACGTCGGCGATGGCGGTGCTGACGTCCTCCCGGGCCTGGGCCAGGAGGGCCGGGGCCTGGTCGGCGTCGCCGGTCAGGGAGAGGCCGGCGAGCTCCATCCGCATGTGCAGGGCGGCGAGCCTGGGAGCGAGCGAGTCGTGCAGTTCACGGCGGACCCGTCGGCGTTCGTCGAGTCGGGCGGCTTCGGCCGGACAGGCGGGCTCCGGCTCGTCGGCCCTCGCCCCGTCCGGCCGGCGGCGCGGCTGGGACAGCGCCTGGTGCAGCCAGGGCAGGCTGAAGGGGCCGGGCGGGGGCGGGGGGACGGAGTCCTTCGGCCGGCCGTCGCGCCGTTCCGGGGCCGGTGGCAGGCCGGCCGCGCCGAGGCCGGTGACCAGCCCGAGGAGGGTGCTCACCAGTCGTCCGATCCGGTCGGACGTGTTCCGTTCACCGCGCGTAGCGAGTGTCGCCACGTCCATGGCCAGGCTGGTTGGTCTTCGGTCTTCCCCGCCGGAGGTTTTGGCTATCTGATCCAGCATGGTTCCTGAAATCCCCCCGTCGCTCGCGTCGAACCCACAGTGCACGGGCGTTTCCTGGCGCGGGGAAAAGGAATTTCTCGGGCATGTTCGCAAACCGGCACGGCGAACCCCGCACAAACGGTCCGTCGCGCGTTCTATGCCGTGATCCCAATCCACCCGGGACAAGACCTTAGGCGGGCTGTTGCACAGGGCGCAAGGGTAGGCGGGGCGCGCGGTGTATGGCGCCGTGGCGGATTCGGACACTTGGTTGCACCCATGTGAGTGAGCACTTACCCTCATGGGAGTCGGGCCATGAGCGCGGCCGGCGACCGGGTCGCGCGGCGCCTCACCGGCCGTCCCCGGAGAGCCGAGGAGGCGACCCCATGGGCACATCCCGCACCACACGTCTGACGGTCGATCAGATCATCGAGATCTACCGGACCATGAGCACGATCCGAGCCTTCGAGGACCGCCTGCACGGGCTGGCGAAGAACCTCCCCGGCGCGGTCCACCTCTACAGCGGACAGGAGGCCGTCGCGGCGGGCGTCTGCGCGGCCCTCGCCCCCGACGACTACCTGGCCAGCACCCACCGCGGCCACGGCCACGCGATCGCCAAGGGCTGCGACGTCGAAGCGATGATGAAGGAACTGCACGGGCGCTCCGACGGCCTCTGCGCCGGCAAGGGCGGCTCGATGCACATCGCCGACTTCGACCGCGGCATGCTCGGCGCCAACGGCCTGGCCGGCGGCGGCGTACCGCTCGCCTGCGGAGCGGCTCTGACGGCACGTCAACAAGGCACCGGGCAGGTCGCGGTGGCCTTCACCGGCGACGGCGGGGCCAATCAGGGCGCGGTCCTGGAGAGCCTGGTGCTCGCCCGGATGCTCGACCTGCCCGTGGTGTTCGCCGTCGAGAACAACGGCTACGCCCAGGCCACCCCCGCCGACCGGCACTTCTCCGGCACCGACATGGCCCAGCGCGCGGCCGGCTTCGGCATCCCCGGCGCGGTCGTCGACGGCTACGACGTGATCGCCGTGCACGCCGCCACCGCCGAGGCGGTCGAGCGCGCCCGGGCCGGCGAGGGCCCGACCGTCCTGGAGTTCCGGGCCGAGCGGTTCCACGGCCACATGGAGCTCTGGGACGACCAGTCCTACCGCCCGAGCGCCGACCCGGACCGGCTCCGCACCGACTCCGACCCGCTGCTGCTGCTCCGCTCCCGGATCGCCGACGGCACCGTGCCCGGGCCCGCGGCCTTCGAACTCGACCGGATCGACCGGGACGTCACCGCCCTCGTGGAGGCCGCCGTCGCGGCCGCGGCGGAGCCGATCGCGGTGGACCACGCCAGCCTGCTCACCGACGTCTACACCCGCTGACGCGCGCGGCCTTCGACACGCCCGTCCGCGGGCGCGCACGGCCTTGGACGAGTCCGCCCGCCGACCGGCGCCGGCCGGTCGGGACCACCTCCGGAGGAGAGAGTCACGTGCGTACCATCACCTACCAGCAGGCCATCGGGGAGGCGCTCGCCCAGCAGATGCGCTTCGACCGCTCCGTGGTCCTGATGGGCGAGGACAGCACCAACGCCTGGGGCCCGACCAAGGGCCTGCACGTCGAGTTCCCGGACCGCGTGCTCGACATGCCGATCACCGAGGCGGCCTTCGTCGGCGCCGCGGTCGGCGCCGCGGCGACCGGTCTGCGCCCGGTGGTCGACCTGCTCTTCGTCGACTTCGCCACCGTCTGCTTCGACCAGATCGCCAACCAGGCCGCCAAACTGCGCTACATGTCCGGCGGCAAGGTCTCCGTGCCGCTGGTGCTGCGGGCGATGTGGGGCACCGGCCTGCGCCGGGGCGCCCAGCACTCGCAGGCGCTGCACCCGCTCTTCGTCCACCTGCCCGGCATCAAGGTGGTCGCGCCGTCCACCCCGTACGACGCCAAGGGCCTGATGGCGCAGGCCCTGGTGGACGACGACCCGGTGCTCTTCCTGGAGCACAAGATGCTGTACTTCGCACCCGGCCCCGTCCCCGAGGAGCCGTACGCGATCCCGTTCGGCTCGGCCAAGGTGGTCCGCGAGGGCGCGGACTGCACCGTGGTCGCGGTCGGCCGGATGGTCTCGGTCGCGCTCACCGCCGCCGAGCGGCTGGCCGCGGAGGGTGTCGAGGTCGAGGTGATCGACCCCCGGACGCTCTCGCCGCTGGACACCTCGACCATCTACGCCAGCGTCGAGAAGACCGGCCGCCTGGTCGTGGTCGACGAGGCGCACCCGCGCTGCAGCCTGGCCACCGACATCGCCGCGCAGGTCGCGCAGGACCGTTTCGAGGCGCTGCGCGGACCGGTCAGGATGGTCACCGGGCCGCACGCGCCGGTGCCCTTCAGCCCCGAGCTGGAGGACGCCTTCGCACCCGGTCCGGACCAGGTGGTGGCCGCCGTTCTCGCCACCAGCCCCGCCAAGACGGCCGCCTGACGTACCGTCGGATCCGACGCTCCATCAGTTTCCGCACCGTTTCCGAGCGGTCCCGTGCGCGGGGCCGCCGACCGAGGAGGAACCGAGTGACGTCCCAACCGTTCGTGAAGCAGCCCGACGAGGGTCGCGCCATCTGGCACGTGGGCGCCCTGCTCAAGTTCAAGGCGACCGGCGCCGAGACCGGCGGCCAGTTCTGGCTCGCCGAGCAGCTCTCCCCGGCGGGCTACGCCTCGCCCGTCCACCTGCACACCCGCGAGGACGAGTTCTTCATCGTCCAGGAGGGCGAGATGGTGCTGCGGATCGGCGACGACGAGCACAAGGTCGGCCCGGGCGCGACCGTGTTCGCGCCGCGCGGCATCGCCCACCAGTACCGGGTGGAGACCGAGGGCACCCGGTTCCTGGTGCTCGGCACCCCGGCCGGCTTCGAGGAGTGGTTCTTCCAGACCGGCGAGCCGGCCACCAGCCTGGAGCTCCCCCCGCCGCTGCAGGGCCCGCCGGACTTCGCCCGCCTGCTGGGCGCGCTGGAGCCGCTCGGCGTGCAGCTGGTCGGGCCGCCGCCCGGGCTGGGCGGCCCCGCCGGACCGCCCCGCTGAGCGGTGCCGCGCCTGGACAGTGCCGTGCCGGCCCTGCCGTCCATCCGGGCGGCAGGGCCGGCGCCGTGCGCACCGGAGCCGGCGACGTACCGGCCCAAACAGGTGAGCGGGCGCTCACCTACACGCTATCCTTCGGGAACCACTCCGCAGTCGCGGACCGGGGCGCACCCGGCCGCACCCGTCCCTTCGGAGCCTTCATGAGTATGCGCGAGCAGATCGTCGACGCCGCCGAGCGGGTGATCCGGGACCTCGGCCTGGCCCGGTGCACCACCAAGGAGATCGCCGAGGTGGCGGGCTGCTCCGAGGGCACCATCTACCGGCACTTCCGCAGCAAGGAGGACGTCTTCCTGGCCGTGCTGGCCGAGCGGCTGCCCGGGCTGCTGCCCGTGCTGCGGGCGCTGCCGGAGGAGATCGGCACCGAGGGGGAGGTCCGCGCGACCCTCCAGCAGGTCGCCGAGGAGGCGCTCGCCTTCTACCGGGAGTCGATGCCGATGCTGCTCTCGGTCTTCGCCGAGCCCAAGCTGCTCGACCGGCACCGGGAGTGGATGCGGGCCAACAACGCCGGACCGCACCGGGCCTCCGAACTGCTGGCCGACTACCTGCGCCGGGCCCAGCGGGTGGACGTGGTCAGCCGGGACGCCGACCCGGTGGCCGCGGCCCAACTCCTGCTCGGCGCCTGCTACCTGGCCGCGTACGGGGGCGTGTTCGCCGCGCCCTCGGCCGGCCAGGAGGCGCTGCGCGAGGCGGAGGCCTTCGTCCGGCAGCTCTGGCGGACGCTGGCCCCGGCGCCCGCGTAGCACCCGGCAGGGGCCCGTGAGGGCCCGCCCGGACCGGTCCGTCGCCCGGCGAGCAGTGCCGGGCGGCGGGCCCTGCCGTTTCCGCCGCCGGGCCCGTGCCCGTTCGCCCCGCCGCCGGGCCCGTGC
Source organism: Kitasatospora sp. NPDC042419 (assembly GCF_056437345.1). NCBI lineage: Bacteria > Bacillati > Actinomycetota > Actinomycetes > Kitasatosporales > Streptomycetaceae > Kitasatospora > Kitasatospora sp. NPDC042419. The sequence continues at coordinate 97,264 of NZ_JBWKAW010000025.1, forward strand.
CCGTTGGCCCCGCCGCCGGGCCCGTTGCCGGTCGCGCGGTGGAACCCGCTCCGGCCCGGCGGGCGTCACCGGGCAACGGGGGAGGGGCGGGTGGCCCGTGGCCGCCCGCCCCTCCCCGCCGTACCGTGGTCAGCCCATGAGCCCCAGCACCGCGGCCGCTGCCGTGACCTGGTCCAGGTCCCGGGAGCACGGCATCAGCAGCAGCTCGTCACAGCCCGCCTCGGTGTACTTGCCGACGATCCCGCGCAGCTTGCCCACCGAGTCGGCGGCGCCCCGCAGGATGTGCTCGACGAACGGACCGGCGTCCCGGTAGTAGGACCGCAGGTAGCCCTCGGTGTGCTTGGTCGCGTCCTCGCCCAGCGCGAAGTACGCCAGCGCCACCAGCCGGGGCGCGCCCTCCCGGCCCTCCTCGGCCCACAGTTCGCGCAGCGCCTGCGCGCCCTGGGCGAACATCACCGGGCCGGTGCCGCCGCCGATCCAGCCGTCGCCGAGCCTGGCCGCCCGGCGCAGCGCCGCCGGCGAGTGGCCGCCGAGGATCAGCTCCGGCCCGTTGCGCCGGACCGGCGCCGGACCGACGGCCGGCTCCCGCCCGGCCTGCGCGTCGGCCCAGTGCCGGCGCAGCTCGGCCACCTGGGTGCCGGTCCGGGCGCCCCGGCCGGTCTTCTCGACCCGGCCGGCCTCGAAGTCGTCCGGGCGCGAGCCGACCGCCAGGCCGAGGGTGAGCCGACCGCCGGAGAGCCGGTCCACGGTGGCCGCCTGCTTGGCCAGCAGCGCGGTGTTGGAGCGCAGCGGCGAGATCAGGATGCTGGTCGCCAGGCCGATCCGCTCGGTGACCGCGGCGGCCGCGGCCAGTGTGGTGAGCGGTTCCCAACTGGTGTGCACCAGGCGGTCGATGGTGCCGAGCGTGGAGAACCCGGCCTCCTCGGCGCGCACCGCCCAGCCGACCACGTCCTCGCCCGCGGTGCCGGCCAGTGAGGTCGGCAGTCCGATTCCGATCTTCATCTCATTCCCCTTCGAGGGGCTGGTCGTGGCGGCGGGAGAGCACGTTCTCCATCGAGGCCAGCCGGAAGAAGGCCTGCGCGCCCTCCCGGCTGGTCATGTCGCGGGGGACGGCCAGGTGGTTCTCCAGCTCCCGCTCGAACTCGCGGACGGCCGGCTGCTGGCTCATGTGCGCGGCCACCAGCGGGAGCGGGCCCTCGATCTCGATGACCCGGACGGCCAGCTCCTTTCCGACGAAGGCCTGGGTGCCGAGCAGCTTCCCGACGATCGTGCCGTCCGGGGTCCGGACGTCGAACTCCGGGCGGCCGCTCTTGCGGAACAGCTCCTTGACGGTGTCCTCGCTGCCCGGGAGCAGCGGGTAGTACAGCGCGTGCCACGTGCTCATGTCGTCTCCTGACGGTTCGGGGCCGGACTCGGCCCGTCGGGGTGGGGAGGTGGCGCCGTCACTGGCTGGCGGTGACGCCGCCGTCCACGTACAGCACCTGGCCGGTGATGAATCCGGCCCGCGGTGAGGCGAGGAAGGTCACGGCGTCCGCGACCTCGTGCAGTTCGGCGGTGCGGCCCAGCGGGATCCGGCCGATCACCATCCGCATGAACTCCGGGTTCTGCGCGTTCTCCTGGACGAAGTCGGTGCGCACGAAGCCGGGGGCGACGGCGTTCACCGCGATCCGGTGCCGGCCCCACTCGGCGGCCAGCTGCTTGACCAGCAGGTCCAGGCCCGCCTTGCTGGCGCCGTACGCGCTGAAGCCGCGCCGGGCGCCGAACTTGCCGCGCACGGAGGAGAGGTGGACGATCCGCCCACCGCCGGACGCGATCATCGCCCGGCCGACCGCCTGGGAGAGCCAGAAGGCGCCCAGCAGGTTGGTGTCGACGATGGTGCGCCAGTCCTCCTCGGAGATGGTCTCGGCGGGGATCGTGACCAGCGCGCTGGCGCAGTTGACCAGGACGTCGACGCCGCCCCAGTCGGCGACCACGGTGTCCACCAGCCGGTCCACGTCGGCGCGGTCGGCGACGTCCACGGCGTGTGCGACGACCGTGCCGCCGCGGGTGGCCCACGGGGCCAGCCGGTCGGCGGTCTCCTCGGCCTTCTTCAGCGAGCGGCCGGCGACGGCCACCCGGGCGCCCTGGGCGGCCAGGTCCTCGGCGACGGCGGCACCGATGCTGCCGTAGCCGCCGACCACCAGGACCCGGCTGCCGGTGAACTGCCGGTCGGCGGGGACCCGTTCGGGTGCGGGCTGGGGCGGTGCGCCGCCGGGCGGGCCGAAGGCCCCCGGTGGCGGTCCGCCAGGGCGTCCGCCGGGTGGGCCGGCGAAGCCCGGGGGCGGTCCTCCGCCCGGTCGTCCGGCGGGCGGGCCCGGCGGTTCGGTCGGTGCGGCTGCCGTCATGACAGCACCTCCCTGTCGCTTGTCGGTGTGGTTCCTGAGGCGTGGCGCCGGTGTGGCGCCGCCCGCCGCGGCGGGCCGGCCCCGGTGCTGGGCGGGGACCGCCGCGGTCCGGTCCGGTGTGGAGCCGGGGGCGTGGTGGCGCCGGTGGTCGGGGGTGAGTCCGGGCTTGGCGCTACCCAAGTCCGCTCGGGGTGGGGCGGGTTCAGCCGCGGTCCGGCGCGGAGGGCGCCAGGCCGAACAGCTCGGCGGCGTTGCCGTGCCGGATCCGGGCGACCGCGGCGGCGTCCAGGCCGAGCCCGTCGAGCCGGGCGAGCGAGGCGTCCAGCGGTGCGCTCATCGGCGGGGAGTCGGTGCCGAACATGACGTTGCCGACCCCGAAGGCGTCGACCGCGGCGGCGATGGCGCGCAGGCTCGGGGTCGCCGTGTCGACGTACACGCGGCGGAGCGCCTCGGCGAGCGGCGGGACGGGGGGGCCGGCCGGGGCCGCCGTCCCCGGTCCGCCTGGTCCGCCCGGTCCGCCCGGTCCGCCCGTCCCCGGTCCGCCGGGACCGCCCGGCCCGCCGGGGCGGCCCGCCGGGGGTCCGCCGACGCCGGCCGGGGGTCCGCCGGCACCAGGCCGCCCGAAGGTGACCGGCATCCGCCGGGCCAGCTCCAGCCGCTCCAGCAGCAGCGGCAGTCCGCCGCCGCAGACCGGCGCGACGATCCGCAGGTCGGGGTACTTCTCCAGCCAGCCGGCGAACAGCACCGCGGCCGTGCCCAGCGTGACGTCGCAGGGCCGGGCGATCTGCTCGACCAGCCGCAGGTCGTCAAGCTCTCCGGCGCCGGCCGGTTCGGCCGGCGGGTGCAGCATCACCGGCGTCCGGTACTGCGCGGCCATCGCGAAGAACGCGTCGGCCTGCGGGACGTCGAGGAACCGCCCGGCGATGCTGGAGTTGACCATCAGCCCGACGAACTCGGGCTGTTCGAGCCGCTTGGCGGTGGCCGCCAGCTCGGCGTCGGAGCCCAGCGGGTTGGTGTAGACGTACCCGCGCAGCGCCTCGGGCCGGGCCCGGACCTGCTCACCGAGCCAGTCGTGGAACCGCTCCAGCGTGTCGAGCGGCTGGCGGTAGTTGTCCAGCCCCGGCGTGCGCACCATGGTGCCCGCGCCGACGGGACTGCCGACCAGGGACGTGGTGATCCCCGCCGCCGCCTTGAGCTCCACCATGCCGTCGACATCGGCGAGGCTCGGCGGCATGGGGAACCGGCGGAAGAGTTCGGGCGACGTGATGTGGCCGTGCACATCGATCGTCATCGGCTCGGCACCTCCTGGGATGTCCGCCGGCCGGTCGGCTCGGCGGGGTGGTCGCGGGCCCGGACAGTCGAGTGAGTGAGTGCCCGCTCGCACCGTAGGGTGCGGCCGGTGCGCGCGTCAACACGGCCTCCGGAGCGGCCGGTTGGTGCAACGAAGCGGCTGGGCAACCGGCCCGGAACGGCCGGGACGCGGTCCGTGGGCGCCCGGGCGACGTCCCAGCCCGGTGGAGACGGATGCCTCCTGACACTGGGACCACCCGGCGGCAAGGATGAGCCGGCGGGGCCGCCCCGGGGGCCGAGATGCCCCGGCCCCCGGGGTCCCGTGTCACCGCATCGAGCGACCCCTCCCCGGTTCGCCGAACACTCGGCGGACGTCCCGTGATCTCAAGGATCGATTCGAGGAATCGACATGCAGGACAATGCGAACGTCTGGCTGGTGACGTCGTCCAGCGTTCAGCTCGGCACGTTGTGGATCATGAAAACCTCCATCCTGCCGATGCTGAACTCACTGCCCTACGACCGGTACGTCAACACGTGCCAGCTCATCGACATGCACGTGTTCCACCCGATCGCCTTCTGGAACGGCATCGCCACCGCCGCCGTCGGCGCCACCAAGGCCGTCCGCTCCGAGAGCAAGGTGGCCACGGCGCTGTACGCGGCCGGCACCGTCGGCATGGCGACCGTCGCGGTCGCCTCCGAGGGCGTCAACCGCCCGATCTGGCGCCAGATCGAGCGCTGGAGCCCGCACCAGGACAGCGACGCCGCCTGGCGCGGCAAGCGCCGCCGGTGGCACCTGGCGCACGAGACCCGGACCATGGGCGCGATCGGCGCGGCGGTCTGCTTCACCCTCGCCGCCCTCCTCTGACCTGCGCGGTCCGTTCGCCGGGGTCTCCCCGACCCGGCTTCCGAAGTCCAGACTTCCGCCCACCCGGACGAGCCCCACGGCCTCGGGCCGCAGGGCCGTCCGCCGACCAAAGGAGTGTCATGACCTCGTCCACCGAGACCACGGTCGAGGCCAACAAGGCCCTCATCCGTGAACTGACCGAGCGGGCCTTCAACGACGGCGACCTGTCCGCGATCGGCGACCGCTTCGCCGAGGACTACGTGGTGCACGCCCCGGGCCTGCCCCCGATGCCGCCCGGCCCGGACTCGTTCCGCCAGGCCGTGCTGCTCTGGCGCAACGCGTTCCCCGACGTCCACGTGACGGTCGAGGACGTGGCCGGCGACGGCGACCGGGTCTACGCCCGGTTCACCACCCGCGGCACCCACCAGGGGCAGCTGTTCGACATCCCGCCGACCGGCAAGCCGGTCACCGTGCACGAGATGTCCTGCCACCGGATCGTCGGCGGCCGGGTCGTCGAGTCGTGGATCGGCGACAACGTGCCCCGGATCCTGCTCGACATCGGCGCCATCCAGCCGGTCGGCCGCCCGCAGCACTGAGTCCACCAGCCCGAGCCCACCGCACCCCGAGGGGAGCCCGCATGCACCGCTCACTGATCATCGCCCGGATGGTGCCCGGATCGGAGGGCGACGTCGCCCGCATCTTCGGCGAGTCGGACGAGACCGAACTGCCGCAGATCGCCGGCGTCACCCACCGCTCGCTGTACCTGCTCGGCGACACCTACGTCCACCTGCTGGAGACCGACGACCCGGGCCAGGCGGCGGTCGACGCCGCCCGCCGGCACCCGGAGTTCGCCCGCGTGAGCGAACGGCTCACCCCGTTCATCTCCCCCTACCTGGCCACCTGGCGCTCCCCGCAGGACGCGGTCGCCCGGTGCTTCTACAGCTGGGAGCCGGGCACCGGCGGTCGGTGACCGGCCCACCGCCGGAGCCCCGAACGACGGGGTCCGTTCACCCCGGAGCAGCGCCGTGCCCCGGAGCGGCAGCCCCGCCCCGGAGCAGTCCCCACACCGGAGAAACGAGAGGCAGCACCATGACCGACCACCAGGCCGGCGGTACGACCACGGTCGTCACCGCGGAGGAGATCGAGAACGTCCTCATCACCAGTGCCGGCGCGGCGCCGGACGTCTTCGAGGGCTCCCGGCACGTCCCCCTGGAGGAGCTCGGCCTCGACTCGCTGGCCGTCCTGGAGCTGGAGGCGGTGATCGCCGACCGGTACGGCCTCAAGGTCCCCGACGGCGCCGTGGCCCTCAGCGTCGACGAGATCGTCGCCCAGCTCCAGGGCGCCGGGGCGGTGGGCTGACCGATGGCCGGACACACCGAGAACAGCATCGTCATCCAGGCCCCGCTCAAGCTCGTCTGGGACGTCACCAACGACGTCGCCGGCTGGCCCGAGCTGTTCACCGAGTACGCGGCCGCCGAGATCATCGAGCAGCGCGGCGAGACCGTCCGGTTCCGGCTCACCATGCACCCGGACGAGGAGGGCCGGATCTGGAGCTGGGTCAGCGACCGCACCGTCAACGCCGCCGACCGCACCGTCCACGCCCACCGTGTCGAGACCGGGCCGTTCGCCTACATGCAGATCCACTGGCGCTACGAGGAGCTGCCCGGGGGCGGCACCCGGATGACCTGGATCCAGGACTTCTCGATGAAGCCCGCCGCCCCGGTCGACGACCAGGGCATGACCGACCGCCTCAACACCAACTCGCCCGTGCAGCTGGAGATCATCCGCGGCAAGGTCGAGGCCCTCGCCGCCGACCGGGGCACCGCCCAGGCCGGCCCCGCCGAAGAACAGGAGTGAGCGCCATGGCCGTCAGGAACTACCGAATCGTCGGCATCGACGACGTCCCCGCCAACCGGAAGCGCGGCGGCGAGACCCGTGCGGTGCTCTCCCCGGCCACGGTCGGCTCGACCTCCGGATTCATGGGGATCGCCCGGCTCCAGCCGGGGGAGCGGATCAGCGAGCACTACCACCCGTACAGCGAGGAGTTCGTGCTCCTCGTCCGCGGCGAGCTCACCCTCGACCTGGACGACAAGCCGTTCGAGCTGTTCGCCGGCCAGGGCCTGGTCATCCCCAAGGACGTCCGGCACCGGCTGCGCAACACCGGCACCGAGGAGGCCTTCGCGGTCTTCCACCTCGGCCCGCTGGCGCCGTCCCCCGAGCTGGGCCACGTCGACACCGAGGACGGCCCGGGCACCAAGGCCCACGACGGACACATAGTGCTGGGGGAGCGATGACCGCATCCCCCTCCGCGGGCGCCCGCCGCGTGGTGGTCACCGGGATCGGCGTGGTGGCGCCCGGCGGCACCACCCGCGAGACCTTCTGGGACCTCATCACCTCCGGACGCACGGCGACCCGCCGGATCAGCGCCTTCGACCCGTCGGCGTTCCGCTCGCAGATCGCCGCCGAGGCCGACTTCGACGCCGTGGCGGCCGGCCTCACCCCGCTGGAGCTGCGCCGCGCCGACCGCTACGTCCAGTTCGCGCTGGCCGCCTCCCAGGAGGCGGTGACCGACGCCGGGCTGGAGCTCGACGAGCGGACCCGCGAGGCCACCGGCGTGGTGCTCGGCTCGGCCGTGGGCGGCACCATCGTCCTGGAGGACGAGTTCGTGGTGGCCAGCGACTCCGGCCGGAACTGGCTGGTCGACCCGGACGTCACCAGCCCGTTCCTCTACCAGGGCCTGATCCCCAGCAGCCTGGCCGCCGACGTGGCGGCCCGGCACTCGGTGCACGGCCCGGCCGTGGTGGTCTCCACCGGCTGCACCTCCGGCATCGACGCGATCGGCCACGCCTACCAGCTGCTGGTGGACGGCGAGGCCGAGGTGATGATCACCGGGGCCTCCGACTCGCCGATCTCCCCGGTCACCGTCGCCTCCTTCGACGCGATCAAGGCCACCACCCCGGACAACGACGACCCGGAGCACGCCTCCCGGCCGTTCGACCGGGACCGGCACGGCTTCGTGCTCGGCGAGGGCTGCGCGGTGCTCGTCCTGGAGGAGCTGGAGCACGCCCGCCGGCGCGGCGCCCGGATCTACTGCGAGGTGGTCGGCTACGCCAACCGCGGCAACGCCTTCCACATGACCGGTCTGCGCCCGGACGGCCTGGAGATGTCCGAGGCGATCAGCGACACGCTGCGCCAGGCCCGGCTCAACCCCGAGGACGTGCACTACATCAGTGCCCACGGCTCCGGGACGAGGCAGAACGACCGGCACGAGACCGGCGCGTTCAAGCGTTCGCTCGGCCATGCCGCGTACGGGGTGCCGATCAGCTCCATCAAGTCGATGGTCGGCCACTCGCTGGGCGCGATCGGCGCGATCGAGATGGCCGCCTGCGCGCTGGCCGTCGAGCGCGGCGTCGTCCCGCCGACCGCCAACTGGCAGAACCGCGACCCGGAGTGCGACCTCGACTACACGCCCAACACCGCCCGCGAGGTGCGGGTCGGCGCGGCGCTCTCGGTCGGCAGCGGCTTCGGCGGCTTCCAGTCCGCGATGCTCTTCGCCAAGCTCGGGAGGACCCGATGAGCGAGCGGCGCGCGGTCATCACCGGCGTCGGCGTGGTCGCGCCGAGCGGCACCGGCAGCGAGGCCCACTGGAAGACGGTCTGCGGCGGCGAGAGCCGGATCGGCCCGATCACGCTCTTCGACGCCACCCCGTACGAGACCACGCTGGCCGGCGAGGTCGGCGACTTCGACGCCAACCGGTACGTCGAGCGCCGGCTCCAGGTGCAGACCGACCGCTGGACCCACCTGGCTTACGCGGCAGCCGAGTTGGCGTTCGGCGAGGCCGAGCTGGACCCGTCGGTGGTCGAGCCGTACAAGTTCTCGGTGGCGCTGGCCAGCTCCTCCGGCGGCAACCAGTTCGGCCAGCGCGAGCTCCAGCGGCTCTGGCAGCCGGACACCTCGCGGACCGTCGGCGCGTACCAGTCGATCGCCTGGTTCTACGCCGCGACCGTCGGCCAGCTGGCCATCCGGCACCAGGCCAAGGGCCCGTCCAGCGTCCTCGTCTCGGAGGGCGCCGGCGGCCTGGACTCCCTGGCGCACGCCGCCCGCCTGATCCGCCGCGGCGCCGACGTGGTGCTGGCCGGCGGCACCGAGGCGCCGCTCGGCCCGTACGCGCTCGCCTGCCAGCAGCGCAGCGGCCGGCTCTACACCGGCACCGACCCGGCGGCGGCGTACCTGCCGTTCGACGAGCGCGCGGACGGCTACGTGCCGGGCGAGGGCGGCGCGGTCTTCGTGGTCGAGGACCTCGAACACGCACTGGCCCGCGGCGCCCGGATCCGCGCCGAGATCGCCGGCTGGGCCGCCACCCACGACGGCGCCTCCACCACCCGGACCGGCGCCGGGTCGGTCCGCCAGTACGCCCGCGCGCTGGGCACCGCGATCGAACGGGCCGGGCTCACCCCCGGCGACGTCGACGTGGCCTTCCCGGACGCGGTCGGCGTCCCGGCGTACGACCGCACCGAGGTGCAGGCACTGCGCGAGGTGTTCGGTGACGCCGGCCCGGCCGCCGTCACCACCCAGAAGCCGCTGACCGGGCGGCTCTACCAGGGCGGCAGCGCGCTGGACGCCGCCACCGCCGTGCTGGCCATGGACTACGGCCTGATCCCGCCCTCGGCGGGCCCGGCCCGGCCGGCCGACGGCTGCGACCTGGCCTTCGTCCGCGAGGAGCAGGCCGTCGAGGTCGGCGCCGCGCTGATCGGTGCCCGCGGCTTCGACGGCTTCAACAGCGCCGTCCTGCTGCGCGCGCACTCCTGACCACCCCAACGACCTCGGAAGGGAGACCGCCATGCCGGTCGACGAGGGCGCGGCGCGAGGCCGCGTGCTCTTCCTCATCACCGTCAAGGAGGAGCGCCGCGAGGACTTCCTCAAGGCGTACGAGCAGATCCGCCACCTGGTGGCCGAGGGTGTCCCCGGGCACGTGCGGGACCAGGTCTGCCAGTCGTCCACCGACCCGGAGCAGTGGCTGATCACCAGCGAGTGGCGCGCACTGGACGACTTCGTGGCCTGGGAGCAGACCGAGGAGCACCGGGACCTGGTGCGCCCGATGCGCGAGTGCTTCACCAACGCGAAGTCCATCCGGTTCCACATCCAGGCCGAGACCTCGCGGGACACCCCGCGGGCGAGCCTCTCCACTCCCACCACCACGGGTTGAGGTCATGACACGGACACTGATCATCGGTGGCAGCGTCGCGGGCCTGGTGGCCGCGCTGGCGTTCGCCGACCTCGGGCACGACGTCACCGTGCTGGAGCGCGACGCCAACGAGGCGCCGGACACCGTCGACCTGGCGCACAGCGACTGGCAGCGGCCCACCGTGCCGCAGATGCACCAGTCGCACGCCTTCGGCTCGCTCGGCACCAACCTGCTGCGCGACCGGCTGCCCGCCGTCTACCAGGCCCTGGTCGCGGCCGGCAGCCGGGAGATCGAGCTGGGCCGGGCGATGCCGCCCACCCTGGCCGACAAGACCCCGCACCCCTCCGACGCCGAGCTGCGGATGATCGGCAGCCGGCGCTCCACCTTCGAACTGATCCTCCGTCAGGAGGCTTTGCGCAGGCCCGGGATCTCCTTCCGGCGCGGTGAGACGGTGCGCGGCCTGACCGTGGCCGACCGCGGCCCGGCCCGGGTGACCGGCGTCGTCACCAAGGACGGCCGCAGCGTCGCGGCCGACCTGGTGATCGACGCGAGCGGCCGCCGCTCGCAGGGCACCGAGTGGCTTCGGGAGCACGGCCTGGCCGAGCCGGAGCAGGTCGCGCAGAGCGCCGACATCACCTACTACACCCGCTACTACCGCGCGCTGAGCCCGCGCCCGGCCGGCCCGCTCAACCGCGGCTTCGGCGCCGGCGGGCTCTGGGACCACTACACCGGCGTGCTGTTCCTCGGCGACAACAACACCTTCACCATCTCCTTCGGCGTACTGCCGGACGACACCGAGCTGAAGGCGCTGCGCATCGAGGACGCGTTCACCGCCGCCGTCCGGGCCACCCCGCTGCTGGCGCCCTGGGTGTCGCCCGAGATCGCCCAGCCGATCTCGCCGGTGCACGCGATGGGCGGCCTGGACAACTCGCTGCGCCTGTACGGCCAGGAGGCGCAGCCGGTGCCCGGCTTCCTGCCGGTCGCCGACGCGGTCTGCACCACCAACCCGGCGTACGGGCGCGGCGTCTCGCTGGCCCTCGCCCACGTGCTCGGCCTGGCCGACCTGGTGCGCGAGCACCCGGAGCCGGACGCCGAGCAGGCCGCGCTGGCGGCCGGCCTGGCCGGGCGGACCTTCCGCCCGTGGTTCGAGGACGCGGTCCGCAACGACGCGGGCCGGGCCCGGCTCTGGCGGGCCACCGTCGCCGGCCAGCAGCTGCCGCCGCTCCCGCCGGACGTCATCACCTTCGGCACCGTCGCCGAGGCGGCCGCCACCGACGAGGTGGTCTGGCGCCGGCTGGCCCGCACCATGATGTCGCTCGACAACCCGGCCGGCCTCTACGAGGACGAGGAGATCCGGCTGCGGGTGAAGCAGGCCGGCGCGGCCGGGCCGCCGCCGTTCCCCGCCCCGGACCGGGCCTCCCTGGTCGACGTCGTCCGCCGCGCCGCGGGCTGACGTTCCGTCACATCCCCCTTCCCGCCCCGCAAGGCACCACCCACAGGAGGAGAGAGTCATGAAGGTCGTCGACCACCCCAACGCCAAGCTCATGGAGGCGGTCTACGCCGCGTTCACCGTGGGCGACGTCCAGAAGGCCGCCGGCTACTGGACCAAGGACTGCGTGCACTACTACCCGGGCACCAGCGAACTGTCCGGCGCGCACGAGGGCATCGAGTCCGCGCTGGCCTTCGCCGGCCGGATGTTCGAGATCTGCCAGGGCCGCATCCAGATGGAGATCCACGAGATCGGCGCCAGCGACACGTTCGCGTTCGCCACGGTCTTCACCCGCTACGAGCGCGAGGGCAAGAGCCTGGAGATGCCGTTCGTCAACGTGGCGCGCATCCAGGACGGCCTGATCGCCGAGTTCTGGACCTACCCCGAGGACCAGTACGCCGTCGACCAGTTCTGGGCCTGACCGCCCCCCGACGATTGAGAGGTCGCATCACCATGGCAGGCATCATCAGCAGTTGGGGTGACAACACCAACGGTCAGCTCGGCGACGGCGGGACCGTCCACCGGGCCGCCGCGCAGGACATCAAGGGCCTGGAGGGCGTCGTCCGGGTGGTGGCCGGCAGCGGCCACGCGCTGGCGCTGACCGCCGACGGCGAGCTCTGGGGCTTCGGCCGCAACGCCTTCGGCCAGCTCGGCGACGGTTCGACGGAGAACCAGGCGAGCCCGGTGCGCACGATCGGCCTGCCCGGCCGGGTCCGCTCGGCCGGCGCCGGCGGCGGGCACAGCGCCGCACTGCTGGAGGACGGCACGGTCTGGGCCTGGGGCGCGGGCTTCTTCTGCGCCCTCGGCGAGGCCAACTTCGGCGTGCAGCCGGTCCCGGTCCGGGTCGAGGGCCTGGAGGACGTGGTCGAGCTCGCCGTCGGCGGCGCGCACAACCTGGCCCTCAAGGCCGACGGCACCGTCTGGTCCTGGGGCCGCGACGACCGCGGCCAGCTGGGCGACGGCCCGGACTCGACCCGCGCGGGCCGGATCGTCCGCTCCTACATGACGGCCTCCTTCGACTGCCGGCCGCGGCCGGCCGTGATCGAGGGCCTGGAGCCGGCCGTCCGGCTGAGCGCCGGCGGCGGCCACAGCCTGGCCGTGCACGCCGACGGCTCCGCCTCGGTCTGGGGCTTCAACGACCGCGGCCAGCTGGGCGACGGCACCACCGTCGACCGCGCCGCCCCGCAGAAGGTGCAGGGCCTCGGCCCGATCACCCAGCTGGTCGGCGCCTACCACCACACGGTGGCGCTGCTCGCCGACGGCACCGTCGCGGCCTGGGGCCTCAACGACGGCGGCCAGCTCGGCGACGGCACCACCGTCGACCGGGCGGTGCCCGCGCCGGTGCCGGGCCTGACCGGCGTCAAGGCGGTCGCGGCCAGCGGCGGCGGCACCGACGCCAACCCGGGCACCGGCGGCCACGCGCTGGCGCTGCTCGCCGACGGCGCGGTGCTCGGCTGGGGCTGGAACAACTGGGGCCAGCTGGCCGCCGGGGACGCCGAGACCGTCCCGACCCCGGCCCGGATCGCCCTGTCCGGTCCGGCGGTGGGCATCGCCGCCGGCGGTGAGATCCCGCCGACCAACAAGTTCATGGCCAACCCGGGCGGCGGTTTCGCCTTCGCCCTGCTGGGCTGAGCCCCTTCCGGGCAACCGCCGCGCGGCCCCGGCCCGTCCGGGGCCGTGCGGTGCCGGTCCGCCCGGTCCGTCCCGCGCACGCCGCCGGGTCCGCCCGGCCGTGCCCGGCACGGGGCCGTCCGGCCCGTCGTTCCGTCCACCCATGACCGCTCGGGCCGCGGGCGCCGTCCGCCCGCGGCCCGGTCCACGCAGGGAGGCCTCACCCTTATGACCGCCGTTCCCCAGACCGCCCCTGCCTCGGCCGGCGCGGTGTTCCTCTCCGAACTCATGTTCCCGTCCACTCCGCGCTGCCTGGCGCTGGCCGCCGAGTACCGGATCGCCGAGCTGCTGTCCGAGGGCCCGCTGCCCGCCGCCGAGCTCGCCGAGCGCGCCGGAGTGGCCGCCGGCCCGCTGGCCAAGGTGCTGGGGCTGCTCGCCGAGGACGGTGTCTTCGAGGAGACCGAGCCCGGCGTCTTCGCCAACACCGCGCTCTCCGAGCTGCTCCGCCCCGGGGTTCCGGGCTCCATGGACGCGATGGCCCGGATGGTCGGCGCCGAGTGGCTCTGGTCCTCCTGGGGCGCGCTGGACCACAGCCTGGTCACCGGCAAGCCCGGCTTCGAGAAGGTGCACGGCACCGCGCTCTGGCCGTGGCTGCAGCGCAACCCGGGTGCGGCCGCCACCTTCAACCAGGCGATGACCGACTTCACCGACGCGCTCGCCGACGCGCTGGTCTCCTCCTACCCCGAGTTCGCCGAGGCCGGCGCGGTCTGCGACCTGGGCGGCGGACAGGGCACCTACCTGGCGGCGATCCTGCAGAAGTACGACGCCCTCGGCCGCGGCGTGCTGGCCGACCTGCCGAGCGTGATCGAGCAGGCCCGGACCCAGCCGGACGTCGCCAAGCTGGCCGAGCAGGGCCGCCTGGAGTTCGAGCCGGTCGACTTCTTCGCCGGCGTCCCGGCCGGCATCGGCGCTTACGTCACCAAGCAGGTCTGGCACTCCTGGCCGGACGACGCGCTGGTGCGGCTGCTGCGCAAGTGCCGGGAGGCCTCGCCGGGCGCCCGCTTCGTCGCGGCCGAGCTGGTGCACCGCGAGGGCGTGCCGCGGTTCGTGAAGAACTTCGACCTGGTCATGCTGGTCACCATGAGCGGTGAGGTCCGCACCGAGGAGCAGTTCGCCGAGGTGTTCCGGCGCGGCGGCTACCGCCTGAACCGGGTGGTGGCCACCGGGACGGCCTTCTCGCTGCTGGAGGCCGTGCCCGACCCCGACCCGCTGGACTGAACGACCCGCCGGAGCGGCGATCTGCCGTACCGAACGACCCGCCGTACCGGGCGACCTGGCGTACCGAACGACCCGCCGTACCGAACGACCCGCCGTGCCGAGCGGCCGAGCGACCGGCCGGACCGGGCATTCCCGGTCCGGCCGCCGGCGGTCCGGCTTCCGGCGGTTCGGCCTCCGGTGATTCGCCGTTGCCCGGCCGAACCGCTCCGGACCGGGCGCCCCGGAATACCCGTCCCAGAATTCTCCGGTGATTTCCCGGGGTGCCACGGAAAAGGGCCCGGATCCTATGTGGATCCGGGCCTCCGGCGTTCCCCCCGGGGGAATTCCCGGGGGGATTCCCTGCTCAGTCGAAGCGGAATTCCGACAGGCCGCCGGCCGGCCGGAACCCGAACGACTCGAAGAGCGAGCGGATGGCGCTGTTGCCTTCCCCGGTGACCGCCAGGCAGATCACCGACTCGCGCACGGTCAGCTCGGCCAGCATCTCGCCGAGCAGCGCCCGGCCGTACCCGCCGCGGCGGTTCTCCGGCCGCACGAACATCGGGTTGAACCGCACCACGCCCGCGACGGAGGCGGTGCGGCCGAGGATGGCGACCGCCTTGCCGTCCAGCTCCCAGACCCGCAGCAGACCGGAGGAGATCTGCTGCCGGACCGACCGCTGGGCGGTCTCCCGGCTGAGCCCGGCGCCGTGGGCGGCCTCCAGGCACCAGTCGGTGAACAGCTCCAACTCCTCGTCCCGGGCGGCCCGGGACTGCCCGACCGGGGCCGGTCGGTCGGAGGGCACGGCGGGGCCCGCCAGGCTCAGCACCTGCTCGCGCCGGCCGGCCCGGGCCGGCCGGCCGGAGGCCTCGGACCACGCGGCGGCGAACGCGGCGGCGGCCGCGTCCGGGCCGATCGTGCCGGGCAGCCGGTCGGGACCGGCGCCCAGTTCGGCGCCGAGCGCGGCCGCGGCGGCCTCCGGCATCCCGCTCAGCACGACGAGGTGCGGGGGTGTGAAGGCCGCCGCGCCGACGACCGGCGACTTTCCGGAGTCCGGGTCCTCGACCCGGCTCCAGCTGATCGGCGGGGCCGTCGGCGGGCGGAACTTCGCTCCTGCCATCATGGTCAGCAGGATGGAATTCTCGACGGGGTTGCCAGCAATCCACCCACCGGTTTCGGAGATGAACTCTTCGGTGTTTCTCGTGGTTTTTACGAGCATGTCGAAAAAATAGCCCGAGGATGGTTCGCTGGCAATGGGGCAATGGGGCTCTTCCCGGATTCGGCCCGGTTTCAGCCCGCGTTCGGCCGACCGGCGCCGGGGCCGCCCTGACCCGGAGCACCCGGACCGCCCGCACCCGGACCGCCCGCACCCGGGCCCCCGGGGCGGCCGCCGGGGCCGCCCTGCCCGCCGCCCGGCCGCTGGATCATCCCGGCCGAGACGCCGGCCGTCATCCCGCCCTCCAGGCCGAACAGCGAGCCGGTGACGAAGCTCGCCGCGTCGCTGCTCAGGAAGACGACCGCGTTGGCGACCTCCTCCTCGGTCGCGATCCGCCCCAGCGCGGTGCCCGACCCGGCCCGCTCCAGCGCACCCGGCTGGCCGCCGACCCGCTGGCGGAACTCCTCGGTGTCGACCGGTCCGGTGATCAGCGCGTTGACCCGGATGCCGGCCGGACCGGCCTCCAGGGCGGTGGCCCGGGTCAGGCCGACCACGCCGTGCTTGGCCGCGGTGTACGCGCCCAGACCGAAGGCGGTGCCCTGGACGCCGGCGGTGGAGGCGTTGTTGATGATGCTGCCGCCGCCGCTCGCCCGCATGGCGGCGATCTCGTGCTTGAGCGAGTGGTAGGTGCCGGTGAGGTTGACCGCGAGCACCGCGGCGAAGGCCTCGGCCGGGACCCGGTCCAGCGGGCCGAACGCCCCGCCGCCGCCCGCGTTGTTGAAGGCGATGTCGAGCCGGCCGTGTCGCTCGACCGTGGTACCCACGAGGCGGGCGACGTCATCCTCCACGGTGACATCGGCGGCGATGAAGTCCGCCTGCCCGCCCTTCTCCCGGATCCTGTCGACCACGGCCGCACCCAGCTCGGCCCGGCGGCCGGAGACCACCACGTGTGCCCCGGCGGCGGCCAGCGCGATCGCGGCGGCGGCCCCCATCCCGGAGGTAGAACCGGTCACGAGCGCGATTTTCCCCTGGAGTTGGCTCATCGTTCGCTGCCCTTCCGGGCGACCGTGGCCGCCCTGACGTTGGCTCTTGACGGCTAATTTTGATTGTATAGTCTATACGAATTCAAGCTCGGAGCAAGGACTCCGAGCCGGCGGACGCCTCCTCAAGGAGTACCCAATGAGCGCCCCGTACGCTGCACCCGCCCCAGAAGTTCCACGGAAAACCTTCTTGACGATCTTTGCTGCCCTGGTGCTTGCCATGTTCCTGGCAGCCCTGGACCAGACGATCGTGGCGACGGCCCTCCCGACCATCGCCGGCGACCTCGGCGGCGTCACCCACCTCGCGTGGGTCGTCACCGCCTACATGCTCGCGGCGACCGCCGCGACGCCGCTCTGGGGCAAGCTGGGCGACCTCTACGGCCGCAAGCTGATGTTCCAGTCGGCCATCACCATCTTCCTCCTCGGCTCCGCGCTGTCCGGACTTTCCGCCAACATCGGCCAGTTGATCGGCTTCCGGACCCTCCAGGGCCTCGGCGCCGGCGGTCTGATGGCGCTGGCCATGGCGCTGATCGCGGAGCTCGTCCCGCCCCGCGAGCGCGGCAAGTGGCAGGGCTACGCGCAGTCCTGCTTCGTGCTGGCCGGCGTGGTCGGCCCGCTGGTCGGCGGCGCCTTCGTCGACCACCTCACCTGGCCGTGGATCTTCTACATCAACCTGCCGATCGGCGCCGTCGCGCTGGTCGTGGTCAGCTCGGTGCTGAAGCTCCCGGTCAACCGGCAGAAGCACCAGCTGGACTACCTCGGTTCGGCGCTGCTCAGCGCCGCGATCGTCTCGATCCTGCTGGTGTCGGTCTGGGCCGGCGACCAGTACTCGTGGGGCTCGGTGCAGATCATCGGCCTGCTGGTGCTCGCCGTGGTGCTGCTGGTCGGCTTCGTCCTCCAGGAGAAGCGGGCCGCCGAGCCGGTCGTCCCGCTGGAGCTGTTCAAGGACCCGGTGGTCCTGGTGGCCACCCTGGGCCTCTTCCTCACCTCGATCTCGCTCTTCGTGGCGACCGTCTACACCCCGCTCTTCCTGCAGGTCGCCAACGGTGACACCGCCACCGAGTCCGGCCTGCTGCTGGTCCCGATGATGATCGCCACCGTGGTCAGCCTGACCATCTCCGGCAAGGTGGTCGCCGCCACCGGCAAGTACAAGCTGTTCCCGATCGCGGGTCTGCTGGTGATGTCGCTGGGTCTCTACCTGATGTCGACGCTCAAGGCCGACTCCTCGGAGGTGGCCGCCGGCGGCTTCCTGGCGGTCTTCGGCATCGGCTTCGGCATGGTGACCCAGGTGCTCATCGTGGCGGTCCAGAACTCGGTCGAGATGCGGCAGTTGGGCGTGGCCACGGCCGCGGCGAACTTCTTCCGCTCGCTCGGCGGCGCGATGGGTGTCACCGTCTTCGGCGCCATCCTCAACTCGCAGCTGCGCGACTGGCTGCCGAAGAAGGTTCCGGCCGAGGCGCTGGAGCGGCTCGGCACCGAGGGCGTGCTGACCGCTCCGGCGAAGGTCCGGGCGCTGCCCGAGCCGGTGCGCGACGGCGTGTCCGACGCGCTGGCCCAGTCGCTGCACGTGGTCTACCTGGTCGGCATGGTGGTCTCGCTGCTCGGTGCCCTGGTGGTGGTCTTCCTCCAGGAGCGGCCGATGCGCGCGCCGATGGGTGCGCCCGGCGGCAAGGGCGGCCCGGGCGGGCCCGGTGGGCCCGGCGGCCAGGGTGGCCCCGGCGGTCAGCACCAGGGCCAGCATCAGGGTCAGGGCGGCCCCGGCGGTGGCCAGTGGCAGGGTGCGCAGGGCGGTCAGGGTGTCCCCGGCGCCCCGGGTGCCCAGGGCGTCGGTGCCCAGGGCGGCCCCGGTGGGCCGGGCGGTCAGGGTGCCCAGGCCGGCCAGGGCGGTGCCCGCCCGGAGGCTGCCGGTCCCGGCGCCCGTCCGGAGGCCGCGGCCGGCTGACGGTCGTCGGACCGGTGTCCCGCCGCTGCGCCCTCCTCCCCCTCCGTCCCTTCCGGGCGGTGGGGGAGGAGCCGTGTCCGGAGGGTGAGTTGACGCCACGTCAGCGTTCGGTACGGCTCGAAACGGACGCTGAAAGGCGATGCGGAGTGAGTGTTCACCCGCTAGGCTGGACGGGCAGTCGGCACCCCGGCCGCGGTGGGGCGGGGTGTCTGGCACGGCCTTCCCCGCCGCACTCCGAGCGCCGGGAGCCCCGGCGCGACCAGCCCACCAGGAAGCGGGTCGACTCCATGGCCGACATACCCAGCCAGCCGCGGCGTGCACTCTCCAGGGACCTCCCGCCCGCCGACGCCCCCACCGTCCCGCCGGCGACCAGGATCGGCGTCATCGGCCTCGGTGTGATGGGCGGCGGGATGGCCTCCCGGCTGCTCGACCAGGGCCACCGGATCGTGGTCCACAACCGCACCCCCGAGCGGGCCGCGCCGTTCGCCGCCCGCGGCGCGGAGGTCGCCGACACCCCGGCCGCACTGGCCGAGAGGGTCGACGTGGTCCTGCTCAGCCTCGCCTCAGAGGCCGCCGTCGACGAGCAGCTCTTCGGCGCCGGCGGCGTCCTGGAGACGCTGCCCGCGCACGGCATCGTGATGGACACCAGCACCGTCTCCCCGGACTTCGCCCGGTCGGTCGCCGAGCGCGTGGCCGGCCGCGGCCGCAGCGCCGTCGACGCCTGCATCATCGGCAACGGCCAGCACGCCAGGGACGGTGAACTCCGCTTCATGGTCGGCGGACCGGCGGAGACCTTCGACCGGCTGAGCGCCGTGCTGGAGCCCCTGGCGAAGGAGATCCGGCACCTGGGCCCGAGCGGCCTCGGCGCCACCGCCAAGGTGATGCTCAACGTGCTGATGGGCGTGGAGATGCAGGTGCTCGCCGAGTCGGTGACGCTGGCCCAGGCGGCCGGCATCGACCGCGACCTGGCGCTCCAGATGATCAGCGAGAGCGGCTTCAGCTCGCCGGTGATGCGGTTCAAGGTCGGTGTGATGCGCCGCCGGTTCTACGGCGACCCGCAGTTCCGGCTCGACCTGATGCGCAAGGACCTCCGGCTGGCCACCGCGGAGGGCGACCGCCTCGGCGTCGCCACGCCCGTCTGCGACGCCACCCACGAGACGCTGATCGCCGCCGCCGAGGCGGGCCTCGGCGAACTGGACTGCGCCGCCGTGCTCTCCCACGCGGAAGCCGCCGCAGGCCTGTCCGCCACTCCGGACCGTACGTGAACCACACGCCCTCACCGAGGAGTTGATCCACGTGTCCCAGTACAGACGGCCCCGGGCGGCCAGATACGGCACCGCCCTCGTGGCGTTGCTGACCGCCCTCGTGATGCTCACCGTCACCAACGGCGCCGGAGCCGATGACGGCGGGGGAGACCGCCACCGCTCCGCCGGCTGGAGCAGCTGGCAGTACGACGCCACCGGCACCCGGTTCAACGACCAGGAGCGCCGGATCACCCCGGCCAGCGTCGGCGGGCTCGACCTCGAATGGGCCTTCGGCCACGCCAAGGTGCCCGGCGTCTACCTGGGCAGCCAGCCCGCCGTGGCGGACGGCACCCTGTACGTCGGCGGTGCCGAGGGCACCTTCCACGCGATGGACGCGAAGACCGGCGCGGCCCGCTGGACCTTCGACGTCGCCCCGGTGGCCGGCGCCCACTCCACCGCCAACCCGGACCCGATCCGCAGCAGCCCGGCGGTCGAGGGCAACACCGTCTACTTCGGCGACAACCGCGGCTACCTGTACGCGCTGGACCGCCGCAACGGCGCGCTGCGCTGGTCGCTGAAGCTCGACAACCACCCGCTGGCCCAGATCACCAGCTCCCCGCTGGTCCACGACGGGATGGTCTACGTCGGCGTCTCCAGCAAGGAGTCCGGCGCCACCTTCGACCTCACCTACCCGTGCTGCACCTTCCGCGGCTCCGTGGTCGCGGTGAACGCCTGGAGCGGACAGCTGGCCTGGCGCCACTGGACCAGCCCCGAACCGCAGCTGGTCGGCACCTGGCCCAACGGCGCCAACCGCTACGAGCCCTCCGGCGTCGCCGTCTGGAGCTCCCCGGTGCTCGACCGGGCGAGCAACACCGTCTACGTCGGGACCGGCCAGAACTACAGCGGCGCGGCCGGCGACACCGACTCGGTGCTCGCCCTGAACGCCCGTACCGGCGCGGTCCGCTGGCGCACCCAGGAGACCTTCCCGGACACCTTCACCGTCGCCTGCGGCACCCCCGGCGCCGACGCCTACTGCCCGAGCAAGGCCAACGGCACCGACCACGACTGGGACTTCGGCGCCAGCGCCAACGTCTTCAGCATCGGCAACCGCCGGGTGGTCGGCATCGGCCAGAAGAACGGCGTCTACCACGTCTACGACGCGCTGACCGGTGCCAAGGTCTGGGACCGCGCGGTGGTCGCCAACCCGAACACCAAGGGCGGCAGTTCGGGCATCCAGTGGGGCACCAGCTACGACGGCACCCGGCTCTACGTCGCCACCTGGTTCGCCAACCCGGGCACCCTGTACGCGCTCGACCCGGCGACCGGCGCGATCCTCTGGCAGACCGAGAGCCCCGCCGACGGCTGCCAGTGGGGCGGCGCCGCCGCCTACCCGCAGCTCTGCCAGCGCGCCTTCACCCCCGCGGTGACCGCGACCCGCGGCCTGGTCTACGAGGGCGGCGCCGACGGCAAGGTGCGGATCTTCTCGGCGGCCACCGGAGCGGTGCTCTGGCAGTACGACGTGGTCCGCGACTTCGCCACGGTCAACGGCGTGCCGGGGCACGGCACGGCGCTCTCCGGTGGTGGCGGCGCGGTGGTGGCCGACGGCATGCTCTACGTCCAGGCCGCCTACTACCCGCAGTATCCGAGCGACTCGGGCGGCGTGCTGCTCGCCTTTTCCCTACCGTAGGACACGTTGTCGTAGCGAAGGTCAACTCACGGCCGGCGGCGAACAGTTGCCGCCGGCCCCGGCAAGGAGGCAAGTCATGGAGATCGTCGTGGTGGGAGCGGCCGGCCGTACCGGGCGGCTGCTGGTCGAGAAGGCACTGGAGAACAAGCACAGCGTCACCGCACTGCTGCGCGACCCGGCCAAGCTGCCGGTCGAGCACGAGAGGCTGACCAAGGTGCGGGCCGACGTCTTCGACGTGGAGTCGCTGAACGGCCCGCTCGCGGGCAAGGAGGCCGTCCTGGTCGCGCTGGGGGTCACCAGCCGCACCACGACGACGGTCTTCTCCGAGGGCGTGCGCAACGTCATCGCCGCCGCCCGGACGGGCGGGGTGCGCCGGCTGGTCACGATGTCGTCGGCCGGCCTGGAGACCAAGCACCTGCCGGTGATGCAGCGGTTCGTCGCCGAGTTCGTGGTGGACCGGGTCTACCGGAACATCCACCTCGACCTCGCCCGGATGGAGGACGAGGTCGAGGCCAGCCCGCTGGACTGGACGATCGTCCGGGTGCCGATGCTCACCGACGGCCCGGGCACGCCCAACTACCAGGCGGTGGTTGGCGGTCACATCCCCAAGGCCTCGCGCATCGCGCGGGCGAACGTCGCCGACTACATCGTCACCCATCTGGATGACCCGGCCACCTTCGGCCGGCGCGTCGAGGTGGCCAACTGATGACCCCCGGCGGCGGCCGGCCCGCCCGCGGCTCGTCCGCGGCGCGGGCCGGCCGCGCGCCCCGGACCCGAGGACCCGAGCGAGGAGGGAACGCTCCGTGAACATCGTCGTCTTCGGCGCGACCGGGGGCACCGGCCGCCACGTGCTGGACCTGGCCGCCAGGGCCGGGCACTCCACCGTCGCCTTCGCCCGCGACCCGCTGGCCCTGGTCGACGCCCGGCCGCACAGCATCCGGCAGGGCGACGTCCTCGACCCGGACGCGGTGGCCCGGGCCGTCGAGGGCGCGGACGCGGTCGTCTCCGCGCTCGGCATCGGCTACAGCCGGGCCGCCACCACCGTCTACTCGGCCGGCACCGACCACATCCTGAAGGCCATGCGCGCGGCCGGCGTCGGCCGGGTGCTCTGCGTCTCCACGACCAGCATGAGCCCGGCGCCCTGGCGCGCCGCCCCGGTCCAACGGGCGCTCACCTCCTGGGTGCTGCACCCGATGCTCCGCCGGCCGTACGCCGACATGGCGCGGATGGAGCGGCTGCTCCTGGAGGACACCGGGCTGGACTGGACGCTGATCCGGGCCGCCCGGCTCACCGGCGGCCGGGCCCGCGGCCGGTACCGCACCGGCGTCGGGAGCCGGCTGTCCGGGGCCTGGTCGATATCCCGGGCCGACCTCGCGCACTACCTGGTCGGCGCGCTCGCCGATCCGGCCACCCACCGTGCGGTGGTCGAGATCGCGTACTGAGACCGTCCGCCGACCGCCCACCGAGACCGCCCGCCGGCCACCCCGCCGACCGCCCGCCGAGCCCCCTGTCCGGGGGCCGCCCCCGACACCGCCCCGACACCGCCCCGTGCGCCCCCGGCCCCGCCCGCCGGTCGCCGCCCTCCGGACAGCTCGTCCGGACCGCCCACGGACCGTCTCCCCGGAGAAGGTCCGTACTCAACGGGGGG
This sequence comes from Kitasatospora sp. NPDC042419, assembly GCF_056437345.1. NCBI lineage: Bacteria > Bacillati > Actinomycetota > Actinomycetes > Kitasatosporales > Streptomycetaceae > Kitasatospora > Kitasatospora sp. NPDC042419. Next base: position 120,038 of record NZ_JBWKAW010000025.1, read on the forward strand.
TAGGGCCGGCTACTCCCGTGGTGCGATGCCCGGCCCACCCGGACCGGGCAGAGTAGGTGGTGATCCCGCGGATCACCCAAGCCGTGGGCCGGCGGCCTCATCACCATCCACCCCCGGTGGCCGCCGGCCCGTGGCCCGCGTCGCCCCTCGCCTTCCGGAGCACAGCCGATGCCCACACCTCCCGGCCCGCCCGCCGCCGACACCCCCGCGCCCCCGGCCCGGGAGGCCGCGGCGTCCACCGAGACACCCGGGCCCCCGGCCGAACGCGCCGGGCGGTTCCGGCTGCCCCGGCACGCCCGCAGGATCTGGCTCGTCGCGCACGTCGCCCTCTCGGTCGGCTGGCTGGGCCTCACCGCCGGCGTGCTCGCCCTCGGCATCGCCGGCCGCTTCTCCGACGACCCGGACACCGTCAAGGCCGCCTACCTGGCCCAGCAGATCTTCGCCGACTGGCTGCTGATCCCGGTCAGCCTGCTCTCGCTGCTCACCGGCGTGGTGCTGTCCCTCGGCACCTCCTGGGGCTTCCACAGGTACCGCTGGGTGGTCACCAAGTTCTGGCTGACCCTGGCCGCCACGCTGGCCTCGATCTTCGCCCTGCGCGCGTTCATCCACGACGCCGCCGGCCAGGTCGCCGCCGGGACCGTCCCGCCGGACGGCCGCGCCCCGCACGTCCTGGTCATCGCCCCCTCGGTGGCGCTGACCATCTACCTGACCGCCACCATCCTCTCCGTGGTCAAGCCCTGGGGCATGACCCGGCGCGGCACCCGGCTGGCCGCCGCCGCCCGGGCCGCCCGCACCCGCCCGTCCGGCACCGCCGGGCCGACCGCCGCCGCACCCGCCCCCGCACCGGCCTCCGCACCGGCCTCCGACGCCCCCGCCCCCGCCCCCGATGCCGCCGGCCGGCGGCCCGGGCGGTGACCGGGCGTCCCGGCATGAGCACCGACCACGACCCGCTCGGCGGCCCGCCGTGGACCAGGCCCTCCTGGACGGTGCTCTCCGCCGTGCTGGTGGCGCTGTTCCAGGTGGTGGGCTCTACCGCCGCCGCCCGCCAGCAGCAGGACTACCGCGTCCCGCTGGACGCCGCCGGGTACGCGCTGCTGCTGCTCGGCCCGGCCCTGCTGCTGTTCCGGAACCGCTTCCCCGGCCCGGTCGTGGTCGGGGTCACCGCCGTCACCACCGGCTACCTGCTCGCCGGGTACCCGTACGGGCCGGTCTTCTTCAGCCTCGCCGTCGCGGTCTACGGGGCGCTCGCCCGCGGCTACCGCCGGGTCGCGTGGATCTCCGTCGGGGCCGGCTACCTGGTCCACCTCGCCAGCTCCCACCTGCTGCCGCAGAGCTGGCTGCGCGCGCCCGCGCAGAGCCCCGGCTGGTGGCAGGAGGCCGGAGTGGCGGCCTGGCTGCTGCTGGTCCTGGCCGCCGCCGAGATCATGCGCTCGCGCGGCGAACAGCTGGCCGCCCGACGGCTGGCCCGGCGGCAGGCCGAGGAGAACCGGGCCGCCGAGGAGCGGCTGCGGATGGCCCGCGAACTGCACGACATCCTGGCCCACTCCATCTCGGTGATCCACCTGCAGGCCGGAGTGGCGCTGGAACTGATCGACGAGCACCCCGAGCAGGTCCGGGCCGCGCTGACCGTCATCAAGGCCACCAGCAAGGAGGCGCTCGGCGAGGTCCGACAGGTGCTCGGCACCCTGCGCGGCCCCGACGGCCAGGCCCCGCGCACCCCCGCGCCCGGACTGGCCCGGCTGCCCGAACTGGTCACCCAGGCGGGCCACGCCGGCCTCACGGTCGCCCTGGAGACGGTGGGGGAGGGACGGCCGCTGCCCTCCCAGGTGGAGCTGGCCGCGTTCCGGATCGTCCAGGAGGCGCTCACCAACGTCATCCGTCATTCGGCCGCGCGCAGTGCCACGGTTCTGATGGACTGGTCCTCCCCGGAGGGGCTGCTGCTCCAGGTCGACGACCCGGGCCCGGCCGCGGGCGGTGACGGCGGCGGCTCCGGCAACGGCCTGGTCGGCATGCGCGAGCGGGCCGCCGCGTTCGCCGGAGAACTGACGGCGGGTCCGCACGGCGGCGGCTTCCGGGTCCGGGCCTGGCTCCCCGACCCCGCGGGGAAGGACCGGGCGGGGAAGGACCGGGCAGGGAACGGCGCAGCCCGGAACGGCACGGCCGGGGGCCGGCAGGGCGAGCAGAGCGAAGGACGACGAACGACATGATCCGAGTACTGCTGGCGGACGACCAGGTCCTCGTCCGGGCGGGCTTCCGGGCACTGCTCGACGCCCAGCCCGACATCGAGGTGGTCGGCGAGGCCGACGACGGCGAAGCGGCGGTCCGGCTGGTCGGCGAACTGCGGCCGGACGTCGTGCTGATGGACATCCGGATGCCCGGCACCGACGGCCTGGAGGCCACCCGCCGGATCTGCGCCGACCCCGACCTGCCCGGCGTCCGGGTGGTCGTGCTGACCACCTTCGAGCTGGACGAGTACATCTTCGAGGCGCTCCGGCTGGGCGCGGCCGGCTTCCTGGCCAAGGACACCGAGCCGGCCGACCTGCTGCGCGCCGTCCGGGTCGCCGCGGTCGGCGACTCGCTGCTCTCCCCGGGCGCGACCCGGCGGCTGATCGACGAGTTCGCCAGCCGTTCCCGGGAGCCCTCCGACACGGGCCGGATGCTGGCCTCGCTCACCGACCGCGAGCGCGAGGTGCTCACCCTCGTCGGCATGGGCCTCACCAACGACGACATCGCGCGCCGGCTGGTGGTCAGCCCGCTCACCGCGAAGACGCACGTCAGCCGGGCCATGGTGAAGCTCGGCGTCCGGGACCGGGCGCAGCTGGTGGTCCTCGCCTACGAGTCCGGCCTGGTCCGCCCCGGCTGGCTCGGCTGACCACCACGGCCCACCTCCGACCCCACCCGCTCCACCCGCCCTGCACCTGAAATATGCAGACCGGTCTACATGTATTCCCCCTCCCGGTCCCCGCCCGCCGCACAGGAAGTCGGCCGGTCCGACTTCCTGCGCGCGGCCGTCCTCGCGCCTCGCGCGCGGGGCGCCCTGCTCCGGTCGGTCGGGCGCTCGTGGGCCGGGAATATGCTGACCGGTCTACATATTCCCGGCCCCCAGCCTCGCCCGCCGCACAGGAAGTCGGCCGGTCCGACTTCCTGCGCGCGGCCGCCTCAGTCACCTGCACCAGCCTGCACCCACCCCCCCGGCACCCCCTGCCGGAGCCCCCCGGCACCCCCCTGCCGCCCCCGGTCGGGAGCAGCCGGGAGCAGCCGGAGCGGAGGGCCGTACTCCCGGTGTCGTAGCGCGGGTGCCGCTCCCCGGAGGACGCGCCGGACCCCCTCCCGGCGGGAAGCTCGTGGTGGCCTCGGGGAGCGTCCCGGGGCGGGGCCCCCGCCGCAACGTGCGGGGGGCACACCGAGGAGTTGAACGACATGCAGAGCACCGCACTGCTCGCCGACACCGTCTGCCGGGAGGGCTGGGGCCCGTGGAACGGCGGCCCGGGCCCGTGGTTCCTGATCTTCCCGCTGTTCTGGCTGCTCGTCGTGGTCTTCCTGGTGACCACGCTGCGCCGCCGCGGCCCCTGGGCCGGCCGCGGTCCGTGGGGTCCGCCGTGGGCCGGTGGCGGCCCGTGGGGCGGCGGTCCGGGTTGGCGCGGCGGCTGGCCGGGCGGTCCCGAGGGCCCGCTGGCCTCGCTCGCCCGCCGGTACGCCGAGGGGCAGATCACCGAGGAGGAGTACCGGATCCGCCGGGACACCCTGCTGGAGCACCTTGAGGGTCCGGGCGACACCAAGCCGGGCCGGGGCGGTGCCAAGTGACCACGTTCCCGGTCCTCGAACTGGTCGGGACCGACCGGATGGCGGCCCAGGTCTCGGAGGCGGTGAAGGTCTACGGCATCGGCCGGACGGAGGTCCGCGCCCTGGACCACGTGACGGTCGGGTTCCCGGCCGGCCGGCTCACCGCGATCATGGGCCCCTCCGGCTCCGGCAAGTCCACCCTGCTGCACTGCGCGGCAGGGCTGGACCGCCTGACCGCCGGCACCGCGATGATCGGTGACACCGAGCTGGACGGGCTGAGCGACCGCAAGCTGACGCTGCTGCGCCGGGAGCGGATCGGTTTCGTCTTCCAGTCCTTCAACCTGGTGCCGGTGCTGACGGCCCGGGAGAACATCACCCTGCCGGTCGACCTGGCCGGCGGGACGGTGGACGAGGCCTGGGTGGAGACCCTGATCGACGCGGTCGGCCTGCGGGACCGGCTCGGCCACCGGCCGACCGAGCTCTCGGGCGGCCAGCAGCAGCGGGTCGCGCTGGCCCGCGCGCTGGCCGGCCGCCCGGAGGTGGTCTTCGCCGACGAGCCGACCGGCAACCTGGACTCCCGTACGGGCGCCGAGGTGCTGGAGCTGATGCGCCGCGCGGTGGACGAGATGGGCCAGACCGTGGTCATGGTCACCCACGACCCGACCGCGGCCGGTTACGCGGACGAGGTGCTGTTCCTCGCCGACGGCCGGCTGGTGGACCGGATGGAGCGGCCCACCCCGGACGGGGTGCTGGACCGGATGAAGGCCTTCGAACGCGGCTCCGGCGCCGGCCGGGGAGGCGTCCGGTCATGAGCAGCGCCACCGCCACCCTCCGGATCAGCCTGCGCTCGCTGGCGGCGCACAAGCGGCGGCTGGCCGGGACGTTCACCGCGATCATGCTCGGGGTGAGTTTCCTGGCCGGGACGCTGGTCCTCGGCGACACCCTGCGCAACAGCTTCGACACCCTGTTCGCTGACGCCAACCGCGGCACCGACGCGGTGGTGCGCAGCGCCGACGTCATGGACACCGAGAACACCCCGGGCGGTGTCCGGGCCCCGGTGGACCTCGCGCTCGCCGACCAGCTGCGTTCGGTGCCGGGCGTCGCGGCGGCCGAGCCGGCCGTCCAGGGCTTCGGCCAGCTGATCGGCAGCAACGGCAAGGCGGTGGGCGGTCAGGGGCCGCCCACCCTGGCCGGCTACTGGCAGGCGGACGGCGGGCTGAACCCGTACCGGCTGGCCGAGGGCCGGGCGCCGGAGCAGCCGGGGGAGGCGGTGATCAACCGGGGCGCGGCCAAGGCCGGCGGCCTGGCGGTGGGTGATTCGACGCTGCTGCGCACCCCGGATCCGGTGAAGGTGCGGATCGTGGGGATCGCGACCTTCGGTCCGGAGGCCGACGGCATGGGCCAGAACACCTACACCGGGCTGACCCTGGCGGACGCCGAGAGGTACCTGACGCCGAAGGGGCAGGGCCAGGCCAGTTCGATCCAGTTCCGGGCGGCGAGCGGGGTGTCCCAGCAGGAGCTGGTGTCGGCGCTGTCCGCGAAGCTGCCGTCCGGGCTGGAGGCGGTGACCGGCGCGAAGGTCACCCAGGAGGCGACCGACCAGGTGTCGAGCCGGTTCCTGACGATGTTCACCACCCTGCTGCTGGTCTTCGCGGGCATCGCCCTGCTGGTGGCGACCTTCACCATCTACAACACCTTCGCCATCGTGGTGGCCCAGCGGACGCGGGAGAACGCGCTGCTGCGGGCGCTGGGTGCGGCGCGCGGCCAGGTGCTGGCGGCGACCCTGGCGGAGGCGGTCGCGGTCGGTGTGGCGGCTTCGGTGGCCGGTCTGCTCGGCGGGATCGGGGTGGCGGCGGGGCTGAAGTCGCTGTTCAAGGTGATCGGTTTCAACCTGCCCACCGGCGGGCTGGTGATCGGTGCGGTCTCGGTGGCGCTGCCGCTGCTGGTGGGGACGGTGACGGCGGTCGGCTCGGCGGTGCTGCCGGCGGTCCGGGCGGGCCGGACGGCTCCGCTGGCCGCGATGCGGGCGGTGGCCGTGGACACCGCGGCGGACGGCCGGGCGGGCCGGATCCGCTGGGCGGTCGGTTCGCTGCTGGTGGCGGCCGGTGTGGCCGCGACGGTCACCGGTGCGACGAACGGGCCGTCGGTGGCGCTGACCGCGGGCGGTGCGCTGGCCACGCTGCTCGGCGTGGTGGTGCTGGGTCCGGTGTTCGCGACCGTGGTGGTGCGGGTGCTGGGCGCCCCGCTGCCGAGGCTGCGCGGGATGCCGGGTGTGCTGGCGGAGCGGAACGCGGCCCGCAACCCGAAGCGGACGGCGGCGACGGCCAGCGCGCTGATGGTGGGTGTCACGGTGGTGTCGCTGTTCACGGTGTTCGGCGCGTCGATCAAGGCGACGATGGACGACACGGTGAAGAAGACCTTCGCCGGGGACCTCGCGGTCTCGACCGGCGGGTTCCGCGGCGGCGGGCTGAGCCCCAAGCTGGCGGAGGCGATCGGCGGGCTGCCGGAGGTGGAGCAGAGCGTGGGCCTGGGCCGCGGCGTGGCCCGGGTGGACGGCCACGGCCGGACGCTGGACGTCACCGACCCGACGAAGCTGTCCGGCATCGTCGACCTCGGCCGGGTGGACGGTTCGCTCCTGCTGGGCCCGGACGGTCTGGCGGTCTCCCGGACGGAGGCGGAGAAGCACGGCTGGCAGGTGGGCGCGCGGCTCCCGGTGCGGTTCAGCGACGGTGCCGAGGCGCCGTTCACGGTGAAGGCGCTCTACCAGGGCGGTGAGCTGACCGGGGACTACCTGATCACCCGGGAGGCGTGGGCTCCGCACAAGGGCCAGGACGCGGACTCGCTGGTGGCGGTCGCGCTGCGGGACGGCGTCTCGCTCGCGGCGGGCAAGGCGGCGGTGGTGAAGGCGGCGGAGCCGTTCGGCGATCCGTCGGTGCAGACCAGGTCCGAGTACGCGAAGAGCGCGGCCTCGGTGGTCGACATCATGCTGTCGGTGGTCTACGCGCTGCTGGCGCTGGCGGTGCTGATCGCGCTGCTGGGGATCGCCAACACGCTGACCCTGGCGGTGCACGAGCGGACCAGGGAGCTGGGGCTGCTGCGCGCGGTGGGGCAGACCAGGAGCCAGCTGCGGGCGATGGTCCGCTGGGAGTCGGTGCTGGTGGCGCTGTTCGGCACGATCGGCGGCCTGGGCCTGGGGGCGTTCCTCGGCTGGGCGCTGGTGCGGGCGGCCGACACCGAGGGGACGGGCAGTTTCGCCGTGCCGCCGCTGCAGCTGTCCGTGGTGCTGGTCGCCGGGCTGGTGGCGGGCGCGGTGGCCGGGTTGCGGCCGGCCCGCCGGGCGGCCCGGCTGGACATCCTGCGGGCGATCGCGGCCGGCTGACCGGAGCCGCGGACACGACGGTGCCGCGGACAGCACGGAACCGCGGACAACACGGTGCCGCGGACACGACGGTGCCGCGGACACGCCGGAGCCCGGGCCCCCCGACCAACGGGGCCCGGGCTCCGGCGCGTGCGCGGAGGCGGTCGGCTCAGGCCGCGGCCGGCAGCTCGTCCAGGCCCTCCTGGACGAGCTTGGCCAGGCGGTCCAGGGCCGCGTCGGCGCCCTCGGCGTCGGAGGCCAGCACGACCTCCTCGCCGCCCTGGGCGCCCAGGCCGAGCAGGCCGAGCATGGAGGCGGCGTTGACCGGCTTGCCGCCCGGCTTGGCGATGGTGATCGGCACGCCGGTGGCCGTCACGGCCTTGACGAAGACGGAGGCGGGACGGGCGTGCAGGCCCTCGGCCCAACCGATGGTGACGCGGCGCTCAGCCATGAAACGTGCCTTTCCGGTAAAGCTGGTCACGGCCGTGATGGGGGAATCGGCCATGTTGTCTAGACCAGTGTTGCACGCAGCGGACCCCTTCGAGACGCCGCGTTCGGGACTTGTGATTGTTTCTTTCGGGGGCATAACCGATCGCATAATCCCCGGCCAACGGCCCTGTCCACCCTGCCTCCTACGCACGTCCGGCGCCATTCGGCCCGGCGCCGGATAACCTGACGAACGTGGACGACTCCGCGGCACCGCCCCCCCAGCCGGACCAGCCGGACCAGCCGCCCCGCCGGGGTGAGCCGGACCGGCGGCACGGCCCGCCGACCGAGCCGGACTACCCCCAGCACTGGGAGGCCGACATCCTGCTGCGCGACGGCGGCACGGCCCGGATCAGGCCGATCACCCCCGCCGACGCCGGCCGCCTCGTCGAGTTCTACGAACAGGTCTCCGACCAGTCCAAGTACTTCCGCTTCTTCGCGCCCTACCCCCGGCTCTCCGACAAGGACGTCCGCCGCTTCACCCACCACGACTTCGTCAACCGGGTCGGCCTCGCCGTCGTCGTCCGCGACCGCTTCATCGCCACCGTCCGCTACGACCGCATCGACGCCGACGGCCGCCCCTCCGAGACCGGCACCGACGCCGAGGTGGCCTTCCTGGTCCAGGACGCCCACCAGGGCCGCGGCGTCGCCTCCGCCCTGCTGGAGCACATTGCCGCGGTCGCCCAGGAGCGCGGCATCCGCCGCTTCCAGGCCGAGGTGCTGCCGGAGAACCGCAAGATGGTGAAGGTCTTCACCGACGCCGGCTACACCCAGCACCGCAGCTTCGCCGACGGCGTCGTCCACCTGGAGTTCGACCTCGAACCGACCGCCGCCTCGCTCGCCGTCATGCGGGCCCGCGAGCACCGCGCCGAGGCCCGCTCCGTCCAGCGGCTGCTCACGCCGCGCTCGGTCGCGGTGATCGGCGCCTCCCGCAACCCGCAGACCGTCGGCCGGGCCCTGCTGCGCGACCTGCTGGCCGGCTTCGCCGGTGACGACCGGCCCGTCCACGCGGTCAACCGCGGCGCCCCGCCCGGCACCGAGCTGGACGGCGTCCCGGTGCACCGCTCGATCCTGGAGATCCCCGGCCCGGTCGACCTCGCGGTGATCGCCGTCCCCGCCTCCGCCGTCCCCGCCGCCGTCGCCGAGTGCGGCGCCCACGGCGTCCAGGGCCTGGTGGTGGTCACCGCCGGTTACGCCGAGACCGGCCCCGAGGGCCGCGACCGCCAGCGCGCCCTGGTCCGCCAGGCCCGCGCGGCCGGCATGCGGGTGATCGGCCCGAACGCCTTCGGCCTGATCTCCACCGACCCCGAGCGCCCGCTGAACGCCTCGCTCGCGCCCGTCCTGCCCCGCCGCGGCGGCTTCGGCGTCTTCTGCCAGTCCGGCGCGATCGGCGTCGCCCTGCTGGAGTCCGCCCACCGGCGCGGTCTCGGCATCTCCTCCTTCGCCTCGGTCGGCAACCGCGCCGACGTCTCCGGCAACGACTTCCTCCAGTACTGGGAGGAGGACCCGGCCACCGACGTCGTCCTCCTCTACCTGGAGTCCTTCGGCAACCCGCGCAAGTTCACCCGGATCGCCCGCAGGCTCGCCCAGGCCAAGCCCGTCGTCGTGGTCAAGGGCGCCCGCCACACCGGCAGCCTCCCGCCCGGCCACGCCGTCCCGCCCACCGCCACCGGCCTGCGCGACGCCACCGTCGACGCCCTCTTCCAGCAGGCCGGCGTCACCCGGGTGGAGACCATCACCGAGCTGTACGACACCGGCGAACTGCTCGCCCTCCAGCCGCTGCCGCCCGGGGACCGGGTCGCCGTGGTCGGCAACTCCGACTCGCTCGGGCTGCTCACCCACGACGCCTGCCTCTCCGCGGGCCTCCGCCCGCGCACCCCCGTCGACCTCACCACCGCCGCCACCGGCGAGAACTTCCGGATCGCCCTGGACACCGCCCTGGACGACCCGGCGGTGGACGCGGTGATCGCCGTCGCCATCCCCCCGATCGGCACCTCCGCGCACGCCTTCATGGGCGGCCGGCTCACCGGCCCGGACGACCCCGAGGTCGGCTCCGACGACCCGGAGATCGCCGCCGCCCTGCTGGAGGCCGGCACCCGCGCCCGGACCCTGGGCAAGCCGCTGCTCCTCGCCCACCTGGCACTCACCGACCTGCCGTCCCGGCTGCGCCCCGGCGGCATCCCCGCCTTCCCCGCGCCCGAACGGGCCGTCCGCGCGCTCTCCCACGCCGTCCACTACGCCGACTGGCGCCGCCGGATGGCCGAGGCCGAGGAGACCGCCCGCGTGCCCGAACTCGACCGGATCGACGAGGCCGGCGCCCGCGACCTGGTCGAGGCCTCGCTCTCCACCCGCGCCGCGATCGCCGCCCGCACCCAGCCCGGCGGAGCCCGGATCACCCTGCCCGACACCGACACCGTCGCACTGCTCGCCCGCTACGGCATCGACGTCTCGCCGACCCTCCCCGCCCCCGACGAGGAGACCGCCGTCCGGGCCGCCGCGGCCCTCGGCTACCCCGTCGCCCTCAAGGCCACCGCCCCCCACCTGCGCCACCGCCCCGACCTCGGCAGCGTCCGGCTCGACCTGACCGGCGAACCCGGCCTGCGCCGCGCCCACCGCGAACTGGACGCCCTGCTCGGCGGGGCCGCCCAGGCCGAGCTGGTGGTCCAGCGGCTCGCCCCGCGCGGGGTGGACACCGTGATCGGCGCCACCGTCGACCCGGCGGTCGGCGCGATCCTCTCCTTCGGCCTGGCCGGCGCCCCCGCCGAACTCCTCGGTGACGTGGCCCACCGACTGGTTCCGGCCACCGACCAGGACGTCGCCGGGCTGGTGCGCGAGGTCCGCGCGGCCCCGCTGCTGTTCGGCTGGCGCGGCGCCGAGGCGGTCGACACCGGTGCCCTGGAGGAGCTGCTGCTCCGGGTGTCCCGGCTGGTCGACGACCTGCCGGAGGTCGCCTCGGTGGACCTCGAACCGGTGGTCGTCGCCCCGCACGGGCTGGCGATCCTGGGGGCGCGCGTGCGCATCGCGCCCCTGCCGGTCCGCAGTGATCTGGGCCCGCGCGCCATGAGCACGCTGTAACCTTCCTTGGTTGCGTCCGGACCGCGGGCGCCGTTGTCCGAAGCTCGGCGCCGTGCCGCCCGCTTCGTCGGCGGACCATGCCAGGATGGAGTTATGGCGAAGACCGGTACCACCACCACGCAGGACCTGCGCTCCGCGATCGAGCGCAGCGGCTACTACCCGGCCCTGGTGTCCGAGGCGGTGGAGTCCGCGGTGGGTCCCGAACCGATCAGCTCCTACCTGGTGCACCAGGAGACCACCTTCGACGCCAACGAGGTCCGCCGGCACGTGACCGTGCTGGTCCTCACCCCCACCCGCTTCGTGGTGAGCCACACCGACGAGCAGACCGGTGACGCGACCACCCCCGCCGTCCCGTTCGCGACCACCTCCACCGAGAGCGTCCGGCTGGACCGGATCAACTCCGTCGTGGTGAGCCGGATGGTCGCCAACCCGGAGACCTACACCCCGGGCACCCTGCCGCGCGAGGTCGTGCTGACCATCGGCTGGGGCGCCGTCCAGCGCCTCGACCTCGAACCGGCCGGCTGCTCCGACCCCAACTGCGAGGCGGACCACGGCTACACCGGCTCGGCCACCGCCGACGACCTGTCGCTGCGGGTCAGCGAGGCCGGCGACGGCCCCGAGACGGTCGCCCAGGCGCTGGTCTTCGCCCGCGCGCTCTCCGAGGCGACGATCAACGACGGCCCCCGGGTCTGAGCCCGGCTCCACCCACCGGACCGGTCCGCCCCGGACCCCCGCCCCGGACCGACCCGCACCGGCGCACGCCCGGACGCGGCCCCGCCACCGCGCCCGTGACGTACCGGCCAGCCAGGAAGCCACCCCCGCCACCATGTCCTTCGCCCCCGACGGCTACGACGCCTTCGAACTCCTCGACCCGGCCACCGCGCCCGCGCCCCCCTACGGCAGCGGCTCGCTCTGCGACCTGCTGCCCTCGGTCGCGGCCGGCCTCGGCGTCCCCGGCTTCACCGCGACGCTGCCGATCGCGCCCGCCGACCGCGTGGTGGTCTTCCTGGTCGACGGCCTCGGCTGGGAGCTGCTGCTGCGCCACCCCGAGTACGCGCCGTTCCTCTCCTCGCTGACCGCCGGCTCGCTCGGCGGCACCGGCCGCCCGCTGACCGCCGGCTTCCCGTCCACCACCGCGACCTCGCTGGCCTCGGTGGGCACCGGCACCCCGCCCGGCCTGCACGGCCTGGCCGGCTACACGGTGGCGGTCCCCGGCTCCGGCCACCTGATGAACCAGCTCCGCTGGCAGCCGCCGACCGACCCGGCCGCCTGGCAGCCGTACCCGACCGTCTTCCAGCAGACCCACGCCGCCGGGGTGGCCACCGCCCAGGTCTCCTCCCCGCTGTTCGCCCAGACCCCGCTCACCAGGGTGGCGCTCTCCGGCGGCAGCTTCCTCGGCCGCACCACCGGCGAGGAGCGGATGGACCTGGCCGCCGCCTGGCTGGCCGAGCACGACCGCGCGCTGGTCTACACGTACGTCAGCGAACTGGACGGCGCCGGGCACCGCTTCGGCGTGGACTCCGACGAGTGGCGGATGACCCTGGACGCGGTCGACCGGCTCGCCCGCCGGCTCGCCGAACAGCTGCCCCCGCGCTCGGCGATGTACGTCACCGCCGACCACGGCATGATCGACATCGCCCCGGAGGACCGGATCGACTTCGACGAGGACTGGGAGCTGGGCGCCGGCGTCGCACTGCTCGGCGGCGAGGGCCGCGCCCGGCACGTCTACGCCGTCCCCGGCGCGGCCGCCGACGTCCACACGGTCTGGAGCGAGGTGCTCGGCGACCGGATGTGGGTGGCCACCCGCGACCAGGCGATCGCCGCCGGCTGGTTCGGCCCGGTCGTGGACGACCGCGTCTACCACCGGATCGGCGACGTGGTCGCCGCCGCCCGCGACGACATCGCGATCACCGCCTCCCGCAACGAACCCGGCGAGTCCGCGATGATCGGCCTGCACGGCTCGATGACCCCGGTCGAGCAGTTCGTGCCGCTGCTCGAAGTCCGCAGCTGAACTCCCCTGATCTGAAAGGCCTCTGCACCACCCATGGCTGAACTGGTGTTCTTCTCGGGGACGATGGACTGCGGCAAGTCGACGCTCGCGCTCCAGATGGACCACAACCACGCCGCCCGCGGCCGGCAGGGGATCATCCTCACCCGCAACGACCGGGCCGGAAAGGCCACCATCTCCAGCCGCCTCGGCCTGCGCGCCGACGCGGTCGAGGTGGCCGACGACTTCGACTTCCACGCCCACATCGTGCACCGGCTCTCGGCCGGCGGCCGGGTCGACTACCTGATCTGCGACGAGGCCCAGTTCTTCGCCGCCGAGCAGGTCGACCAGCTCGCCCGGGTGGTCGACGAACTCGACATCGACGTCTACACCTTCGGGATCACCACCGACTTCCGCACCCGGCTCTTCCCGGGCTCGCAGCGGCTGATCGAGCTGGCCGACCGGGTCGAGGTGCTCCAGGTCGAGGCGCTCTGCTGGTGCGGCGCCCGCGCCACCCACAACGCCCGCACCGTCGGGGGCGTGATGGTGGTCGAGGGCGCCCAGGTGGTGATCGGCGACATCTCGGTCCGCGACGACGAGGTCGGCTACGAGGTGCTCTGCCGCCGCCACCACCGCCGCCGGCTCACCGCCGCCACCGCCCGCGCCTCCGTCCTCTCCCCGGACGTCCTCCCCTTCGAGGAGCAGCAGGCCTAACCCGGCCCCGTCCTAGCCCTCCAGGACGGAGAAGTGCCCGCCGCGCGGGTCGGCCAGCCGGGCCGTCCGGCCGCGGACCGTGTCCTGCGGCGGCACCAGCACCCGGCCGCCCAGGTCCACCGCCCGCCGCGCCGTCGACTCGACGTCCCGCACGGCGAAGTGGGCCCGCCAGCGCGGCGGGTGGCCGCGCAGCTCCGCGCCGCGGCGGATCCCGGCCACCGGCCGGCCGCCCACCAGCAGGGCCGATCCGCCGTCGGCCGGCGCCGCCGACACTCCGAGCACCGCGCGGTAGAAGCCCGCCGCGCCGTCCGCGTCCGGGGTGAGCAGCTCGGCCCAGGCGGGCCCGCCCGGCTCCCGGCCGGCCTCCCGGCCCGGGTGCTCCTCGCCCTGCCAGAGCCCGAAGACCGCGCCGGAGACGTCGGCGGCGATCGCGAGCCGCCCGGCCCGCTCCGCCTGGAGCGGCCCGACCGCCACCGTTCCGCCGCACTCCCGCACCGACTGGGCGGCCCGGTCCGCGTCGTCCACCGCGAAGTACGTGGTCCACTGCACGGGGAAGCCCGTCACCGCGGACTCGCCGAGGCCGGCCACCGGCTCGTCGCCGAGCCGGGCGCGGACGTACTCACCGAGTTGGGCGGGGCCCGGCGCGAAGCTCCAGCCGAGCAGTTCGCCGTAGAACGTCCGGGCACCGGGCAGGTCGTCGGTCATCAGGCTGACCCAGCACGGGGTGCCCTGGGCCAGCCGGAGCGTCACCGCGGGCATGACAGTCTCCTCACGGGCGGTAGGCGCACGAAACGGCGCAGTGAGGGTGATGCTTCCACCGTGGCGCGCGTCGAACCCTCGGGCCGCGCGGAAAGTCCGGCAAAGACCGGACAAAGAGCGCCGGCCCGGTCGGGCTGCGCCAGAATGGCCGCCATGACGACCCATCACGATGACTCCCCGCTGGTCTCGGTGACCGCCCTGCGGGAGGCGCTCGGCTCCGACCGTCCGCCGGTCCTGCTCGACGTGCGCTGGCAGCTCGGCGGCCCGCCCGGGATCGAGGACTACACGGCCGGCCACCTGCCCGGTGCCCACTTCGTGGCCCTGGACGCGGAGCTCGCCGCCCCGGCCGGTCCGCCCGGGCGCGGCGGCCGCCACCCGCTGCCCGATCCGGAGGAGTTCGGCGCCGCACTGCGCGGCTTCGGCGTCGGCGCCGACCGTCCGGTGGTGGTGTACGACGGTGCGACCTCGCTGGCCGCGGCGCGCGCCTGGTGGCTGCTGCGCTGGGCCGGCCACCCGGACGTCCGGGTGCTGGACGGCGGCTTCGCGGCCTGGCGGGCGGCCGGCCTGCCGGTGAGCACCGAGCTGCCGCCCGCCGGGGAGGGCGACTTCAAGCCGGTCCCGGGGCAGCTGCCGACGGTCGACGCGGACGGTGCCGCGGCCTGGGCCCGCGCGGGTCTGCTGCTGGACGCCCGTGCGGGGGAGCGCTACCGGGGCGAGACCGAGCCGATCGACCCGCGGGCCGGGCACATCCCGGGCGCGGTCTCCGCGCCGACCACCGAGAACGTCGGTCCGGACGGCCGGTTCCTGGCGCCCGCCGAACTCGCCGCCCGCTTCCGGGCGCTGGGCGCGGGGGAGCGGGAGACCGCCGTCTACTGCGGCTCCGGGGTGACGGCCGCGCACCAGATCCTGGCCCTGGCGGTGGCCGGTCTGCCGGCCACCCTCTACCCGGGCTCCTGGAGCGAGTGGTCCGGCGACGAGGCCCGTCCGGTCGCGGTCACCGACCAGCCGGGCTGATCCCGCCTGCACCCGACCGCGCGCCGGCGCGACCCAGCGACGGCGCGACCGCGCGACGGCAGGTCGGCGGGGCGGTGCGGCGCACGACGAAGGGGAGGGAGGCCGAGGCCTCCCTCCCCTTCACGTCGTCACGCCCGCGGGTACTACTCCTGCTTCTTGCGCCGGCTGCCGAAGACGATCTCGTCCCAGCTCGGCACGGTGGCCCGTCGGCCGGGCCGGACGCCGTCCGCCTCGGCCTGCCGGTCGGTGGTGCCGACCAGGCGCTCCCGGTGCGGCGCGACCGCGCGCGGCATCAGGATGTCCGCGTACGCGGAGCCCGCACCGACCGCGGGAGCGGCGGCCGCCGGCTCCTCGGCCTCCTCGGCGACCTCGGCCGGCACCGGCTCGATCGACGGCGGTGCGCCGACCGCGAGGTCGCCCCGGAACGCCGGGACGACGTCCAGCAGGCTGGTCAGCGAGTCCCTCGCCTCGGCCGTCGCCTCGCGGGACTCGCGCACCTCGCGGGACGACATGATCCGGTCGGCGGAGGGCCGGTCGATCATCGGCCGCGGCGGCCGGTCCTGAGGGAGCCGGGCGATCCGCGGGATGAACGGGAAGACCGACTCCTCCTCGCGCTCGACGTTCTCGCCGATCAGCGCGCGGGCCTCGTCGTCGTTGGGCTGCACCAGCCGCCGGGGCGGGTCGTACGTCCAGGCCGCGCTGCGGCCCTCGCCGTCGGCCCGGTAGGAGAGGATGACCTCCCACGTGCCGTCGTCGCGCCGCCAGGAGTCCCAGCGCTCGGTGTCCTTCTCCGCGCCGCGCAGCGCCAGCCGTTCGGCCACCGCCTCGCCCAGCTGGGGTCCGGAGGACTCGCCGTGCCGGCGGATCGCGGTCTTCCGGGCCCGCTCGGCCATGAAGGCGCGCTCGGCCAGGACCGGACCCTCGAAACGGCGGACGCGGTCGACGGAGATGCCGGCCGCCTGCGCGACCTCCTCGGCGGAGGCACCGGCTCGTATCCGCGCCTGGATGTCCCGGGGGCGGAGGTGGCTCTCCACCTCGATCTCGATCTGGCCGAGGCGCGGACGGTCACCACGGATGGCGGCACGCAGCCGCTCGTCGATGGGGAGGGTGTACTCCGTGCTGTCGGCGGCCTTGAGCACCAGCCGTGTGCCGTCGTTGCTGACGGCCACAACCCGCAGTTCGGGCACGGTTACCTCCCGGGTGGTGCCTGCCGACGTCACCTGCGTCGCTGCTCCCGTACTGAGTGTGGCCTGCCCGCTCGCGACTGGCCACAACCTTGCTGAGTTCCCCGGCGTGTCGGGCTCACGCCCGGTCACGCCGCTGTGGCACGGTTGCCTTTTTGCCACGTCATCCGTCGACGTCGCGCCTGGGTGTCCCGGCCGTCCTCGCACGCGCAGTGACGCGACGATCCGGGACGGGCGTCGCCGTGCGTGCCTGTGCCGTGGCTCCTTGTCAATCTGCCCAGTTGATGGGCAGTCGACAAGTCGACCCAAGGCTCAGGCTTTACGAACAGTACTCCATTCGTGGCATCCAAAGGGGCGGCTCGCCGCTCAAGTCTCCCGCGATTCACGGGAATCTCAAGAGCGTGCGACCCCAATGGCCGAGGATCACCCGGTGAACGGTGATCATCTTCACATATATCTCCCAAGCAGAACCGCATTTTCGACCCTTGTGTCCTTCTTTGTGCAAGATGGAGTGACTTGTTCGAAAGACAGTCGTACTGACCCGAGGGATGTCGATGCCGGAGGAGAAGCCCGCCGAGGAGGGCGGCAAGGAAGGTCGCAAGCGAATTGATCTGAGTGTGGCTCAGGTCGCGGCGAGTGCGCTGGCCACCGTGGTGGGGGCGGTACTCGCGTCCGAACTCGGGGTCTACGGAACCATTCTGGGCGCGGCGGTGGTGAGTGTCGGGGCGACCACCGGCAGCGCGGTGTTCCAGCACCTCTTCAGGAGGACCGGCGAGCAGCTGCGCGAGGCGGTGGACCGGACCGCCGCACCGGGCCAGGTGGCGAACGGGCTGCGGCAGGTGGCCGAACCCGGACCGGCGCCGGCGGGTCCCGCCGCTCCGCCCTCCGCGGAGTGGAACTCCCCGCAGGTGGTCCGGGCGCGTCGGCGCTGGACCTGGAAGTCGTACGCGACGGTCTCCGCGCTGGTCTTCACGCTCGCGATGGTGCCGATACTGGCGTTCGAGCTGGCCACCGGCCAGCCGGTGTCGGCGACGGTGAAGGGCGGGTCGGGGACCGGCACCTCGCTGGGCGGCACGGTCGACCGGAAGCCGTCCGCCCCGTCGGACGGCGGCCCCTCGGGCGGCGGCCCCTCCTCCCTCCCGTCCTCCGGGGCGGGCGGCGCCGGGTCCTCGCCCTCGGCGGGCAGGGACGGCGGCGCGTCGGAGCGTCCGGGCCAGGGGGCGGGTCCGAGCCCGAGCCCGAGCGCGGGTACCGGGACGGGCGGCGGCAGCGGGTCCCCCTCGGCGGAGCCCAGTCCCGGCGCGAGCGGGAGCACGGGGACGACGCCGTCGGCCCGCCCCTCCGGCGAACCGTCCACGCCGTCCGGTGGCGGGTCCTCCGCCGAGCCGTCCGGGGGCGCGAGCCCGAAGCCCCCGGCCCCGAGCACCGCCGTGGTCCCGCCGCCGGCCCCCGCCCCGGCGGCGCCGGAACAGCCGCAGCCGCAGCAGCAGGGGCAGCCGGGACAGTAGCGGGGCCTACGCCCCCAGGACCCGGCGCAGGTAGTCGTTGCCGAACCGGCGGTCCGGGTCGACCTCGTCGCGCAGCGCGGTGAAGTCCGCGAACCGGGGGTAGGCGTCGGCGAGGTACCCGGCGTCCCGGGTGTGCAGCTTGCCCCAGTGCGGCCGCCCCCGGTGGGCGGTCATCAGCTGCTCGACCGCCGTGAAGTAGCCCTGTTCGGCGGTGCCCCGGTAGAGGTGGACGGCGACGTAGGCGGTGTCCCGGCCGTGCGCGGTGGAGAGCCACACGTCGTCGGCGGGCGCGAACCGCACCTCGACCGGGAAGCTGATCCGCCAGTCGGACCGCTCGACCAGCGCCTTCAGCTCGCGCAGCACCTCGCCGACCTCCTCGCGCGGCACCGCGTACTCCATCTCGGTGAAGCGGACCGTGCGGGGGCTGGTGAACACCCGGTACGCGGCGTCGGTGTAGCTGCGGTCCGACCAGGCGCGGCTGGCGACCGCGGCGATCGTCGGCACGGCGGCGGGGAACCGGCGGCCGACCCGGCAGGCGCCCTCCCAGACGGTGTTGGAGAGGAAGTCGTCCTCCAACCACTCCTTGAACCGCGGCAGCGGGGCGGCCGGCCCCTGGCTGCGGTTGTTCCGCTTGGTGGAACAGCGGTCGGTGTGCGGGAACCAGTAGAACTCGAAGTGCTCGTTGACGGCGGTCAGGTCGTCCAGCCGCTCCAGCACCTCGTCGAAGCCCATCGGCTGTTCGTGCGCGGTGAGCAGGAAGGCCGGTTCGACCGCGAAGGTGAGCGCGGTGATCACGCCGAGCGCGCCGAGGCCGAGCCGGGCGCCCTCGAAGAGCCGGGCGTCCTCGGTGGGGGAGCAGCGCCGGACGCTGCCGTCGGCGAGCACGATCTCCAGCCCGCGGAGCTGGGCGGCGAGCGAGCCGGAGTCCCGGCCGGTGCCGTGGGTGCCGGTGCTGGTGGCGCCGGCCGCGGTCTGCACCTCGATGTCGCCCATGTTGGTCAGGGAGAGGCCGGCCGCGGCGAGCAGCCGGTTGAGCCGGTGCAGCGGGAGCCCGGCCTCGACGGTGACCGTGCCGTTCTCCCGGTCGACTTCCCGGACGGCGGTCATCGCGTGCGGGCGGACCAGGACGCCGTCCCCGGCGGAGGCGATCGAGGTGAAGGAGTGGCCGGAACCGACCGCCTTGACGGTCCGGCCCTGGTCGGCGGCGCGCAGGATCTCCTTGGCCAGTTCCTCCGCGGTGCCGGGGGTGACCGCCCGGGCCGGGCGGGCGCTCTGGTTGCCCGCCCAGTTGGTCCAGCGGGTGCGGGCAGCGGTACTGGCCTGGGGCATTGCGGCGCCTCCTGCTCCGTGGCCGAACGGCGTCGGCGCACCTGGATCCCTACCCGCGGGTAGGCCGCGGGTAGGGAGGAGGGTAAGTCAGGTCACCGTTCGAGGTCTACGGTCCGGGCGACCGGCTGCCCGGCCTCCTGCGAGGCCAGCCCCGACCGCAGCCGGCCCAGCCCGGCCAGCGCGGCGACCACGCCGAACACCCCGGCCGTCAGCGGCACCCAGTACCCGGCGGCCGCCCCGGCCGCGTCGACGACCCAGCCGCCGGCCGAGGAGCCGGCGGCGACGCCGAGGGCGAGCCCCGTGGTCGTCCAGGTCATGCCCTCGGTCAGCTTGGCGGCCGGGACCAGCCGCTCCACCAGCGCCATCGCGGTGATCAGCGTGGGGGAGATGGCGATGCCCGCGACCAGCAGCGCGGCGCCGACCGCCACCAGCCCGCCGACCCCGCTCACCGACTCGGCGACCAGCAGCAGCGGCACCATGCTGACCGCCATGAACACGACCCCCCCGAGGAAGCGGCCGGCCATCGACCCGGTCAGCTTCAGCGTCCCGAACACCACGCCGGCCAGGCAGGAGCCGAGCGCCCAGAGCGCCAGGATCACGCTGGAGATCGCCGTGTGCCCCTGGGCCTTGGCGTAGGCGACGGTGACCACCTCGACCGAGCCGAAGATCGCGCCGGTCGCCACGAAGGTGAGGATCAGCACCTGGAGGCCCCGGTTGAGGATCACCGGGGTGCCGGTGTGCCGGGCGGAGGGGTGCACGGGAGGCTCGGTGCTCCGCTGGGCGGCGAACAGCACCACGCCCACCGTCAGGAAGACCCCGGCGAGCAGCACGCCCGCCTCCGGGAACACCGAGGTGGCCAGGGTGACGGCGAGGATCGGGCCGACGATGAAGCAGACCTCGTCGACCACCGCCTCGAAGGAGTACGCGGTGTGCAGCCGCGGTGCCTGGTCCCGGTAGAGGTGCGCCCAGCGGGCCCGCACCATCGCCCCGGCGCTCGGCATCACGCCGATCCCGGCCGCGAAGACGAAGAGCGTCCAGGTGGGCGCCCCCAGCCGCGCGCAGAGCAGCAGCCCGATGGCGGCGGCGACGGTGACCGCGGTGGCGGGCAGCAGGATCCGGCGCTGCCCGTGCCGGTCCACCAGCCGGGAGACCTGCGGCCCCAGGACCGCCGCGGACACCGCCATCGTGGCCGACACCAGGCCGGCCACGCCGAAGGAGCCTCTGAGCTCGGAGAGCATCGTGACGATGCCGATGCCCGTCATGGAGATCGGCAGCCGGGCTATGAACCCGGTGGACGAGAAGGCCAGACTGCCGGGTGCGGCGAAGATCTGGCGGTAGCTGGACAGCACGGGAGCTCCGCAGGGGGGTAAGGAACGAGGCCGGTATGGACAGCCTACGAACCTTGGCAAACGGGATTTTTCCGGGCACCCGGGGCTGCCCCGGGACCGGTGCCCCGTCCCGCAGTGGCAGGATCGGTGCCATGTCCGACGCGCGCAACACCACCCCCACCGGCGCCGCCCCGTACGACGCGCTGCTCCTGCTCTCCTTCGGCGGGCCCGAGGCCCCCGAGGACGTCGTCCCGTTCCTGGAGAACGTCACCCGCGGCCGGGGCATCCCGAAGGAGCGCCTCCGGGAGGTGGGCAAGCACTACTTCCTGTTCGGCGGCGTCAGCCCGATCAACGAGCAGAACCGCGAGCTGCTGGCCGCGCTGCGCAAGGACTTCACCGAGCACGGCCTCGGCCTGCCGGTCTACTGGGGCAACCGGAACTGGGCGCCCCTCCTGGTCGACACCCTGCGCGAGATGGTCGCCGACGGGCACCGCCGGATCGCCGTCCTGACCACCAGCGCCTACGCCGGCTACTCCGGCTGCCGCCAGTACCGGGAGAACCTCGCCGACGCGCTGGCCGCGCTCGCCGCGGAGGGCCTGCCGGTGCCCGCCGTCGACAAGCTCCGCCACTTCCACAACCACCCCGGCTTCGTCGAGCCGATGGCCGAGGCCACCCTGGCCGCCCTGGCGGGGCTGCCCGAGGACGTCCGGGCCGGTGCCCGGCTGGCGTTCACCACCCACTCCATCCCGGACGCCATGGCCGAGACCTCCGGCGCCCCGGACGACCCGGCCCGCGGCCGCCCCGGCGGCGCGTACGTCGCCCAGCACCTGGACGTGGCCCGGCTGGTCGCCGCCGCCGTCGCCGAGCACACCGGTGTCCGGGACCGCCCCTGGGAGCTGGTCTTCCAGAGCCGCAGCGGCGCCCCGCACACCCCCTGGCTGGAGCCGGACATCTGCGACCACCTGGAGGCCCAGCACGCCGACGGCGCCCCGGCCGTGGTGATGGTCCCGATCGGCTTCGTCTCCGACCACATGGAGGTCCGGTACGACCTGGACACCGAG
The DNA here is from genome assembly GCF_056437345.1 of Kitasatospora sp. NPDC042419. Taxonomy (NCBI): domain Bacteria; kingdom Bacillati; phylum Actinomycetota; class Actinomycetes; order Kitasatosporales; family Streptomycetaceae; genus Kitasatospora; species Kitasatospora sp. NPDC042419. The sequence goes on from NZ_JBWKAW010000025.1 coordinate 141,624, forward strand.
GCGGTGGCCAAGGCCGCCGAACTCGGCCTGCCGGTCGCCCGGGCCGCCACCGTAGGCGCCGACCCCCGGTTCACCGCCGCCGTCCGCGAACTCGTCCTGGAGCGGGCCGCCGCCGAGCGCGGCGAACCGGTGACCCGCTGCGCCCTCGGGGCGCTCGGCCCCGGCCACGACGTCTGCGCGGTCGCCTGCTGCCCCAACCCGCGCGCCCCCCGCCCGGCCGCCGCCGAGCGCTGACCCCTCCGAGGAGACCTCCGTGACCAGCCCCGCCGCGCCCGAACCCGCCGTGCCCGGCTCTGCCGATCCCGACTCCGCGCTGCCCGACCCCGCGCTGCTCGACGAGCTGCTCGACGTCGCCCTGGACGCCGCCCGCCGCGCGGGCGCCCTGCTGCTCGACGGCCGGCCCGCCGACCTGGGCGTGGCCGGGACCAAGAGCAGCCCGGTCGACGTGGTCACCGAGATGGACCTGGCCTCCGAGAAGCTGGTCCTGGAACTGATCACCGAGCGCCGCCCCGAGGACGGCTACCTCGGCGAGGAGGGCGCCGAACGCCCCGGCACCAGCGGGGTGCGCTGGGTCGTCGACCCGCTCGACGGCACCGTCAACTACCTCTACGGGCTCCCCTCCTGGGCGGTCAGCGTGGCCGCCGAGCTGGACGGCCGCGCGGTGGTCGGCGTGGTCTTCGCCCCCGCGCGCGGCGAGCTGTTCCAGGCGGTGCTCGGCCGCGGCGCGCAACTGGACGGCACGCCGGTCGGCGCCCGCCCGGCACCGCCGTGGGGCCAGGCGCTGATCGCCACCGGCTTCAACTACGTCCAGCCGGTGCGGGTCCGGCAGGCCGAGGTGCTGCTCGCCCTGATGCCCGAGGTCCGCGACATCCGCCGGGGCGGCGCCGCCGCGGTGGACCTGTGCGACGTCGCCGCGGGCCGGCTGGACGGCTACTACGAGCGCGGACTGGCCCCGTGGGACCGGTCCGCCGGCTGCCTGATCGCCACCGAGGCCGGCGCCCTGGTCGGCGGCCGCCCCGGCCACGGCCCGGACGGCGCGCTGACCGTGGCCGCCGCGCCCGGCGTCTACGAGCCGCTCCAGGAGCGCCTCGCCGCCCTGCGGGCCTGGGCCGACTGACCGACCCGCCCCCGCCCGGGACGGGCCGGCCCCGGCGGCCTGCCCCGGGACAGCGAAGAGCCCTGGCATACGGGGGATGCCAGGGCCTGGGTTTTCGCACGGCCCCCTCAGGGCCGCTGGTGCCGGAGGACCGGCGTCGGGTCGGGTTTCGGTCAGGCGGCGGTGCGGTGGCGTTCCAGCACCGTGTCCACGCCGTGTTCGGCGGCGAGCCGGCGGAGGTCGTCCAGCTCGGACTGTTCCACCTCGGCCAGGAATTCGTCCCCGGCCTCGATCGCGCGGTGCAGGTCCTGCTCGGCGTTGGCGATGCGCTGCAGGATTCCGGCGGTGAAGGCGTCCATACGGGCCCCCTTACTGTGTCGGACGTGCACGGTCGTGCGTCCCCCGCCCCGAGGTCGTGGTGGTCAGCGGAAGCGTCCGAGCCGGGCGGTGAAGATTTCCGGTCGGGCGCGGAGACGGCCCTCGGCCGCTCCCGGTGACGCCCCAGCCCCAGGGCCGGCGCGGATGAACGCACGGCGGGTGGGTGCGATCGGCCTACAGCCAGATCGCGGGTGTGCAGCTGTCCTCCCCGCCCCCGGGGCGGGGAAACCTCCCCGCGCGAGAAAGTTGCCCGCGTCACAGTCCAATCGGACTGGTGGAGACCCGAACCGTCACCGGACCGTTGCCGGATGTCCGCCCACCGGTGCCTCCGGGGCAGCTTATCGCTGCTTTACCGCAGGACCAGGCAGGATGGAGGCACCGTCGGAGCCGCGCGTCCGCTTCCGGGGCCGGCCTGGAGAAGGGACAACAACCGTGCGGGTTCTCGTCGTCGAGGACGAGCAGCTGCTCGCCGAGGCAGTCGCCACCGGCCTGCGCCGCGAGGCGATGGCCGTCGACGTGGTGTACGACGGGGAGGCCGCGCTCCAGCGCATCGCGGTCAACGACTACGACGTGGTCGTCCTGGACCGGGACCTGCCGCTCGTCCACGGTGACGACGTCTGCCGCAGCGTGGTCGACCAGGGCCTGGCGACCAGGGTGATCATGCTGACCGCCTCCGGGGACATCAGCGACCGCGTCGAGGGCCTGGAGATCGGCGCCGACGACTACCTCCCGAAGCCGTTCGCCTTCAGCGAGCTCGTCGCCCGGGTCCGGGCGCTGGGCCGCCGCGCTACCGTCCCGCTGCCCCCCGTCCTGGAACGGGCCGGCATCTCGCTCGACCCCGGCCGCCGCGAGGTGATCCGCGACGGGCGGCCCGTCCAGCTCGCCCCCAAGGAGTTCGCCGTCCTGGAGGTCCTGATGCGGGCCGGCGGCGCCGTCGTCTCCGCCGAGCAGCTGCTGGAGAAGGCCTGGGACGAGCACACGGACCCGTTCACCAACGTCGTCCGCGTCACCGTGATGACGCTGCGCCGCAAGCTCGGCGACCCGCCGGTGATCGTCACCGTGCCGGGCTCCGGCTACCGGATCTGACCGCACCGGCCCTCCGCGGCCGGCCCCATCGCGCCCGCCGCCGCGGCGGACGCCCCGAGAGGACCACCATGACCTCCCCGCCCCCGGCCGGCGGGCCCTCCGGCGCGCCCGTCGGCGGGCGCGCCGCGGGACCCCGGCCCGTGCCGCCGAAGCCCGTGCACCCCCCGCGCGCCCCCCGGCTGCACCGCCCCTCGCACGACACCTACGTGCCCGGCGACGGCATGCTCGCCTGGATGCCGTTCCGCCCCACCATCCGGATCCGGCTCACCCTGCTCTACGGCGGGATGTTCCTGATGGCCGGCGTGGTCCTGCTGCTGCTCATGTACTTCTTCCTCCGCCAGGCCCTGCACGACGTCGCGCCGCCGCCCTTCATCTTCGAGAAGGGCACCACCGTCAACGGCGTGGTGATGACCCCCGAGCAGTTCAACCAGTTCCTCGCCAACCGGCACCAGACCGCCTCCGACACGGCCCTCAACACGCTGCTGCGCAAGTCCCTCACGGTGCTGGTCTGCCTCGCCGTGATCGCCTTCGCGGCCGGCTACGCGATGGCCGGCCGGGTGCTGCGCCCGCTGGGCCGGATCACCCGCACCGCCCGCGAGGTCGCCTCCTCCGACCTGCACCGCCGGATCGAGCTGGACGGCCCGGACGACGAGCTCAAGGAGCTGGCCGACACCTTCGACGACATGCTCGACCGCCTCGACCGTTCCTTCGACTCCCAGCGCCGCTTCGTCGCCAACGCCTCGCACGAGCTGCGCACCCCGCTGGCGATCAACCGCACCCTGCTGGAGGTCCAGCTCTCCGACCCCGGTGCCTCGAACGACCTCCAGCAGCTCGGCAAGACCCTGCTGGCCACCAACGAGCGCAGCGAACAGCTGGTGGAGGGCCTGCTGCTGCTCGCCCGCAGCGACAACGAGCTGACCGACCGCCGTCCGGTGGAGTTCTCCGAGGTGGCGACCCGGGCCCTGGAACAGACCCGGGCCGAGGCCGGCAACCGCGAGGTCGAGCTGCGCGCCACGCTCCACCCGGCCACGGTCGCGGGCAACGGGGTGCTGCTGGAGCGGATCGCGCTCAACCTGCTGCAGAACGCCGTCCGCTACAACTCGGCCGGCGGATGGGTGGAGATCACCACCGCCCCGGTGCCGGGCGGCGGCGAGCTGGTGGTCTCCAACACCGGCCCGGTCGTCCCCGGGTACGAGCTGGAGCACATCTTCGAGCCGTTCCGCCGGGTGAAGGGCGCCGACCGGACCCGCAGCGACAAGGGGGTCGGCCTCGGCCTCTCGATCGTCCGCTCGGTGGTCCGGGCGCACCACGGCACCATCGAGGCCACCCCGCGCTCCGGCGGCGGCCTCACGATGCGCGTGCGCATCCCCGGCGTCTGAACCGCGCCCCAGGGTCCACCGGGAGCCTCCGCGGGCCCTCCTGCCCCCGCCAGGGGCCACCACGCCCCCCTCGGGGCCGGTCTCCGCGGTCCCGGTCGGCCAAGCTCCGTGCGCCGACCATTCCGAGCCGCCCCCGTCAGGCCTGTCAAGACGACATAAGGCCTGGCGGGGGCGGCTTGTCTTTTCCGGCCCGAGCAACTTACGGTGTCGTAACCTACGCAACCGTAAGTGCGTAGCCGACGTGCCCGTCCCAACGCGCTCGTCCCGCGCGTGCCCGTCCCCCAGGAGCCAGACTCGTGACCATCGCCCCCGTGCAGCGCAGCGCCTCGCTCGGTTCGAGCACCTGGACCGACGCCCGGCTGATCCTGGCCCTCGAAGAGGTCGTGGAGAAGGAGCTCAACCGCCACCTGAAGGTCGCCAAGGAGTGGATGCCGCACGAGTTCGTCCCCTGGAGCCAGGGCCGCGACTTCGACGGCGTCCTCGGCGGCGAGGCGTGGGAGCTCGGGCAGTCCAAGGTGACCCCGCTCGGCCGGGTCTCGCTGGTGGTCAACCTGCTCACCGAGGACAACCTCCCCAGCTACCACCACGAGATCGCGACCATGTTCGGCCGCGAGGGGGCCTGGGGCACCTGGGTGCACCGCTGGACCGCGGAGGAGGGCCGGCACGGCATAGCGATCCGCGACTACCTGCTCACCACCCGGGCCGTCGACCCGAACGAGCTGGAGCGGGCCCGGATGGCGCACATGTCGGAGGGCTTCGAGTCCGACAACGCGCACAGCATGCTGCAGTCGGTCGCCTACGTGGCCTTCCAGGAGCTCGCGACCCGCATCTCGCACCGCAACACCGGCCACTACGCCGGCGACCCGCTCTGCGACCAGCTGCTCGCGAAGATCGCCAACGACGAGAACCTGCACATGGTCTTCTACCGGAACCTGCTGAAGGCCGCCCTGGAGATCGCCCCGGACCAGGCCATGCGGGCCATCGCCGACGTGGTGACCGACTTCCGGATGCCCGGCCACGGCATCCCCGGCTTCGAGCGGGCCGCCGCCCAGATCGCCATCGGCGGCGTCTACAACCTGCGCATCCACCACGACGACGTGCTGCAGCCGGTGCTGCGCCACCTCAGGGTCATGGAGATCGACGGCCTCGGTCCGGAGGGCGCGCGGGCCCAGGAGGAGCTCGGCGTCTTCCTCGCCGGGCTGGACGCCCAGGCGACCAAGTTCGACGAGCGGCAGGCGGCGCTGCTGGCCCGCCGGGCGGCCCGCCAGGCGGCGCAGTAGCCGACGCGGCGGCCGGCGCGGGAGCGGTCCCGCGAACGGTCCGGTGGACGGTCCGGCGGGTGGCCCTGGCGGCCGCCCGCCGACCGGTGTGCCGGACACGAACCTCGGGCGCCGGGAGGCCGTGGACCGAAGCGCTCCGGTTGGGGGGATTTTCCACGTTTTGCCCGGGAAGATTCAGAACGTGAGCAAGCTCACACCGTGTCGCTCCGCGATGCGGTCCGACCCCGGAGCGTGATCATGGCCCCGCGGCCGATGATCGCCGTCCGTGAGCGGATCGATGATCGATTTCGGTCCGGAGGATTGACCTGCTTCCCTGGTGGGCAAGGGATTCGGCGGGTGCCCCGCGGACCGCTGATCACTCTCCGTGGTCGTCGCAGGGGCGTTCAGGCGGCGCGGCGATGGCCCAGCGTGAGGCCCCCGACATCCGAGTCGATCACCCCAACGGACCCCCGGCTGAGTGTCGATTGAGTAACGGGGCTTGAAGTAAGGCAAAATCTCCGCCTCGGGTCGGGCACAAGACCGACCCCCCATGCGTTACGTGCGCTGGAGATACCGCACACACCGCACAACCCGGAGGGGGAGAGCGAAATATGGCTACCGACTACGACACCCCACGCAAGACCGATGACGAGCTCAACGAGGACAGCATCGAGGAGCTGAAGGCTCGGCGGAACGACAAGGGCGGCAGCTCTGTCGACGTCGACGAGTTCGAGGCTGCCGAGGGCATGGAACTCCCCGGCGCGGACCTCTCGAACGAGGAGCTCTCCGTCCGTGTGCTGCCCCGGCAGGCCGACGAGTTCACCTGCATGAGCTGCTTCCTGGTCCACCACCGCAGCCAGCTGTACAGCGAGAAGAACGGCAACCCGATCTGCCGGGACTGCGGCGCCTGAGGACCAGGGCGGCCATGACTCGGGCCTCGCGCGTTCGGCGAGACCGGTACTACGCCCCTTCCGGCCCCGGGCAGCGGGGCCGGACGGCAGCACGGGCGGCCGCTGAGGCGGACGCACCAGTCATACGGTCATACGGAGATACAGAGGGACGGTCCCGCGAAGGCGGAACCGTCCCTCTCCGTTTTTCCGTTGTCCCCGCTCGGCGAGGCTGCCCGGTCAGGCCCGCTCGGTGAGGCCCGCGCAAGGCCGCTCGGGGCCGGCTCGGGGTCGGCCCGGCCCGCACCGGCCACCGCCCGGCCCGCTCAGGCGCGGGCGCCCCGGCGGGCCTCGTCCAGGGCCTCGGCGAGCTTCATCGGCGAGCGGGTCGACAGGTACAGGTACGGCGTCGGGTCGGCCGGATCGGTCACCTCGACCCGCAGCGCCGTCGGGACGTAGCTGCGCAGCAGCATGAAGGCCCGCGGATCGGCCTTCGGCCCGCGCCAGGCCACGGCCTCGGCCGGGCTGAGCGGGTGCGCGGCGCCGAGGGCGTCCACCGGGATCCGGGCCGGTCCGGCCACCAGGGAGCCCTGGACCACCCGGATCCGGGCCGAGCCGTAACTGCTGATCGCGGCCGCACCGGCGGCGATGCCGACCACCAGTCCGACCAGCGCGCCCACCGCGCTGAGACGCAGCAGGATCAGCGCGAGCGTGAGGCCGATCGCGACCGGGAACAACCACCAGGAGCGCGGCGCGGTGAGGCGTTCGTCGTACATGCCCCCATTGTGGGCGCCGTTACGCCCGGCCCGGGACGGCACCCCCGGCCGCCGCCCACCTACCGCTCGGTAGGGTGGGGCGCCGTGACCGGTTCGATAGCCCCCACCTCCCCCTCCACCGCGCCGGCGCCGGCCATGCCGCTGTCGCCGACCACGCCCCCGCCGGAGGCCGTCCTCCCGCCGCGCGCCCCGCAGGCCCCCGCCCCGGGCACCCGGCTCGGCTCGCACTACGAGCACTGCTTCGGCTGCGGCCCGCAGCACCCCTCCGGCCTGCGGATCGACGCGGTGGCCGGCGAGGGCCTGGACGTCTCCGCCGAGATCACCGTCCGCTCCGAGCACCAGGGCGGCCCGGGTCTGGCCCACGGATGCCTGCTGACCACGGCCATGGACGAGATCCTCGGCTCGCTCAACTGGCTGCTGCACGCCCCCGGCGTCACCGGCCGGCTGGAGACCGACTTCCTGTCGCCGGTGCCGGTGGACACCCTGCTGCACCTGCGCGCCTGGGTGACCGGTGTGCACGGCCGGAAGGTCTACAGCGCCGCCGAGGCCCGGATCGGCGGACCGGACGGACCGGTCGCGGTGCGCGCGCAGGCACTCTTCATCCAGGTGAAGCTGGAACACTTCACCAAGCACGGTCGTCCGGAGGACATCGAGAAGGTCCTCGACGACCCTGACCTGATGCAGCGCGCCCGAGCCTTTGAGGTGAACCCTTGACCAGCACCCCCCGCCCGCCCCTGGACGTCCTGATCCGGCGGATCGACCCCGAGCTGCCGCTGCCCGCGTACGCGCAGCCCGGCGACGCGGGGGCCGACCTGCGGACCACCGTCGACGCGGAGCTGGCCCCCGGCGAGCGGGTCGTCCTTCCCACCGGTGTCGCCATTGCGCTGCCCGACGGTTACGCGGCGTTCGTCCACCCCCGGTCCGGTCTGGCAGCTCGTTGCGGTGTTGCTCTGGTGAACGCCCCAGGGACGGTCGATGCCGGGTACCGTGGAGAGATCAAGGTGATCGTCGTCAATCTGGACCCGCGCGAGGGGGTCAGCTTCCGCCGAGGGGACCGGATCGCCCAGCTGGTCGTCCAGCAGGTCGAGAAGGCCCGCTTCCACGAGGTGGCCGAGCTGCCGGGGTCGGCACGCGCCGAGGGCGGGTTCGGGTCGACCGGCGGCCACGCCGCGGTCTAGGCTGCCCGCGGCCTCGCAGGAAGCCGAGCAGGTATTCGCATCGGTCTTGGACCGGGAAGGACAGTGACCGTGTTCCGTCGTCGCCAGAAGAGCGAGGACGCTGTCGAGCAGCTCGCCGACGACGCCATCAGCGCCGACGAGACGGCCGATGACGTCGAGGGTTCCGCCGAGAGCGAGAACGTGACCGACCTGGACCCGACGGACCGCGTCGGGCTGCCGCCGGCCCCGCGTCCGGACGGGCCGTGGGACCACTCCGAGCTGGAGAATCCCGAGGAGGGCCGGGTCGACCTCGGGGGCCTGCTGGTCCCCGGTGTCGAGGGCATGGAGCTCCGGGTCGAGGTGGCCGGCGAGTCGATCGTCGCCGCCACGCTGGTCCTCGGCAACAGCGCCATCCAGCTGCAGGCCTTCGCGGCTCCCAAGTCCGAGGGCATCTGGGGGGAGGTCCGCGAGGAGATCGCCAACGGCATCACCTCGCAGGGCGGCGTGGTCGAGGAGGAGGAGGGCCCGCTGGGCTGGCACCTCCGTGCACAGGTCCCCGTCCAGCTGCCGGACGGCACGCAGGGTGTCCAGCTGGTGCGCTTCGTCGGTTGCGACGGACCGCGCTGGTTCCTCCGCGGCGTGATCTCCGGCCAGGCCGCGGTGCAGCCCGAGGCGGGCGGCATCCTGGAGCAGGTCTTCCGGCAGACGGTCGTCGTCCGTGGTGAGAGCCCGATGGCGCCCCGCGACCCGATCGTGCTGAAGCTCCCCGAGGACGCGCAGATGGTCGCCGACGGCGGCGGCGCGGTCGCGGCCTCCGGTGAGGGCGACAGCCGGTTCGGCAGCGCCGCGCTGGACCCGTTCGCCCGCGGCCCGGAGATCACCGAGGTCCGCTGAGCACGCCGATCGCCCCCGTCCGCACCGCCGGCCGGGGGCGATTTGCATGTGGCGGGCGGATCCCCGTACAGTTCCGGAGTCGCCGCGAGAGAGCGGGGGCAAGTGGAAAGCAAATCCGATGAATGAAACTCCGGGAAAAACGGGGCGGAAAACGTCTGATAAGCTGGAAACACGAAAGCAAATCGGGTGAGTGAAACTCCGGAAAACGGAGCGGAAAACATCTGGTAAGCTGGAAACACGAAAGAACGAAGCGCCCGGAGGGCCGGTGTGAAAGCCGCCTGAAGGA
>NZ_JBWKAW010000026.1:0-117391 GCF_056437345.1 Kitasatospora sp. NPDC042419
ACCACCGTCGACTACCACGACGGCGTCCTGCGGATCCGGACCACCACCGGCAACCAGCTCTTCGGCCCCACCGGCGCCGTCGAGGTCACCGTCCGTCTGCCCGCCGGCTCCCACGTCGAGGCCACCACCGCCGACGCCGACCTGCGCGGCGGCGGCCGCCTCGGCGACGTCACCCTCGAAAGCGCCCAGGCCACCGTCAAGCTCGACGAGACCGCCGCCACCCGCCTCACCCTCCAGGCCGGAGACATCACCGTCGGCCGCCTCACCGGCCCCGCCGAACTCACCACCGCCAAGGGCGACCTGCGCATCACCGAGGCCCACCACGGCACCGTCACCCTGCGCACCGAATCCGGCGACATCGAGATCGGCGCCGCCCGCGGCGTCACCGCCACCCTCGACGCCGGCACCACCCTGGGCCGCGTCCACAACGCCCTCAAGAACAACGACGGCACCCCCACCCTCACCATCCACGCCACCACCACCCACGGCGACATCACCGCCCGCAGCATCTGACCCCACCGGGGCGACGGCGTCCGGATCAGGCGAGCGAGTCGATCCACCGCTCCAGGCGGCGCCCCTCGACAGCCATGAGCTCGGGCGCCCGGAAGGTGTTGGTGAGCAGCGAGATCCCCTGGTACGAAGCCACCAGGGCGACCGCGAGCTCCCGGGAGTCGTCCTCCCGCCCCATCGCCCGGAACTGCTGCGCCGCCCAGTCGACGAGACGCCGCATGACCTCGGCGACGGCCTCGTCGAGACCGTCGGCCCGCTTGTCGAGCTCCGAGGCGAGACTTCCGGTGGGGCACCCGTACCGGGCGGTGAGCTCGCGCTGCTCGATCCAGCCGTTCAGCAGCGCCTTCAGCCTGTCCTGCGGGGTGGGGAGCCCGTCGAGCGCGTCGATCACGGCTTCCAGGCCCTGCGCGTGCGCGTCGATCGCGGCCCCGACCAGCTCGTTCTTGGTCTTGAAGTAGTAGTAGACGTTGCCGACCGGGACGTCCGCCACCCGGGCGATGTCGGCGAGGGTGGTCTGTTCGACACCCTTCTCGTGCAGCACCTGCGCCGCGGCGGCCGCCAGCCGCTCCCGCTTGCCCGGCGATCGCCGGACGTTCCTTGAGTCAGTCACCTGACTAAGTGTAGACGCCTGACGCGGCGTCGGCTAGGGTCCTTCTAAGTCAGCCAACTAACTCACAAACCGGAGTTCTCATGATTGTCGTGACGGGTGCGACCGGAAACGTCGGCCAGGAGCTCGTGCGGATCCTCACCGAAGCCGGCGAGCAGGTGACCGCCGTCTCCCGGCGACCGGCCCGACTGCCCGACGGCGTACGGCACGTACCGGCGGACCTCGCCGATCCGGCGAGCCTGCGCACCGCCCTCGACGGAGCCGAGGCGCTGTTCCTGCTCGTCGCCGGCGACGCCCCGGAGGGCATCCTCGACCACGCCAGGGCCGCCGGAGTGCGCCGCGTCGTCCTCCTCTCCTCCCAGGGCGCCGGGACGCGGCCGGAGGTCTACCGGCACCCCGCGGCGTTCGAGGACGCCGTGCGCCGCTCGGGCCTCGACTGGACGGTCCTGCGCTCCGGCGGCCTGAACTCGAACGCCTACGCCTGGGCCGAGTCGATCCGCGCCCACCGGACCGCCGCCGCGCCGTTCGGCGACGTCGGACTTCCCACCGTCGACCCGGCGGACGTCGCCGAGGTCGCCGCCACCGTCCTGCGCGGGGACGGCCACGCGGGCCGGACGTACGACCTCACCGGACCGGCCCCGGTCACCCCGCGCGAACGGGCCGAGGCCATCGGCGGGGCCGTGGGCGAGGCGGTGCGGTTCGTCGAGCAGACCCGCGCCGAGGCCCGCGCGCAGATGCTGGCGTTCATGCCCGAGCCGGTGGTGGAGGGCACCCTCGCCATCCTCGGCGAGCCACTGCCCGCCGAGCAGGCCGTGAGCCCCGACGTCGAGCGCGTCCTCGGCCGGGCACCGCGCACCTTCGCGGACTGGGCCGCCCGCACCGCCCCCGCCTTCCGCTGAACTCCCGCCCCGCCGGGCCCGCTCGAAGGGCCGCGCCCGCCCCGGGGCCCCAAGCCGCTCTGCTGTCCCGCCCCCTGCAGCCCCACCCCCCTGCAGCCCAGCCGCTCTGTAGCCCTGCAGCCTGCAGCCCTGCCGCCCGAACATCCGGACGCCCGAGAGGAAAAGGCATCCCTTGCCCGTTCAGCCCGTACTCGACTCCACCATGTACCACCGGGAGCTCGGCGCCGGTACGCCGATGGTCTTCCTGCACGGCAACCCCACCTCCTCCCACCTGTGGCGGGACGTCCTCCCGGCCGTCGGCGGGCCGGCCCGGCTCCTGGCCCCGGACCTGATCGGCATGGGCGAGTCCGGTAAACCCGACCTCGCCTACACCTTCGCCGACCACGCCCGCTACCTGGACGCCTGGTTCGACGCGCTCGGCCTGGAGGAGGTGGTGCTGGTCGGACACGACTGGGGCGGCGCCCTCGCCTTCGACTGGGCCGCCCGGCACCCCGGACGGGTGCGCGGTATCGCGTTCACCGAGACCATCGTCAAGCCGATGGCCTGGGAGGAGTTCCCCGAGGGCGGCCGCCACCTGTTCCGGGCGATCAGGACGCCGCAGGTGGGCGAGGCCATGATCCTCGACGACAACCTCTTCATCGAGCAGGCGCTGCCCGGCTCGGTCGCCACGCCCCTCGCCCCCGAGGACCTGGACATCTACCGCCGCCCCTACCCCACCCGGGAGAGCCGCCGCCCGCTGCTCCAGTGGCCGCGGTCGATGCCGCTCGACGAGGAGCCCGCCGACGTCGTGGCCAGGATCCGGGACTACGACCGGTGGTTGGCGACCACCCCCGACGTGCCCAAACTGCTGCTCGCCTTCGCGCCCGGACCCGGCGCCATGATGGGCCCGGCGATCGTCGACTGGTGCGCGGAGAACATCGCCGGTCTGGAGATCGAGCGCAGCGACGCGGTCGCCGGCCACCACACGCCGGAGGACCAGCCCCTCGCGATCGCCGCCGCCGTCACCGACTGGGCGGATCGCCACGCGCTTCGCTGAGTCCCGTCGCACGACGGGGCTCAGCGGGAACCGAAGCACCACCACCACACTCAGGAGGAATCGCATGACTGCACAACGCAAGCTCGTGGCAGGCCTGTTCATCTCACTGGACGGCGTCGTGGAAGCGCCGGAGACCTGGCACTTCCCCTACCTGAACGACGAGATGGGCGCCGCGGTCGGCGGGATGCACGCCGAGGCCGACACGCTGCTGCTGGGGCGGAAGACCTACGAGTCCTTCGCCGCCGCCTGGCCGCAGCAGAGCGGCGAGCTGGCCGACGCCATCAACGGCATCCGCAAGCTGGTCGCCTCCACCACCATGACCGGCGCCGACTGGAACAACTCCGCCGTCATCGACGGTGACGTCGTCGCCGCGCTCAAGGAGCTCAAGCAGCAGCCGGGCGGGAACATCAACCTGACGGGCAGCATCAGCCTGACCCGCACCCTGCTGGAGGCCGGACTCGTCGACGAACTCCGGCTGCTCGTCCACCCGATCGTGCTGGGCACCGGCCTGCGGCTCTTCCCCGAGGGCTCCGCCCGGGTGCCGCTGGAGCTCACCCGCTCGGTCACCTTCTCCACCGGCGTGCTGGACCTGACCTACCAGCCGGCCTGACGGGAGGGGGTCCGCCCGCCGCCGACGCGCGGCGGGCGGACCCCGCCCCGAGGACCCCGGCCGAAAGCGGCCGGTGATCAACCGGTGATCGGCCGGAGGACCCGAAAGACGTTGCCATGCACACGATCTGACGGTCAGACTGGCACGCAACCCGGTCCGACCCCGTGGAGCACGGGAGAAGAGGATGCTGGTCATGCTGGACCTTCCGCTGTACCTGGCCTTCGTGGCCGCCGCCCTGGCCCTGTGCGTGACGCCGGGGCCCGACATGATGTTCGTGGTGGCCATGGGCGGCCGCGGCGGCCCGGCGACGGGGGTGATGGCCGCCCTGGGGGTGGCCTTCGGGGCGACGGTGCACGCCCTGGCCGCCATGCTCGGGCTGTCGTCGGTGTTCGCCCACCTGCCCGTGCTCTACCACGTGCTGCGCTGGGCGGGCGCGGCCTACCTCGTCCTCCTCGCCGTCCAGGCGTTCCGCGACCGCTCGCCCCTCGGCGCCGACGGCGGTGGCGAGGGCGAGGGCAGTGGCGACGGGAGCGGCGCCGCCGCGGCCGGCCGGCTGCGCGCGTTCTCGAAGGGCGCCGTGACGAACCTGCTCAACCCCAAGGTGATCATGTTCAACATCGCGTTCCTGCCGCAGTTCGTGAACCCCGCCCTGGGGCACGTGACGGGGCAGTTCCTGATCCTCGGCGTGACGCTGGTCGTCATCGGCCTGGCCGTCGACGCCGCGGTGGGCGTGCTGTCGGGCAGGCTGGCGGCGCTGCTCCGGCGGAGCCGCCGGGTGGCCCGGGGCCTGAACGTCTTCAGCGGTGCCGTGTTCGGCGCCCTGGCCGTCCGGCTGGTCACGGCTCCGGAGTAGGGGCGGCTCCCGAGCAGGGGCGGCTCCGGACCGGCTCGGCGCGTACGGCACGCCCCGCCGCCCCGGCCGCCCCAGCGCCCCACCCACCGCCCCACCCATGGAAAACGGCCCGTGCCGTGCGGGCGCCCGTGACGGCGGGGAACGGGCCGACTTCCGGGCGCACGACGACTAGCCGGCGGAAGGTCTCGCATCCGCCGGGATCCGTCGGTCCGTCGTCAGACGCGCCTCACCCATGACCTGAACACGCATAACGCACCCCCCGTCACCGGCCGTTCCCCTGCTTCTCCGGCCGATGTGCTCTGGCTTCGCCGTCCACAGCTGCGCTACCAACCCCCGCACATCCACTCACTATACTTTGTACACACGTGTGAAGTGTGACATTTTTATGAGGATCGGCGGCCGACCCGGCGACCGCATCCGGCCGGGGCGGCCCGATGTGACACCGTGACAGGCGAGACCGCGGACGACGTACCGCCACCACCGTGCCTGGAGATGCCATGAGTGTCGTGAGTGTCGTGAGCAAGACCGTCCACCCCGTCGACGGCGAGGAGCTGAGCGTCTACACGGTGAGCCCGCAGCCCGGCACCCGCGCCGCCGCCCGCCTCGGCGTCGTCATCATGCACGGCGCGGGCAACGGGACCAAGGAGCGCAACCTGCCCCTCGCCGAGGACTTCGCCGCGCTCGGGCACCCGGCCGTCGCACTGGACTTCTCCGGCCACGGGGAGAGCACCGGCGAGCTGCACGAACTCAGCCTCAGGCGGCGCCGGGACCAGGCCGCCGCCGTCATCGAGGAGGTCTTCGACGCCGAACTGCCGCTCGCCCTGGTCGGATTCAGCATGAGCGGCCAGACCGTCGCCGACCTGATCGCGCGGTACGGCGAGCGGGTGACGGCGGTCGCCACCTGCGCCCCGGGGATCTACGGGACGGAGGTCTGGGACGTGCCCTTCGGCTCCGGCTTCACCGAGCTGATCCGCAAGCCCGAGAGCTGGCTGACCAGTTCCGCACCCGGGACCTTCGCGCAGTTCACCGGCCGGGCCCTGCTGGTGGTCCCGGAGCACGACGACGTCATCCCGCCCGGAGTCACCGAACTCGTCGGCGCCTCGCTGGCCGCGCGGGCCGACTTCTCCACACTGCGACTCGCGGGAGCCGGCCACCGGCTGGGCCTCTGGCTGGCCGAGCACCCGCAGGACCGGCAGCGCCTCGTCAGCGCACTGCTGCGGCCACGTCCGTCAGCACCGGCCCCAGGAACCGCCGTCCGATCCGCTCGAACTCACGCGGGTCTCCGGTCGTCATGAAGACGTGCCGCGGCGCGGGCCCCGTACGGGCGAGGCCCAACTTGCCGAGCTGCCAGGCGACGTCCTTGGCCGACTCCTCCGCGCTGGAGATGAGGGCCACCCCCTCGCCCATCTCCTCCGCGATCACCTCGGCCAGCAGGGGGCCGGCGAACTGCGGTCCGGCTCCCCGGCTCGGCCGGGCCGACCGGGCGTCAGGACCCCTGAACCCCGGCGCTCGCGGCCTCGGGACTTCACGACCCCAGGACTTCGCGACCCCAGGCCGCGATGGCGCGGCTCAAGGTGTCCGCGCGCAGTTCGCTGGACTTCCGCAGGTCGCTGGTGACGCAGAGCCGCGACAGCCACCGCGACCGCCCCTCGGGCAGCGGCGTGTAGGCGTCCCGGGCGTGTGCGCAGCGGTAGTTGTCCACGTACACGAACTCTCCGCCCCGCAGCACCAGGGTCACCTTGTTCAGCTGGAGGAAATCGTGGAGCCTCTCCAGGGCGCTCCGCTCGACCCCGCCCAGCTCGTCCATCCGCAGGGCGGCGAAATTGACCCGGAAGCACGGGCTCTCCCGGCGGCCGAAGAAGACGGACTGCTGCTCCTCGTCGATCACGCCCGACGTTTCGTGGATGGGATTGTGGCCGATCCGGAAACGCGGCTCCCAGAGCACCTCCCACTCCTCCGGGGTCAGCGTGTCGATTCCCTCGATTCCCGACAGGGTCGTCCCCGCCCCCTCGTCGTTCCGCAGGCAGACCAGGCCGAGGAAATCGGGGCGGGTCGGGTGGAAGGCGTCCTCGATGTGGAAACCGAAGTCGTGGTTCGAGCCGGAGCTGGAATTCGCGACGTCGGCCAGGCCCGGGAGCGGGATGATCGAGTTGTAGATGCTGCCCGCGCGCTGGGAGACGTACCCGATCGGCTCACCGAGCAGGCTGCCGTAGAGCCCGTGCAGGATCTGGCCCTCGTTGATCTCGTAGCCGGCCTCGGTCTCCACGTAGCGGGTCGGCGTGTCACGACTGACGCAAGCCGGAAACCTGAATTCGGGATCAGTCGGAGGACGCCGCCGGATCGATCTCGATCGTCAGGGCCTCCAGGCAGTCCTCCATGCGCCCGGTCACGGCCTCGCGCGAGGGCTCGACCACGATGACGTGGCCGAGCCGCGTCATGAACCCCCGGGGAGGCAGCGCCATGTCCTGTCCCGGCGAGGCGTGCCACACCAGTTCGTGCCACAGGTCCTCCGCGCCCGCCCGGTGCGCCAGGGTCCGGACGCGCCCGTCGTGCGACGGGTAGAGCATGCGGACGCCGGCGACCAGTTCGCGGTCGGGCCGCACCTCGACCCGTCCGCCGGTCAGCGCGGCCACGGTGAGCGCCACCTGGTCCACCCCGGTGGCCAGCCGGGTGGCGTACGGGATCTTCTCCCCGCCGAGCCGGGCAGCCGTCTCGATCATGCGGGGTCCGCGTGCCGTGATCCGCAGTTCCGAGTGCGTCGCGCCGTACGTGATCCCCAGGGCCCGGTGGGCCGCCAGCACGACCTGCTCGATCTCCGCGTACCCCGGGTACGTCGACGGCTTCCGGCAGATGTGGCCGAGCTCCTCGAAGTAGGGGGCGAACCCCACCTCCTTCTCGGTCAGCCCGCAGATGTGGGTCCGCCCGTCCTGGGTCACCGCCTCCACGCTGATCTCCGGGCCGTCCAGGTACTCCTCCACCAGGACGCCGGGGACGGTGTCGATCCGGCTGATCCGGGCACCGACCGCCACGTGGAACAGCTCACGGAGCCGGACCTCGTCGTCGACCCGCACGACTCCGTAACTGCCGCCGAGGTTGCGGGGCTTGAGGACGACCGGGTAGCCGATCAGCTCGGCGGCCTCCGCCGCCCGGTCCGCCGTCATGGCGAGGACGCTCCGGGCCGAGGGGACGCCCGCCTCCCGGAACGCCTCCCGCATCAGCCGCTTGTCCCGGCTCCTGGCCGCCGCCTGCGGCGACAGCCCCGGCAGGCCCAGCGCCCCCGCCACCTCCGCCGCGAGCTCGACGTGCGCCTCGTCGTAGGTCAGGACCCCGTCGAAGGGCTCCGCCGCGTGGAGCTTCCCGGCCAGCTCCACCACCCGGTCCCGGTCCCGCAGGTCCGCCTCGTGCGTCACGTCGACGAGCGGGGCGGCCCACGGCCGTTGGGGCGGCTCCTGCACCGCGGTCACCCTGATCCCCGCCGCCCGCAGGTCCTCCAGGATGTACCGGCGGTACACCTCGGTACCCACGCTGATCACCAGCAAGTGCGTCATGACGTCCTCTGATCTCCGATGAGTCGATGCAGGATGTGCGTTGCCGCGTCGCCGCGTTGGTGTGTTGGCGCGTTGCCGCGTCGGCGCGTTGGTGTGCTGCTGCGTTGCTGCCCTGCCCTGCCCTGCACGGGTACGGCGGCGCCCCGGCCGCCGGCGCGGGCCCCGGACGCCGGTCACACGGCGTCCGGGGCCTCCGCCCCCGCGCCTGCCGGGGCGGCGTGGTCGCGCAGTCCGGCGAACCAGACGAGCGCCGCCGTCGCCGTGGCGAGCAGGCCGAACCCGACGAACACCGGCCGGGGGTCGGCGTGGTTCAGCCCGGCCAGGAGTCCTGCCGCCATCGCGCCGACCGGGCTCGCGGCCAGCGCGGCCATCCGGGCGGTGGCGGTGACCCGGCCGAGGATCTCCCGCGGTACCAGTTCCTGCCGGACGCTGCGGATCACCACGACGGCCAGCACCGCCGAGCCGCTGACCAGCATGTTGAGCGCGGCCAGCGGGACGAGGCCGCCGACCAGCCCCATGAGGGCGAGGGCCACCCCCAGGCAGCCCGCGCTCAGGGCCACCACGCCGAGCCGGCGCGCGGGCGTGGCCAGCCGGGTGGCGGCCGCGGCGCCCAGCACGCCGCCCAGCCCGCCGAGGCCGACCACCACGCCCAGGGCCGAGTCCCCGAATCCCAGCTGGTTCCGCACGTAGAACGGGGTCAGCGTCTCCACCGCGACGAACAGGTTGGCGGTGGCCTGGAGGCAGGTCAGCCACAGGATCAGCCTGCTGTCCCACAGGAAGCGCAGGCCGTGGGCCACGTCCGTGCGGAGCCTGCGGAGCATGCCGCGCGGCGTCGTCCGGCCCACCCGGTCGGGTGACCCGCCGAACCGTCCGATCGTGAAGACCGTCGCGAACGACAGGAGGTACGTCGCCGCGTTGCCGAACAGGGCCGTGTTCAGTCCGAAGAGGGCGCTGAGCGCACCGAACAGACCGGGGCCCACCACGAGCGAGGCCTGGTTGGTCGCCTCCAGCCAGGAGTTGGCCCGGACCAGGCGCTGCCCCCGGGCCAGGTCGCGCACGGCCACCGTCAGGGCCGTTTCGAAGAAGACCCCGGCCCCCGACGCCAGGAACGCCAGCACCAGGACCATCCACACCTGCAGGCCCCCGGTGTGCGCGAGCAGCGCGAGCGCCAGGAAGGCCGAGAAGCGGACGGCGTCCGTCGCCAGCATGGTCGTACGGGGGTCGAGGCGGTCCACCAGGGCGCCCGCGATCAGGCCCACGAGCAGGTAGCCGACGGTCCGCGGCGCGGCGGCCAGGGCCGCGGCGAACGGGTTCCCGCTCAGTTCGAGGACCACCAGGGGCACGGCGAGGAACGCCAGGCCGTCGCCGAGGAGCGAGAACACCTGGCCGCCGAAGAAGACGGCGAACTGGGACGCCGACACCTGGCCCCGCTCGACGGTCGGGCTCTTCCCGGACAGCACGCATCCACCCCCTCGGTCGTGATTCCCACCCCGGCTCTCCGTCACGGACCTTGTCGGTCCAGCTCATTGTGCAGACGGGGAAGGTGAATCGGCGGGGCGGGCACAGGTGGACTTGCGCCTGGCGTAAACACGACGGTGCGGCCCCGCGGCCGAGCCCGCGGGCCGCAGAACCCGCAGAACCCGCGCCGGGCGGTGCGGGTCTCCTGTTTGCGACTGTCGTGATCACGACGACCGGCGGCGCTGCCCTCGGCGGCCCCGGTCTGTCAGAGTCGGTCTGCCGAGGGCGGACCGCCGCCCGGAGCACCTCGCGCCCAGGCCGCCTCGCGCCGGGCCGCCGGCCGGCGCCGCCGCACCTCCCCGTCTCCTCCGAGGAGTCCTGTGAACACGTCCGCGCCGCCCCACCGACCGGCGTTCCCCGGCCGACCGGGGGCCGGCCCATGAAGCTGCTGTCCCCGGACGACGTCGAGGCGGCCCGCCGCAGCATCGCCGGCACCGTGCTCCGCACTCCCCTGCTCCCCGTCACCGGACCGCTCCCCGTCACCGGGCAGGGCCGTCCGTTCTGGCTCAAGGCCGAGAACCTCCAGCTCACCGGCTCGTTCAAGATCCGGGGCGCCTACCACCGGTTGGCGAACGCCGACCGGACGGAGCGGGCCCGCGGCGTGGTCGCCCACTCCAGCGGCAACCACGCGCAGGCGGTGGCCCGTTCGGCCGGCCTGCTCGGCATCCCGGCCACCGTCGTCATGCCCGACACCGCGCCCCGGCTCAAGATCGAGGCCACCCGGGCGCTGGGCGCGGAGGTGATCACGGCACCCGCCGAGACCTACCGCCGGATCGCCGTGGAGCTCGCCGCCGACCGCGGCACCACGGTCGTCTCCCCCTTCGACGACCTGCTGGTGATGGCCGGCCAGGGCACCGTCGGCCTGGAGATCGCGGAGGACCTCTGCTCCTTCGACTCGGTGCTGGCCTGCGCCGCCATCGCGACGGGCCGACCGCTGCCGGAGTTCTCACCGCCGGTGCGCAGCACGGCCTTCCTCCTCCCGCAGGCCCCGCACGCCGACACCGTCCTCACCGCGGCGCCGACCGTCGACGAACTGCTCGCCGTGCCCGCGGTCGCCGAGGCGGAACTGCCGTACGCCGTCGGCGACCGACCGCGCTGGCAGCAGGGCACCCCGGGCGGGACCATGGCCCGCATCGTCGCGGTGGCCGACTCGGCCGCCCCCCTGCTCGACCTCTTCGACGACCTGCAGCCCGGCCGCCTGTTCACCTACCGGCCGCTCCCCGCCGACCGGTAGCCGCCGGCCGGTAGCCGCAGCCGCCCGCCGATCCGACCGCCCCCGGCGGACCGGGGGCGGGGCTGTCCGGGCCACGGACGGAGGAGCCAGCCGCGCACCGCCTGAGGCGTGGTGCGCGGCCGGCTCCTCCGTCCGGTGGTTCCCCGGGGCTACGCCGCCGGGCTCAGCCGCTTCCACGGCCGGCCGCCGTTCGCCTCGGCCGTGCCGGGTGCGGCGGTGGTGTACCACTGGGCGTACCAGTAGTAGCCCTGGTACTTCACGAACGCGGCCGTCGAGGCGGCCGGGTCGCCGGTGAGGAGGTGGGTCTCCCGGGTGGCGGCGCCGCCGGAGACCTCGATGTCACCGCCGCCGGCCGAGCGGAGCTTGAACAGGCCGTTGTGCTTCGGTGCGCCGGGCGCCCCCTCGCTGCCGTTGTCGGCGATCGGGACGAGCCGCCACTTCTGCTCGTTCCGGCCGTCGCACGGCAGGGAGGCCACGTCCTGACGGGCGGCGGTGGCGGTCAGGCACCTGCCGCCGCTGCCGACGGTGTGGAGACCGCCGCCGGCCGGCTGGATCCGCCAGTACTGGTTGGGGTTCTGCTCCATCGGCTCCACCAGGTGCGCCCGGGACTCGTCGGCGAAGTCGTCCATCATCATGGGCTTCCCGGGGGCGCTGTCGCCGTACTCGAACTGCCAGCCCTTGTCCCCCTTGTCGTACAGCCGCCACAGCCGCCCGCCGTCGGGCCGGTAGACCTGGCCCTGCTTCCAGTCCGGTGCCTGGCAGGAGCTGCCCGTGGCGGGGGCGGGCGGTGTGACCGTCCGGACGCCGCGGCGCTGGTCCCCGGTGGAGCCGAACTCGCGCCCGCCGATCCGGAAGGTGACGTTGGCGGGCCCGGTGACCGGCAGGTAGTACTTCAGGTCGATGTCCCGGGAGGCGCCCGCCGCCAGGTCCTCGCAGTAGCCGAGGGTGATGGTGAGCCGGTGGAAGTCCCCCTTGAGTCCGCCCGTGTTGGGCCCTGTGTGGCCGGGGACGAGTCCCTTCATCTCCTTGTAGTCGTTGTCCTTGACGACCGGCGGGGTCGAGGTGGGCAGGTCGAGGGAGATCTCGGTGCCCTGGGCGAGGGCGACCCCGCTGCCGTTGGTGATGCGCAGCTTCGGCTGGACGGGGTAGAAGTCGTCCTTCCCGGTGGGGAAGTCCACCAGTTCGGCCTTCACGTCGATCACCTCCGCGGGCTGCGTCCGGCCGCCCGCCTTCGTGCTGCCGGCGGCTCCGGCGCCCCTGAACGCGTTGTCCAGGCGGGTGGTCAGGTCGTAGCCCATGCCCCACTCGCCGCCGGGCCGCTGGGCGTAGTCGCCGGCGAGTTCCCAGACCATCGCGCCGCCGATGCCCTTGTCGACGATGTAGCGGGCCTTGGCGTCGAGGGACTTCTCGTTCTCGGTGGACAGGAACACCTTCTTGGCGTCGTTCCACAGCCACGGCGCCTGGAGCGCGTCGGAGTACTTCTCCGCGTAGCTCCCGGTCAGCTGCCCGGACGGCAGGCCGGTGTCGACGCCGTAGGACGTCAGGTAGCCGGGGGCGCGGCCGTCCTGGAGGTTCCTGGTGTGCCACAGCGGGTTCGACCCGGCGCCGACCTCGCGTTCGTTCTCCAGGTCGTGCCAGATGTTGTCGATGCCGACCGCGCCGAGCCCGCAGGACTGCGCGTTCGCGGGGCCGCGGCCGCCGGTGCCCAGCGGGCACTGTGCCTGGTCCGGCATCGCGGCCGTGCCCCAGAGCCCGTCCGTGCCGCCCCGGACGTCGCGCCAGCCGCGCGAGTAGTACGGGATGCCGAGGTTGATCCGGCCGGGCGGCAGGGCGCCGCGGTAGTAGTGGTAGGCCCAGTCGACGTTGAAGTACCCCTCCTTCTGGAAGTCCTTGGTGTTCGGGGACCGGTCGTCGTAGATGCCGGCGTCGGCCAGTTCGTTGTCCCGCCCGTCGTCGTACAGCGGTGCCTGCGGGCCGACGAACTTGTTCCAGGAGCCGTGCAGGTCGTACGTCATGACGTTGACGAAGTCCTGGTACTGCAGCGCCTGGCCGGCGTCCAGTCCGCGCACCAGGTACCCGGAGGAGGAGCCCGCGGAGGTCAGCAGGTAGTAGCGGCCCCGGTCGGCGCCGGCCCGGTCCAGCTTCTCGCGCAGCGTCCTCATCAGCGCGTTGTAGCTCTGCTGGAGGCCCTTGCGGCGGGGGTTGGAGACGTCCCAGTCCGCGGGGTTGCCGGTGTCGGGCAGTGCGGTGGGGTACTCGTAGTCGATGTCGACGCCGTTGAACCCGTACCGGTCCAGGAAGGCGGTGACGGAGTCGGCGAACGCGTCGATCCCCGGCTGGTTCACCGACCCGTCGGCGTTGGTGGTCATCGCGTAGAAGTTCCGCGTGTCCGCCCAGCCGCCGACCGAGATCAGCGTCTTCACCGCCGGGTGCTTCTTCTTGTAGGTGTTCAGCAGGTTGAAGTGCCCCTTGTACGGCAGCGAGCCGTCCATGGCGTTCTTCTCGCCCGGCCAGGTCATGCCGGTCGCGGGGTTCGCCGGGTCGTTCGGGTCGCCGATGCTGATCCGGTTGTCCTCCACCTTGGCGAACGCGTAGTTGACGTGGCTGACCTTCGACCAGGGGATGTTCGACGCCAGGTACTTCGGGTCGCCGTTCGCGCCCGCGCGCCAGCCGGTGAAGTAGCCCACCACGCGCCGGGTGCGGTCGTTGCCGACCCACTCGCGCCCCTCGCCGTCGTACACGTCGCAGTACCGGGCCGCCACGCCCGGGGTCGGCGTCATGCCCTCGGGGCGGCAGTCCCCCGCCACGGCGGGCTTGGTGCCGCGGGCGTCCGGGGAGCCGTCGAACGGGTCGCCCGCGTCACCACCGTCGGGCTGGCCCACCGGCCGGGCGGACAGCCGCCACTTCTGGGCGTCGCTCCGGTTGCAGTCCCAGATCTGCAGCGCCCGGGCGGTGTCCGACCCGGGGACGTCCAGGCACTTGCCCGAGGCGGGGTTCTTCAGTTCCTGCCGCGCGGTGTGGATCCACTGCTGGGCGGCCGACCCGTTGCAGGTGAAGAGCTGGACGGCCGTCCCGCTGTCGGCGCCACCGCCGTCGACGTCCAGGCACTTCGCCAGCGACTGCAGCGTGCCGTCCGCCGACACCGTCCACGCCTGGCCGTCGGAGCCCGCGCAGTCCGCGAGCCGGACCGGCGTCCGGTCGTCCCGGCTGCCGCCGCGCGGCTCGACGCACTTGCCGTCCAGCCCGCGGATCGTGCCGACCTCGGTGCCCGTCCCGGTGTCCCGGAACTTCCACCGCTGGGCACTGTTGCCGGCGTCGCAGGCCGTCACCGCGAGCGCCGCACCGGCGCCGCCCGCCGTCAGACAGCCGCCGTCGGCCCCGCTGACCAGGGTGTACCAGCCGGTGCCGGTGCCCTTCGCCTGCCACACCTGGTTGGCGTTGCCCTCCTCGGTCGGGACCAGGTGGGTGGTGTGCGGCCCGGGGTCGTGGTCGACGGCCATGCCCGGGGCTGCCGCGGCCGTGATCCGCCAGTTCCCGCCGCCCAGCGACCGCGTCACCCACTGCTGGGCGCCGGTGCCGTTGGGCTCCCACGCCTGGACGCTCGTCCCGGCACCGGTGTCGCCACCGCTCAGGTCCATCGCCATGCCGGTCGCCGAACGCAGCTCCATGCGCTGCCCCTCGGTGGGGTCCGCCCCGGAGTCGGGGGTGCGCGGGGTGACGGCCACGTCCCCGGGGTACTCGATGTACCAGAACTGGTCGTCCCGCACACCCTTGGCGCAGGAGTCGATACCGACCCAGTTCTGGTCCCCGGACCGCATCCCCGGGTCCTGCGTCAGGCAGTCGCTGGTCCCGTCGCTCCGGTCCAGGGACAACGCGACCCGGCCGTCAGCCGCCGTCGAGCGGAACCAGCCGAGCTGGTTGCCGCCCAGGTACGCCCAGTTCCTCCCGCTGAGGATGTTGTGCCAACTGTCCAGGTAGCGCTTGTTGTGCTGCGCCTGGAGGACCATCTTGCTGCCCGTGTACCGGAGCATCCATCGCTGGCTGTCCAGCCTCTCGTCCTTCCTGGTGACGAGATAGGAGTCCTTCTCCCCCGTCTCCGCGTCCAGTACCTCGCCCGTCTGGGCGTTGCGCAGCAGCACGATGCCCTCGCGCAGCCGGACGTTGTCGGGCTCGACCTTCATGCCGCCGCCCGAACCCGTACAGGTGTAGGCGTACTTGTCGCTCGCAGCGGCCGCCTTGCCGAACTCGGTCAGGCACCGCGACAGGGCCTGCTGACCGAACGCGTTGGGGTGGATGGCCTCCTGCCAGTTCCCCTGCAGCATGCTCGCCCACCGCTCCCAGCCCGGGAGGTACGGGACCCAGCGGACCCACTCGGCCTTGTCCCCCGGCAGTTGGTCGCCGTTCCCGTTGGCGCTCGTCGCCTGCTCGGCGGTCGTGGCGCACAACTCGTGTCCGGCGAAGGCGTTCTGGACGTCCAGGAAGCTGGCCCCGGCCGTACCGGCGGCCTGGCGCAGCATGTCACTGATCCGGGGCACGACGGAGTTGTGGGCCCAGTCGGCGTCGACCTTGAGGAAGGGGCAACCGCCCTGCTGGTAACGGCTCCTGTCCACGACCCCGTCCTCCGAGATCTGGCCCTCGCCGTAGCGCAGCGCCTCCTTCGCGGGGATCACGTTCGGGTAGGACTGGAGGACGAGCTGGTAGCCGGACTGGCCGGCCCGGGTCATGGTGTCGCGGATCGCGTCGAGCGTCTTGCTGACGTCGGCCCGGACACGATCGAGCTTGGCCGCGAAGTCGGCTTCCTTCGACCGGGAACAGGGGGCGACCAGGGACGCGTCGGCCACGAAGTAGGCCCCGCCGCAGGCAGCGATGATCCCCGAGAAGTCCAGGTCGTTGCCGCCGATGGACACCACGACCATGCGGATGTCGTAGGTTCGGGCGAGGTCGGCCAGTTGCTGGATCTGCGGCTTCTCGTTCTTGAACCCGTCGGAGACGATGTTCTTCGTCGTCGCACCCGAGCAGGCGATGTTGAACCGCCGCTCGACGGGGACGTCCTCGAACTGCGCTCCCTTGACGGGGGCGACGTCGGACCGGTCGCAGCCGTTGCCGCCGTCGTAGGACGTCGTGTCGTACACGCAGTCACCCTGCCCGGGCCGACAGCGCGAGCGCCGGTCGGTCCCCCAGACGTCCCCCTCCTGCCTCGTGGGAGCGTTGCCCGCCCACCGGCCGCCCTCCCCGGAGATGTAGCTGTCCCCCATCGACACGATGGCGCTCTGACCAGGGAGCGTACAGGGGCCGGCCGCCGCCACAGCGGCCGCCTCCAGCGCTGCCGCGCCCGGCCTGGCGCAGGGCTCCCTGCCGCCGATCCGCCGCCCGTAGTACACGGAGTCATGGTCGGCGTAACCCGTCTGATCCGTTACCGCCCCCAGCACGGTGCGCATCGACGGGTCGTTGGTGACGAGGTAGTCGAGTTTGCTCGTGCGGCTGGGACCTCGATGCGTGTACCGCTCCGGCTCGGCGATGTAGATGTCCTGCGCATTGTTTCTGTCGAGGCGAGTCCTGAGGTCGCCTCGCGGTTCCTGGTTGTCTTCCGACGGCTTCAGGTTGAAGTCCCCGCCGACGTACCAGTTGACCGCGTATCCCTGGTGCTCGTCCGACTCCAGTCGGCCCATCTCCGCCGCCAGGCGCCCGAGCATGGGCATGATGTCGCTACCACCGTTCCCGGAGGCCGCGTGGAAGGAGAAGTAGTACTCCCCATTCGCGCGGTTCTCGCCATAACCCACACCGATCAGAGGGCGAAGCGCTCCGGCCACGCCGGGAATGTAGACCAGGCGCCGAGGCAGTTCGTTGGTCATGATCGCCGAGTTGACCCGGCCAGCGGGGTCTTCGCCGATGGTCTGCGCGTGGAACAGGTAGGCGTAGTCCCGTCCCACTTTCCGCTTGTAGCCCAGCAACCCGTCCGGGACGGCGAGGTTCCGCAGATCGGCGGGTCCAAGCGCGGCCCACGACGAGGGTGGGACGCCGGCCTCCTGAAGAGCCATCACGACCCGTTTCTCCTCCGCTGGTTCGCCGGCTCGGCCGGCGTCGGCGACGGCTCGGGCATACAGCTGGTTGACTCGTTCGTAGGTGCTGCCGGTTTCGGCCGCGGTCGCTCCCTGCATGTTCCAGGTGATGATGTTCCGCAGGCCGGCGAGTTGCCGCGGCGGCACGCGGTTGTCGGCGGCGACGGCGGCGGCTGTCGGCCCGGTCAGGACGGCGAGCATCGTGGCAAGGAGCGCCGTGGCGAGCGCGACCGCCACTGCGGGCATGCCGGTCCTCATCCTGCCGACTCCCCTCCGGCGCGATGCTCTTCCCAATGACGTTCGGAGAAAGGTCATGACTGTCTCATCGCCCCTTTCGGTCGGACGGCTCCGGGGGCGAATCGCATGCGGAGCCGGTAGCAGAACGGCCTGGACGAGGCCCACGATCATGCTGAGGGCAAGGACCACGGCGACTCGGCGCCAGGCGGCCGGCCCATGGCGCGAAGGCGCGCTCGGGGCGCGGCCGGAGCGGTGTTGCGTATCTTCCATGTCTTTCCCGTCGTCGACGACACAGGGTGGGTGTGATCTCGCCGGGCGCCGACCGGCGTTCGGTCGGCGCCCGGCAGTGGGCGGTATCGAGTAGCGGGGCGGCTCACGACCGTCGGCCCGTCCGCCTCCGCCCGCCGATCGTGGACGGTCCCGGCGGACAGCCGATCAACGCGTTGTCAGCCGCCGTGCGCGGGGCCCGCTCCGCGCGCGGCGGGGCGGGTTTCCGCGATGGCTCGGCCGATCCACCACGCGATGACGTACAGGGCCAGGGCGCCGATCAGGCCGGCGCCCGCGCCCTTGGCCGCGTCGGACAGCACTCCCTCGGCCACGACGCTCAGCGGCAGTCCGGTCGCCTCCTGTCCGGCGAGCCAGCGCCAGGCGTGGGCGACGCCCCCGGCGGCCGCGAACAGGGCCGCGGCGGCGAGGACTCGGCGCCGTACCGCGCCGCTCGGCCCGGTACGGCCTTCGCCGGCGAGGAGGCGGGCCCGCCTGCGCCACGCGTACACCGCGATGGCGGCCAGGCCGCCGATCGTGCTCGCGTGCTGCAGGGCCCGCGCCCAGGTGAGGCCGCCCACCGGCGTGGCGTCGAGCCAGGGCGCACGGGTGACCACGAAGCCGTCCGCGTGTGTGAAGGCGTCCCAGACCAGGTGCGTGGCGATGCCGATCAGTGCGGACAGGACGGTCCACCCGGCCCGCCGCAGCAGGGCGCCGGCCGTCCGGGGCCGCGACGCGGGGACGGGTACCGGAAGCAGGGACGCCAACGGTCGACGGCCGACCCGGAGCAGCCCCCACAGCAGGAGGGCGTACGGCAGGGTGACGGTGACGATGCCGGAGGTGCCGTGCGTGGTCGTGGCGTTGACGAAGGGTTCGTACCAGGACTGCGCGCTGACGGGCAGGCCTGCGACGCCGACGAAGTAGGGCATGTCCGGCGCGAGGGCTCCGGCGACCAGCGCGGCGCGGCCGAAGGGGCGCCGCATCAGCGGCAGTACGGCCGCGGGGTGGGACAGGGTGAACGGCATGGGCATCCTCTCGCCCGGACCAATAGTCCGTCGAACGGAATGCTACGTCAAACGGACTATGGAGGATGCGGCGATGCCCAACACGCCCCGCGTCGGTGTTCGGCCACGGCGGAGCGTCAGACGGACTGCTCAGCAGGGACGTTCAGGAGGGACGTTCAGACAGCCCGCTCAGACGGAGGTGCGCCGGTTCCACCTCAGGCGACCGGCGAGCGGGGTGACCGCAACGGCCCCCAGCAGTACCGCCGCCAGGCACGCGACGGCGGCCGCATCGCCCCGCGCCGTGATGTAGGCGTGGGCGAGCAGCGGCGGTGACGCCAGGGCCGTCGCCCCCAGGGCGCGGCCTCCCGGCAGTCGATCGCGCCAGGCCGGCGCGGCACCGGCCGCGGCGAAGACCAGCAGCGGCCAGCACCCGTAGTCGGTGCTGACCCACGGCAGCACGTGCGCGTCGACGACCGCCCGCGGCACGACCGCGAGCGCGACCACGACCCCCGCCGCGCCCGCCGACCCCACCGCGCCGCGCTCCACCCGCCGGTCCGGCGGGCACGCGAGCACCACGGCCGCCGCCAGGACCGCCGCGGCCGGGGTGAACACCGGATCCCCGAACGCCGGTCCACTGACCACCGCGGCCACCGCGAACGAGAGCAGCCCCGCCACCGTGCACGGCACCCCCGCCCGCCACCGGCCGGCCAGCGCCGACGCCGCACCGGCGAACACGACCAGCGACGAGACGAGCAGGACGCCCCACACCCCCGACAGGTCGGCTGCGAGCTGCACCCCGACCGGGGTGGGGGACGCGACGAAGCTCGCGTACCAGCGCAGGAGGTGCAGGCCGCACGCCGCGGCGGCTGAGGACAGGGCGAGGGGGTAGGCCAGGCCGACGATCCGCGCGGCGCGCGTGGCCGGGCCCAGTCCCGTCCGCATCCTCAGCGCGTGCGCCGCCAGCCCGGCGCCCTCCCGCAGCCGCGAGCCCAAGGGCTCGCCCGCGGTCATCTCGCGGAAGGTCGCGGCGATCTCCCCGCCGTGGGCGTGCCGGTAGGCGGCGGGATACAGCCGCAGCACGTGCTCGATCACGTGGCGGACGCCGACGGCCGCGTGGCGGACAGGCGGCGCGTGGCCTCCCTCGCCGTCTCGGCCAGGCGCTCGGCCTCCGCCGCCAGCCGCTCCCGCCCCGCCGGGGACAGGGTGAAGATCCGCCGGGCCCGGCCGTCGACGGTCTCCTCGCGCTCGATGGCGATCAGGCCGTCGGCCAGCAGGCGGTCCAGGGCCCCGTAGAGGGCGCCCGTGCGCAGCACGACCCGGCCGCCGGTCATCGCCCTGACCTCCTGCGCGATGGCGTATCCGTGCCGTGGTTCGTCCGCCAGGGCGGTCAGCACCATCACGGTCGGCTCTTGCATCACGCGCTCGCTCACCCGATGAACATAGTCACTCCGCCGGACCGTCTCAACCGCGCCCGGCCGTGCCACGGCTCCTCGCTCCGGGCCCGGCCGCCGTCCTCCCGGGGCCGATCAACGGGGGCGTTCATCGTTTGTCTACCGGCTTGGTCCATGATCGATTGCAGAGGGCGCCCCGGACGTTCACGGGCGCGAAACGCAGGAAGAGGTACACGGGGACATGAAGGTGACGAAGGCGATGAAGGCGACGAAGGTGACGAAGGTGCTGCGGCACATGGCCGTCGGTGCGGCGGCCGGCGCGCTGGCCCTGGCGGGGACACTGGCGGGGGCGGGGACCGCGCAGGCGGCGTACGACCCGGTGGACCACTCCATCTGGGACGACGAGCCGCTCTACCAGGGCTGGCACGTCGACTCGCTGAGCACCCGGCTGATCATGCAGACCGACGGCAACCTGGTCATCTACCAGAACGGCAAGGGCGCGGTCTGGGGCGCCGGCACCAACGGCTGCGGCTACAAGGCCGTCATGCAGTCGGACGGGAACCTCGTCGTCCGCGACGTCAACGGCAACCGCTGCTGGGCCACCGAAACGTACGGGCACCCGCACGCCAGGCTGACGGTCACCGACGGCGGCGCCGTCGTCATCCACTGGGACGGCTCCACCGGCCCTCGCATCCCCCACTCCAACACCGGCGGTTCCAGGATCCTGTCGTCCGACCTGTACTGACCCGTTCCGGACGGCACCGACCGGCACTGACCTGCACCGACCGGCACCGACCCGTACCCACCCGTACCGGCCCGCACCGAGCGGGCCGGGCAGTCACCCGCGGGCGAGCCACTCGACCAGGTCGGCCACCGACCACTGCGGCCGCGCCGCGAGCCGGGTGGCCGCCGTCCGCAGCAGGACGGGCAGGTGGCCGCAGAGGCCGGCCACCTCGGCCACCGCGTCCGGCTCCCGCCGGATCCGGTCGGCGCCCGCGATCCGGGCCAGCAGTTCGTAGGCGTCGTGCGGCTCCAGCGGTCCCACCGCCAGCCGCACGGCGCCTACGGGCAGTGCCCCCGGCTCCGCCCCCGCCACCACCGCCGCGCACCCCGGTGTCCCGGGCAGCAGCGGCGCGGGGTCGGCCACACCGTCGAGCACGACCAGCACCCGCCGCCCGGCGAGCGCGGCCCGGTAGCGCGCACACAGCTCCTCCGGGCCGGCGCCCGGCGCCGGCCACTCCCCGAGCGCCCGCAGGAACCCCGCCGACGCCGCACCGGAATCGCCGCCGCTCGCGTACAACTGCCCGTCCGGGAAAGCGTCCTGGACGGCGTGCGCGACGTGCACCGCCAGCGCCGACGTCCCGCTGCCCGCCGGGCCCGACAGCCCCAGGACCGGCGCCCCGGCCCCCCGCAGCACCCGCTCCGCCTCCCGCACCGGCGCCGCCCGCCCGACCAGGTCGGGGATGTCCGGCGGCAACTGGCACGGCCTCGGCAGCCGCCTCGCCGGCGCCGGCACCTCCCCGCGCCGGATCAGTCCGGCCAGCTCCACCACCGCGGGCGCCGGTTCCAGACCCAGCGTCCGGTCCAGCCGCTCGCACAGCGCCCCGTAGGCCGCCAGCGCGTCCGCCGTCCGCCCGCTGCGGTGCAGCGCCAGCAGGTGCAGCCGCTGCACCTCCTCGTCGTGCGGGTGCTCGGCCGCCAGGGCGTCCAGCGCGGGCAGCGCCGCGGCGTGCCGCCCGAGCGCCAGGTCCAGGTCGTGCAGCGCCTTCACCGCGGCGAACCGCCCCGCCGCCAGCCGCCCCCGGGCGCGCTCGGCGAGCACGCCCGGCACGCCGTCCAGCGCGCACCGCCCCTGCCACGCCCCGAGCGCCTCCGCGAGCCGGGCGCGCGCCCGCACCGGGTCCCGCTGACGGAGCGAGGTCGCCTCCGCCACCCCGTCCTCGTAGCCGAACAGGTCGACGGCGCCGCGCTCCACCCCCAGCCGGTAGCCGCCCGCCGCCGCGACCAGCAGCCCGGGCTCGGCCAGGGCGCGGCGCAGCCGGTGCGCGTGGGTGCCGATCTGGCCCACCGGGTCCTTCGGCCAGCGGGCGTCGTCCTCGCCCCACAGGCCCTCGACCAGCCGTTCCGTGGAGACCAGTCGGCCCGGGGTGAGCAGCAGCGCGGCGAGCACGGCCCGCTGCTGCGGCCTGCCGAGGTCGATCTCGCGGCCGTCGCGGCGTACGCGCAGCGGACCGAGCAGCTGGAATTCGAACCCCATGCCCCCACCCCTCGAAGCCATGAGTCCCGGTGCACAATCTGTGCGAAAGCATAGGTGACCGGGGTACGGGGGCGTCTCCTGCCGTACGGACATGGCGGGATCCCGGCACCGGCGAGTCTCGGAGGACGGGCGATGACTGACATGGGGGGCTCCGGCCTGCGGTTCGGACTGCTGGGACCGCTGCGTGCCTGGTACGGGGAACAGGAACTGGAGCTGGGCCGGCCGCAGCAGCGGGCCGTGCTCGCCGTCCTGCTGGGCGCCGCCGGGCGGACGGTGGCGACCTCGGTGCTGGTCGAGGGCGTGTGGGGCGGCGCCGCGCCGGCCGACCCGCGCAAGGCCGTCCAGCTGGCCGTCTCCCGGTTGCGCACCGCGTTCCGGCCGTACGCCGGGGACGATCCGCAGCGGATGCCGCTGGTCCGGGTCGGCGACGGGTACGCCCTGCGGGTCCCGGAGGCCGACGTGGACGCGGCCGGTTGGGACGCGCTGCTGGCCGAGGCCGGACGGCTGCGGGCTGCGGACGCGCCACCGCAGGAGGTGCGGGAGGTGCTGCGGCGCGCCCAGCGGCTGTGGGACGGCGAGCCGCTGGCCGGGCTGCCCGGACCGCACGCCGAGACCGTGCGGACCCGCCTCGCCGAACAGCGGATCTCGGCCAAGGAGGCGCAGCTCGAACTGGACGCCGAACTCGGCGACCGCACCGACCTGACGGCGGAGGCCGCCGCACTGGCGCTGGAGCACCCGGGCCGGGCCCGGCTCACCGCCGTCCTGATGCGCGCCCTCTACCAGGCGGGCCGCAAGACCGAGGCGCTCGCCGTGTACGAGGACGCCCGTGCCTCGCTCCCTCCCGGCGAGCCCGGCCCGGCCGCGCTGCAGCTGCGCATCCTGCGCGAGGACGCCACCCTGCTGCCCGCCACCGCCGCCACCGCCGAGCCCGCCGCCGAAACCTGGCAGGCGCCCGACCAACTCCCCACCGGAATACCCGACTTCACCGGACGCGCCGAGGAGGTCGAGACCCTCGTCGACCGCCTCGCCACCGCCGGCGGGCGGGCCGTCGTGGTCTCCGCCCTGGACGGCATGGGAGGCGTCGGGAAGACCGCCCTCGCCGTGCACGTGGCCCGGCAGGTCCGCGGGCGCTTCCCCGACGGGCAGCTCTTCGCCGACCTGCGCGGCGCCGACCGCACCCCGCCCGACCCGGGCACCGTGCTCGCCGGCTTCCTGCGCGCCCTCGGCGTGGCCCCCGCCGAGATCCCGCCGGATCCCCGGGAGCGCAGCGCGCTCTACCGTTCGGCGCTGGCCGGGCGGCGGGTCCTGGTCGTCCTCGACAACGCCGCCACCCCCGGCCACGTCGAACCGCTGCTGCCCGGCTCGGCCGGCTGCGCCGTCCTCATCACCAGCCGCCACCGGCTGGCCGACCTCGCCGGGGCCCACCAGCTGCGCCTGGACACCCTGCCGCCCGAGCAGGCGCTGGAGCTGCTCACCCGCATCGTCGGCGCCGAGCGCGCCGCCGCCGAACCCGGGGCCGCCGAGGAGATCGTCCGGGCCTGCGGGCTGCTGCCGCTCGCCGTCCGGATCGTCGCCTCCCGGCTCGCCGCCGACCCCGCGCTCACCCTGGCCGCCCTCGCCGAAGGGCTGCGCCAGGAGCACCGGCTGGCCGAACTCAGCGACGGCGAAAGGACCGTGGAAGCCAGCTTCGCGCTCTCCTACCACCGCCTCGACGCCGAACTCGCCCGCGCCTTCCGGCTGCTCGCCCTGCCCGACGCGCCCGACATCCCGCTCCCCTGCGCGGCCGCCCTGCTGGACCGCCCCGAGGCCGGGACCGCCGAGCTGCTCGAAACCCTCGTCGACCTCAACCTGCTGCACTCCCCCCGGTTCGGCCGCTACGGCTTCCACGACCTGGTCCGCGCCTACGCCCGCGGCCGGCTCGCCGCCGAGGACGGCGCCGCCGAACGCACCGCCGCCGCCGGCCGGCTCGCCGACTTCTGCCTCGCCACCGCCCGCAACGCCGACCGCGCCGCCCGCAAGGCCGACCCGGTCGAGCTCAGCCTGCTCGGCGTGGCCGTCCACTCCCCGGGCCGGGCCTTCGCCGACGGCGCCGAGGCGGTGCGCTGGATGCGCGAGCAGGCCGGGGTGCACGCCGCCGCCATCGCCCTGAGCTGCGCCGATCCGGACCTGCCGCTCGACCGGGCCGCCGAACTCGCCGACCGGATGGGCGCGGTGCTCCCCGAGCGCACCCAGACCACCGTCATCGCCGACCTCGCCGAGCAGCTGGCCCGGGAGGCCGCCGCGCGCGGCGACCACGGCCCGCTCGCCCTCGCCCGGTACCTGCGCGGCGCCAACCTCTGGCACGTCAACCGCTACGCCGAGTCGGAGGCGGAGATCCGCCGGGCCGTCGAGCTCTGCTCGCCCGCCGCCGGCTCCCCGGCGGCCGGCCCGTCCACCGCTGGCCCGTCAGCTGGCGGCCCGTCCACTGCCGAGTCCCCGGCCGAGTCCCCCGCGCCCGAGTCCCCCGCGCCGACGGAACGCGTGCTCGCCAAGGCCCTGCTCACCCTCGGCGGAAACGCCCGCATCCACGGCCGCTACGCCGAGGCCGCCGAGCACGCCGGCCGGGCCGCGCAGCTGTTCCGGCGCCTCGGCGCCGAGCGCTCCGAGGGCAGTGCGCTCGGCGAGTTCGCGTTCAGCTGCGCCCAGACCGGCCGGCTCGCCGAGGCCCGGGACGCTGCCGAGCGCGGCGCCCTGCTGATGAGCGGCTCCGGGCCGGTCTCCGCCGCGACCGGCCGCTACTACCTCGCCCGGGTGCTGCGGCTGTGCGGCGACCCGGAGGCGGCGCTCGCCCACGCCACCGGAGCCCGCGAGGAGTTCGCCACCCTCCAGGTCACCGTGTTCGAGGCCGCGGCCGGCGACCTCGCCGCCCGCATCCACGCCGAGGCCGGCCGCTGGCTGCTCGCCGTCGACGCCGCCGAAGCGGTCCTCCCCCTCGCCCGTCGCACCAGCGCCGCCCTGGAGGCCGCCCTGCTGCGCACCCTCGGCACCGCGCTCACCGGCCTCGGGCACCCGCGCCGGGCCCGGGCCTGTCTGGCGGACGGGCTGGAGGTGTACGAGCGGCTGGGCCTCGGCGAGGACGCGGCGCAGGTCAGGGAGCTGCTGGCGGCCCTGGAGTAGGCGCGGGAGCAGGACGCGGAGTGGGGTACGGAGCGGTCCGCGGGGTGGAGCACGGAGTGGAGCGCAGTGGGCCCCCGGGCGGGCCGCGCTACGCGCGTTGACCGCTTGTCTACCGCGGTCCGGGAGCGTCTTTCTCGTCAGGCCCCGGCCGCACCGCAGCGGTGCGGGGTCCGACGCCCCGGACCGCGTCGGTGCGGCCGGGGCGACACCATCGACGAGAGGCGCGACATGCCCACGCTCCCGCAGCACGGCCAGACCTGGACGCTCAAGTCCGCCAACGGAACGGTCGCCGACGTCCGCTCCAGCCAGACCGCCGCCGGCACCGGCATCCAGTCCTGGGGCTCCAACGGCACCACCGCCCAGGGCTGGACCTTCTGGGCCAAGGACGGCGGAAAGTGGCTCCTGGAGACCCAGCTCACCGTCGGCCGGCACGCCCCCGGCCAGGCCATGGTCATGGACTACAACTACTCCCTCGGCCAGGCCTGGCTGTTCAACGAGCACAACCAGCCCAACCAGCACTGGTGCCTGGAGCCCGTCGACAACGACTGGTTCCGGATCCGGACCACCCGCGCCGACGAGGGCACGCTGTTCCTCACCGCGGCCGCCCCCGGCTCCCCGCTCACCCTGTCCAAGCAGGACGACGGCAACCCGGCGCAGCGCTGGCAGCTCTTCCCGGCCGGCGGCGTCAGCGGCGGCGGTCAGCAGCCCCAGCCGCAGCCGCAGCCCCAGCCGCAGCCCGGCGGCGGTGACTTCCGCACCGAGATGCTGAACGCCGTCAACGCCGAGCGCGGCCGCACCGGCGCCCAGCCGATGCGCCTGGACGACCGCCTCAGCGCCGCCGCCCAGCGCCACGCCGACGACATGGCCTCGCACGACCTCACCCAGCACGACGGCACCGACGGCAGCTCCCCCTGGGACCGCATCCGCGCCGCCGGCTTCACCTCCCGCGGCAGCTCCGCCGAGAACGTCACCCCGGGGAACAGCGTGCCGGAGGCCATGCGGATGTGGATGAACAGCCAGCACCACCGGGAGAACATCCTCAACCCCGCGCTCAACGTCCTCGGCGTCGGCTACGCGCCCCGCCGGCGCGGCAACTGGGGCCGCTACGTGCAGACCTTCGGCCAGGCCTGAGACCCCTCCACCGCCAACAAGGAGTCAACACCCATGTCCTCGAACGCGGCGGACCTGATCCGCGTCGCCCGAGACCAGGTCGGCTACCACGAGGGGCGCAGCGGCGGCCACTGGAACAACGTCCAGCGGTTCTCGCCCGCCGTCCCCGGTCTGGAGTGGTCCCAGGGCCAGGCCTGGTGCGCCACCTTCGTCGCCTGGTGCGCCCAGGAGTCCGGCAGCGCCGGCCTCTTCCCGGTGAGCGCCTCCTGCGCGGAGGGCGTCGCCTGGTTCAAGGAGCGCGACCGCTTCACCGAGTACCCGGTGCTGGGCGGCCAGGTCTTCTTCGGACCCGGCGGCGGCAGCCACACCGGCATCTGCATCGCCTACACCGCCTCCACCATCACCACCGTCGAGGGGAACACCAACGGCGGCGGCAGCTCCGAGGGCGACGGCGTCTACCTGAAGTCCCGTGACCGCCACTCGGACTGGGTCTACGGGTACGGCGTCCCGGACTTCTCCGACGGCGTCGTGCTCGCCGACCCGGCGTGGAAGGACCGGCCCGGGGCGCTCTGGTTCGGGCACGAGGCGTCCGCGACCGACCGGCCGGCCGGCGGCGCCCGGGCCGGCGGGTCCGGCGACGGCGGGTCCGGCGACGGCCACGAGCCCTTCCCCGGCGCCGACTTCTTCCACGACGGACAGAAGAGCGACGTCATCACACGGATGGGCGAGCGCCTCGTCGCCGAAGGCTGCTCCGCCTACGCCGAGGGCCCCGGCCCGGAGTGGTCGGACGCCGACCGCGAGTCCTTCCGCAACTGGCAGCACAAGCTCGGCGACTCCGGCACGGACGCCGACGGCGTCCCCGGCCCCATGCAGTGGTCCGCGCTCAAGGTCCCGCGCGGATGATCCCGACCGCCTCCACCGCCCCACAAGGAGAACCCGGATGAGCACGTTCACCCGTACCCGCCGCTTCCTGGCCTCGCTCGGCGCCGCCGCGGCCGTCGCGGGGGCCGTCGTGGCCACCGCCCCGGCCGCCCAGGCCGCCGGCTGCGAACTGGCGCCCTCCCTGCACACGCCCGAGAAGGTCTACAACGGCGCCGCCGGCGTCCTCGACCTGCCGGCCGACAACGAGGCCGACGGCCAGTGGGTCGGCGTCTACACGCCCAACAACCAGTCCACCGCCCAGACCTGGTCGTTCTGGGGCTACTGCGACGGCACCACCGCCATCTCGCACGGCGCCGGGGGCAAGGTCGTCGACCTCGACACCGGCTCGGGCACCGTGCGGCTCTGGGGCACCCCCGGCGGCTGGGACGGCCTCAACCACCCGGCCGGCAGCGGGATACCGGCCAACCAGAAGTGGCTCCTCGCCGACGAGGACCGCGGCTGGTACCTGATCCGCGACATGGCCACCTGGCGGTGCCTCACGTCCGCGGGCGTCGGCCGGCCCGTCTCGGTGGCCTCCTGCGACCCGGACGACCCGGCCCAGCGCTGGCTGCTCCGCTGAACCACCCGCCCCGCACACCCGGGCCCCGCCGCGCTCCCCACGGGGGTGGAGCGCGACGGGGCCCGGCCCGCACGCCCGCACGCCCACCCGCCGGGGCGCCCCTTCCCGGACCGGCGCGGTCCTGACCCGTGTCAGTACGTACGCCCCGCGCGGATCGGTAGCTTGTGGTTCCGCCGTGTCCGACCGCGCTCGTCCCGTGGCACCCGTACGGGGCGGTTCCACAACCGGTCGCACACGACGCGGACCACGTCCCCGGCGCGGCCGTGGAAGGGCCGCACCCCGCGGCCGAACGGTCCGCACGGCGTACGGACCGGCTTGGGGATCGCAGAGTTGGGGGCGGCACACCGATGACGGCTTTCACCGGAGCGTTCTGGCGGAGCGGTGACCCCGGTTTCGCGGACGCCACGACCTCGCGCGTCTTCAACCAGCGGCGCCCGTCGCGCCGGCCGGCGGCGGTGCTGCGCGCCGCCGACACCGCCGACGTGGTGGCGGGCGTGAAGCTGGCCGCGGCGGAGGGCTGGCAGGTCGCGGTCCGATCCGGCGGGCACAGCTGGGCGGCCTGGTCACTGCGCGAGGACACCCTGCTGATCGACCTGGCCCGGTTCACGGGGATGTCCTACGACCCCGCCGACGGGACGGTGGCGGTCGGCCCGGCGGCCCGCGGCGGCCTGGACCTCGACCCGTACCTCGCCCGGCACGACCGGTTCTTCGCCGTGGGCCACGCCCCCTCCGTGGGCCTGGGCGGCTTCCTGCTGCAGGGCGGCATCGGCTGGAACTGCCGCGGCTGGGGCTGGGCCGCGGAGTCGGTCGAGTCCATGGACGTCGTCACCGCGGCCGGCGAGCCGGTGCGGTGCTCCGAGACCGAGAACGCCGACCTGTTCTGGGCGGCGCGCGGCTCCGGTCCCGGCTTCTTCGGCGTGGTCACCGGGTTCCGGCTGCGCACGCGCCCCCGGTTCCGGGAGCTGACCCGGTCCAGCTACGTCTACCCCGCCGAGCTCGCCCCGGAGGTGCTGGACTGGTACCTCACGGCGCGCCGCGACCTGCCGCCGTCCGTGGAGCTGGCCGCCGTCGGCTGCACTCCGCCCGGCTCCGACGCCCCGGTGCTGGTCGTCGACGCGGTCTCCTTCGACGGCGGCCCGGCCTCGCTCGCCGCGCTCGGCGGCTGCCCGGTGGCCGGCCGGGCCCTGTCCGCCGCGGTGGCCCGCCCGGTGGACTTCGCCGACCTGAACGCGGAACAGTCGCGGGGCAATCCCGAGCACCACCGCTACTTCGCGGACAACGCCTTCCTCACCGGCTCCGCCCAGGAGCTGGTCCCGGCGCTGGTCCCGGCGCTGGTACCCGCCTCCGGCGGTCTGCCCACGCCCAGGACGTTCACGGTCCTGGGCGACTTCACCCCCCTGATGGCGCGCCGGCCACCGGACATGGCCCTGTCCGTGGCGACGGACCTGTACTTCGCCGCGTACGTGATCGGTGAGACCCCGGCGGAGGACGCCCGCTGCCGCTCGTGGCTGGACGGCGCCATGGCCCGCGTGGCACCGTACTCGGCCGGCAGCTACCTGGGCGACAGCGACTTCACCGTCCGGCCCGACCGCGCCATGTCCGACGCGGCCTGGTCGACGTTCCAGCGGATCCGCGCCGCCCGCGACCCCGGAGGCCGCTTCCCCGGCTACCTCGGCGCCCCGGTCCAGTAGGGCGGGCCGACGGGCGCCCGGTCCGGTGGCGCGGGCCGACGGGCGCCCGAGCGTCTGTGCCGCCTCACTTCCCGTGCGTGACGGCGGAACGCAGCGACCGGGCCGTCTCACGGTACCGACTGCTGAGCCTCTGGTGGGACAGGGTCACCAGCACGTACTCCCCGGAGGCGTGCTCGTGCGGGCCCAGGTCGAGCGCCAGCCGGTGGTGGACACGGTCGTACCGGTCCTCCAGGCGTCGGACCGCCTCCCGGACCGCGACCGGGTCGTCGTGCAGCCGGACCAGCCCCTGGGACTGCAGCCAGACACTCCCGCTGTCGTACTTCGCGACGGACAGGGCGACGGCGGGGTTCCTCCGGAGCAGATCGGAATCACGCCTCGCGGCGAGGAACGAGATCCGGGCCTCCCCCTCGACGTCGATCACCTCGAACCCGACCTGGCGGCACCGCAGGAGGCCGTCGTGGTCGAAGCAGGCGAGGTGTCCGTAGGTGGGGCTCAGCGCGCGGTACCCCTTCCCGTCGCCCCGGCGCGCCATCCCGAGGATCGCCAACTCGTCCCGGGCTCCGCGCCGTTCCGGCTCGTCGTCCCCGTGGTTCCCGTCCGGGCCCCAGAAGTCGTCGTGCGGGCTCCGCCCGGGCGGCCGAGCCGGGTCGCCGCCGCCGCTCCTCGGTGCCAGCACCCGGACGTAGGGGGCGGACCGGCACACCGGATCGTCGCCGAGCTCGTTGCGCACGCGGTACGCGAGGACCTCCAGCCGGATCCGCTCGTTCCCCTCGCGCCGGTCCCAGCTCGTGTAGTTCCCGTCCGTCTGCTCGCCGACCTTCGGCTTGCTGTACAGCCCGGCGAGCGTGCGGATCAGCGCGCGGTCCGGGTCCGGCGACTGCTTCGCGAAGCCGCCCACCTCGAAGCACGTCTGGCTCCCGACGCCGGCGGGGACGGACAGCGCGACCACCGGGTCGAGAGCCGTCGCCCTCGCCTTGATCCGGTTCTCCACCGTGCTGATGACCACGTTCCCGCCGACCGCCGCCGCCCAGACCGGTGTGACGCTCACACCGCCCCGTCCCGTGTGAACGGCCAGGTGCACGTACGGGCGGTCGGGGCTGGGCAGGTGGGTGGCGCGGCCGAAGGGCGGCCGCAGTACGGAGCGCTCGTCCGCGGTCAGCGGGAGCCCCTCCACTTTCCCGACCAGCTCGGAGATCCTGCGTGCGCGCTGCCTGATCTCCTCCCGCGCCGCACGGGCCAGGGCCAGGTCGCTCCCGGCGAGGCCCCGGCGCTGTGCGGCGTCCGCGAACAGCCGGGCCGCATCGGCGCCGGGGGCCCGGCCGAGCTCCTCCACCGGGCCCCGGCCGTGCTCGTGGGGGGACGTCTCGCGGGACTGCTGCATCTGCACACTCTCCGTGCCGGTTCTCAGGGTGGGCGAAGGGGCGTTCGGCCGTGGCGCGCAAGCCGGCCGGGGTCAGCCGAGCCAGGTCAGGAAGAGCGTCAGCTCATCCCGCAGCTGGGCGACGGTCGGCCGCTGCACCTCGATCTCGGTCCTGGCCCGCTCGCCGACCGGTGCCGTCCGGTAGACGTTCGTGTAGTCCTCCACGGCGGGCTGTTGCAGGACGAGCGAGGCCGCGGCCTTGCCGGCGGACCGGGAGATGCAGTGCAGGATCTCGTGGTTGATGTGGTAGACCGTCCCCGCCGGCAGGACCGCCTCGAATGCCGCGTACAGCTGCTCCTTGCCCTGCACCTCCAGGGAGAAGGTCTTCCCCCGCCCGATCGGCAGGTACCTGTAGTGGTGGTACTCGGTGCCGGGGCCGATCTTGAACTCCTGGGCGAAGTACTCGCCGACCACGAGCGCGGTCGTGAAGTCCCAACGGTGCGAGTGGATGTCCTCCGTGATGGTCCCCGAGGCGTCCGGTTGCGGATGCCACAGGTGGAGGCGCAGCTTCCAGGGGTTCTTGTCGCCGACCAGCAGGACGACCTTCAGGAAGTTGTTCGCGTGGTAGTAGGAGCGGGCGGCCATGTCGGACAGGGCGGCCTCGTCAGAGACGATCCGCCCGATCAGGGCCCGCAGCTCCCCGTGCTCGGAGAGACGGCGGACCACCGACTCCGACCCTTGGAAGGTCGAGCCGCGCCCGCTGTCCACGATCCGTTCCAGCTGGTCCTTCACTTCTTGCAGGGTCGCCTCTGACGAAGCCCGCACCATGGCCTTCTCCCCCTTTGCGGATACTGGCGATCCAGTGGATCGATGGATACCGGGAGGTGGAACCTCCGGGTCAGCGGTGTGCCGCGGCGGCCGCCGCGACGGCGGTTCCGATCTTCCGGACGATCTCCGCCGTGTCCTCGTCGGTGAGCGTCAACGGCGGCGCGATCCTGATCACGCCGCGCTCGTGGCGCGTCATCACCCCGGCCCGCGCCGTGGCCTCCGCGATGGCGGCGGCGGACTCCGGAGCAGCGGCCTCGACGGCGACCACCAGTCCGAGCCCGCGGACGTCGGAGATCAGCGGGCTCGACTCGAACTCCCGCAGCCCCGCCAGCAACGCGGCGCCCTGGACCGCCGAGTTCTCCACCAGCTTCTCGTCCGCCATCACGTCCAGCACGGTGTTCCCGACGGCGGCCGCGACGGCGTGGCCGCCCGTCGTGTGCCCGTAGCGGAGCCCCTGGGCGATCGGCTCCCGGACGAAGGTCTCCTTGATCGACGAGGTGACCGTCACGGCGGCCAGCGGGAGGTACCCGCCGCTGATCCCCTTGCTCATGGTGACGATGTCCGGCGTGATCCCGTCGTGGTCGAAGCCGAACATCCGGCCGGTCCGGCCGAACCCGCAGAACACCTCGTCGAGGATGAGCAGCGCACCGTGCCGGTCGCACAACTCCCGGAGGGCGGCGAGGAATCCCGTGGGGAGCACGACGCAGCCGCCGAGGCCCAGGAGCGGCTCGACCATGACCGCCGCGGCGGGCGGGCCGGCCTCCAGCGCCCTGGCGAACAGCCCGATCAGCGCGTCGGCGCCCTCCTCGGTGCGTATCTCGCGGGGCGACGCGGGCAGGGGTACGCGGTCGACCGGGAAGGGCGGCGCCCATTCGCTGGCGGTGAACGGCAGCCCCGAGAGCTGCTGGGCCAGGTAGGTGGTGCCGTGGTAGGCCGCCTCGAAGGTGATGACCCGGTTGCGGTCCTCGCCGTTGTTGCGCCAGTACTGCAGCGCGATCCTGAGGGCGGCCTCGGTGGCCTCCGAACCGCTGTTGAGCAGGACGGTCTCGTTCAGCTCGCCCGGCAGGATGCCGGCCAGCCGCGAGGCCAGCGTCTCGGCGGGGTCATGGCTCGACACCATGGGGTCGTAGTGGACGAGCTGCTGGAACTGCCGGGTGGCGGCCTCGATCAGCCGGGGGTGCCCGTGCCCGCAGGAAGCGTTCAGGACCCCGGAGATGCCGTCGAGGTACCACCTGCCCTCCGCGTCACGGACACGGTTGCCCTTCGCCTCGACGATCCGCATGGAGTCGGCCTGTCGGGCGATCGGCGTCCAGGGCCGCCACAGCGAACTCGTTGAATCGGAACTCTGCATGTCTGAACACTCCAGGGGACGGGTCATCGGGTCTTCAGGGCTCCCGTTCGGGGCGAGCCGGAGACGGCCGTGCCGAGCCGGTGGCGCCGACACCCGGGCACCGCGCGCTCCGCGGCGTGCGCACGGGTGAGCCGTCCCGTGACCCGGCGGCACCCGGCGCGGTCGGCGGACGTGTCGGAACGACGGCGGC
This sequence comes from Kitasatospora sp. NPDC042419, assembly GCF_056437345.1. NCBI lineage: Bacteria > Bacillati > Actinomycetota > Actinomycetes > Kitasatosporales > Streptomycetaceae > Kitasatospora > Kitasatospora sp. NPDC042419. Next base: position 33,215 of record NZ_JBWKAW010000026.1, read on the forward strand.
GGACGGAACCGCCCGCCGCGCTCGTGCCCGTTGCGACTCGGAGCCAGTCTGCCTGAACTCCGGCCCCTGAAGTCCCAACAGGTAACAGGGTCGTAGGCCCGACCCGATGGAATCGATCATGCTAGGTTGGGCACGGTGGCGGAGCCGGCGAAGGCGCCCCTCCCCGGGGACCGGTCGACGACCGGCCGCCCGTACGGGCCTCCGGGCCTCCGCGACCTCACCGCGGCCCGCCGGACACATCACTCGTTCACGCGCGGTGGTATCCGCTCCGCCCGGGCCACGCCGGAGAAGCTCGCCTGGCAGTACGAGTGGTCGGAGCCGGTGGCCGCCACCGTGGTGGTGAGCAGCCGGATCGAATGCCCGTAGAGGATGTGGTCCTTCTGAACGCCCTGGGGTGTCGTGGGAGTACCCTCGAACGCGCTGAAGTACCGCCCCGGACGCAGGACTTCGGCCAGCAGGTCCGCTACCCGGGGGTGGTTCAGGTCGACGGCCGCGAAGGCCGGGCCGGCCTCGCCCGCGGCCAGTAGATCGGCGGTCAGCATGTCCCACGCCCGCGCGAACATCGGATCGGTCGGGCTCACGCCGAAGTGGTGCAGCGGGAAGCAGTGCCCGTTGACCAGTCCGAGCGTTCCGCCGCCGCCCAGCTCCAACTGCCCGACGACGTAGCCCTTGTCGTGCAGCGTCCAGTCCTCGCCGTCCGGACCGGCCACCCGGAGCCCCGGGTTGGGGAACTGCTTGTACACGGCGTTCCGGATGGGGTACCGGGACACGATTCCGAGCGCCAGGGAGGCGTCCTCCGCCATGTGGGACCTGCTCGTCGGGAACGAGGCGAAGTACGGATAGCCCAGCCGCCCCGCCAGCCACTCCGTCTGGCTCGCCCGGCGCCCGTGGTAGTCGTGGGCCTCCTGCAGGCAGAGCACGTCGGGCCGGCGGTCCGCCAGGACCGACGCGTAGTGGCCGAGCGACGGATCCACGCCCCGCTGATGGGACTTGCCGGGGATCCCGCCCCCGATGTTCCACGTTCCGACCTTCAGGACCGCAGGATTCACGAACTCGTCCCGTCTGGAGTGGAGAGCCTCTGTGGGAGCCGCGCGCGACCGGCGTGCGGCGTGTCGTCGGCGTGCGGCGCACGGCCGTGGTCGAGCGGGCCGCGCGGCGGGGCGGCCTTCGCCTCAAGAGCGCTGCGCACTCGCGTACTTGAGGTCGGGGAGCAGGCCGAGGTGCTCCTCCCGGACCAGGTCGAACCGGAGCGCGAACGCGACCAGGGCTTCGCGTTTGGAGTGCATGCGCCCCTCGTCCACGTACTTGGCCCACTGCCCGACCGGGAGCTTGCGGTCCGTCAGGTAGTCGATGTGGTAGTTGATGCTGCTGCGGTTCGCGTCCCTGAACTGCCTGGTGCCCTTGAGCCTCTTGACCACCTCCTGGGCGGAGGGCACCGCCGCCATGGAGGAGCCGCGCAGCCGGGGCTCGCACAGTGCGACGAGGACGGCGAAGTACTTGCTCGCCATGTCCAGGTTGGTTATCGCCGACTCGGCGGACGAGGCGGCCTGGTCGGGCCCGAGCAGGACCGGCGGGGGCGCGAAGACGGTGAGCTCGCTGATGCTCGCCCCGGACGGGATCAGGATGCGCGATATCTCGAACGGGATCACCATGTCCAGCTGGCGGGGGCGCGCCTTGACCAACTCCGTGCCGCCTTCCAGGTTCTCGACGGCGAAGGTGGTACCGGCGGTGAAGTTCGAGAAGAGGAGGTGCTGTCCGGAGACCTCGAACGCGCCGATGCTGGGCGCGACATCGGGCTGGAGCCGGCCGGTGAAGTTCGATATGCCGAAGTTCAGCCGATCGCCGGCCCTCAGGCTGCTCCGCTCCGTGGCTCCGGACCCACCGGGATGGCGGCCTTTCTTCCACCAGGTCACGATCACTTCCACATCGGTTTCGATCCCAGTCCGCATGAAGAGCACCTTCCTCGTCCTCGATCCCTCACGGGAGTTCCAAGGTCGACCCGACGACGTCCTCCGTCGCGTGCACCGCGATGGCCGGCCGACGACCGAGCTGATCAACCGTCACGACGTCGATGCCGTGGCACCTCTGGTCCTGCACACTTCTCCCCGGCACGGGCCCGGCGCCCGAGACCTCCCCAAGGGGGACAGCGGTGCGACGCCATCGGACGCAGGGGTGACACCCCGCCCACGGCGCTCCGCTCCACTGTCGACTCCGGCGATCACCGGTCCGCCCGGTCGGGTACCGCACGCGGGCACGCCGACGCGTGGCGCTCCGCTCCTCGCAGCGCCCGAACCACAGTGTTCGAATCCGGGCGCCCGAACCCGGGCGCCCGAACCGGAGCGCACGGGGCACACGTCACCGACCGTGGCGAGGAGTCCGCCCGGAGACTCGTCGACGCCTCCGGGCGGACGGCCCGCGGCGGAACGGCCGGCAGTCACCCGGCTCTTGGCCCCCATGGCCCCGCAGCCCCGTAACCCCCGCCGCCCCCGCAGCCCTCATGGCCCCGACCCGCCGGTGGAGGCCGGGACGCCCGCGCCCGGCCGGCTTCAGCGGGCGACCGTGGCCGGCCGCCCCCTCCCCGCTTCCCCTCCCCGCTTGCCCTGTCCGTCTCCCCTGCCCGTCTCCCCTGCCCGTCTCCCCTTGTCCGACGACCGTTCCACCCGGCCCGAACCCGCGCCCGGACCACGGAGCGCGGAGCGGGGAGGGCGCTACTCCCCGTTCGCGAGCTCCCTGGTGGCGGAGGCGCTCAGGATCCCGCCGTGCAGCTCCTTGAAGACGGCGCCGCGCATGCCCTTGGCTGTCGCCGCCTTCAGCCCGCCCCGGAGGTGCCTCAGGCCGTGGGCCCGCCCGAACCGGACCGGCTGGTGGAACAGCAGGCTCACGTAGGCGGCGAGCCTCGCGGGGCTCTCCTCCCCGGTCAGCGCGATCTCGTGGACCTCCAGTTGGTCGCGCCACCTCAGCGCGGTGGCCACGCCTTCCACGCCCCCGGCGCGGGCTGTGAGGACGACGAGCTCGACCGACCGGCAGTCGAGCCACTGGGCGTAGCGCATGCGGACGAACTCCGGGTGGTCGGGGATCCCCTTCCCGGTGTTGTGCTCGGCGATCACCTCGGCCGCCGTGTCCGCGACCTCCGGCCAGGAGTGCACCGCGGTGGTCACCCGCTGCTGCTCCATCAGGTTCCGGTCGCGGCGCAGCACCCGCCTGACCCGGGAGCCGCAGCGCTGCTCGCTGTCGTCCGCCATGACGTCCACGAAGTGCGCCTCCTGCCCCAGTGGCGCCCAGCTGATGCGGCCTCCCGACGCACGGTCGAGGAGGTCCCTCGACTCCCGGTACGCGTAGGGGAAGAGCATGCCGCGGTCCTCGGCGGCGGCCGCGCGGGCCACCGCCGTGAGCACCCGCCCGAAGGAGGGGCCGTCCCGCAGGCCGCCGCTCACGCGGGCCGCCGAGCGGAGATCGGCGTTGCCGCCGACCAGCACGTACGAGCCGGGGTCGGTGCCGCTGCCGTCCGTGGCGCCCGGCGGCAGGGGCCACCGGCCCGGATCGTAGGCGGGGTTCGGCCAGCGCCTGCCACGGGGCGTGTACACCGGGAGGACGGCCAGGAGCCGCTCCCCGGCGGTCGCCCGGGCGTACCGCGTCCTCCAGCGGCCGTCGTCCTCGTGCTGCAGCATCCGGTGGTAGCAGCCGACCGCGCCCGCCGAACCGTCCAGCCCGTCGAACTGGGCGGCGTCCACCGGGGCCAGGCTCGGGATGAGATCGACGGTCACGGCTGAACCGGTCGGACCCGCGGTCCGGTTGTCACGTGCCATGGAAGCCGGAAGCTCCTCTCGTGTGGGGGCTGGTGCAGGGCCGGACGCGCACGCGGAGCGGGTCAGGCGTCCGTGCGGCGGCGCCGGCGGGTCGGGCACCGTGCGGGGTCGGCGGCCCGGGGACCGGGGCGGCGGAGGTATCCGCCGGCGTGCCGCGCACCGGCCGCGAAGCGGCGGTGTCACCACCTCCGCGGTCTCCGCGCCGTCGAGCCGGGCGGCGTCGGAACGCTTCCCGCGGTCGCGGTGGCGGCGCGGTTCGCCGGCCGCGTCGGCCCTGGTCGGCCTCCCGGCCCGCTCGGCCCGCGACGGGGCCGGGTTCGCGCGCCCGGGATCCGGGGGACCGGTCGGCACCGACCGCGCCGGTGACGGCACCGGCCTGCGGCCGGCCCGGCTTACGGCCGGCACTCCGGGCCGGACCCGGCGGCGTTCACCACCCGCGCTCGTGGCCCTCCGGTCCGCCGCCCCGCGGGGCCTCCCCGGCCTCCCCGGCGGCGGCCTCCTGGACGGTCCGGACGGGCCCGGAGTTCTCCGCCGCCACCGCCGGATCCGCTCCGGCGACCCGTACGACACGCTTCCTGTTCATTCTGTTAGCCCCCCCTGGGTATGCAATGGCCACTCGGTCGATAATCACGTGACATATGCCATGTGAAATTACACTAGTGACCAGTCGCGAACGCCGTCAACGGCCATTCGACCTGATCCTCCGTCAGCAGACGATCTCGGCCATCGCTCCCCGGGCCTCCCGGCCCCGGAGTTCGCGTCCGGTCAGGGCCCGCCGGGCCGACTGCCGGAACCGGACGTCACCCCAGGGCGCGGACGACCACCTCCCGGTACTGCGCTCCCGTCCCACCGGCGACCGCCTCCACGACCCCCGGCACGGCCGCGCCCCGCCCCCTCACCGCCGACGACGAATGGACGGGCCCGCACGCCGGCCGGCTGCCGGACCGATCGGATCGGCTCGTTTCAGTCGTTGCGGACCCGTCGCACCGGGCCCCTCGTCGGCCCCCGGACGTGCCGGGAATGCCGGGAACCGCCGATTCCGCAGCCCCGTCGGGAACTGCGGATCGACGGGTCGCGGAAAGGGCGGTAGCGGTACGGGGCGTCAGGGTCGGGTCGCGCGGAAGTGCCGCACCGTCGGGTCCGTCGCGCCACCGGATTCGAGATACGCGGCGAACCGGTCGGCATTCGCCTCGTGGACGAAGTTCCACGTGATGGACACGCTGGGCGTGAGGGCGACAGCCGCGTGGAACCACCCGGCGGGAATGAAGACGGCGTCCCCCGGGGAGAGCGTCGCCTCGACGGCGGGGCGGACCGATCCCCAGTCGGGGAACCGCACGTCGTCCGGGTGGTCCAGGTCGACCACGGCCGAACCGTCCGACAGGAACTCCGCCGCGCCGGGCGGATACAGGACGAAGCGCTTCTCCCCCGTGACCTGGCAGAGGACGGCATCGCTCGCCCACGGATCCACGTGCAGGCGGGTGCGCCCGCCCGCGGCGCAGACGAAGATGCCCTTGGCGGGAAAGCTGTCCCACACCGGATCCGCGTCCCCCTCGACGGGCGGGAACACGTAGCCCGCCGAAGGCAGCCAGGAAGGCGCCGCCCAGAACTCCGCCAGTTCCGCGAACGCATCGTCCGCACAGATCATCTGGAAGTGGCGCTGCCTGGCGTACCAGCGGACGTAGGGCACGGACGCCTCGTCGGGCCGCCCTCCTTCCATCGTGGACACGAAGTCGCCGAACCTGACCGTGCGCTGCATCTCGAACAGGTCGTCGAAGACGGGGACGTGGCGTTCCGCGAACCTCCGCGCCAGCAGATCCAGCTCCCGGGGCGGAGCCAGCGGCCCCGTCCGCGGGAAGCAGTCCCTCGCGACGAGCGGCACGTTCCCGGCGAGGTGCTTCTCGATGAACTCGTTCCGGTCGATGCCGGCACCCGGGCCGCGACCGGTCACGGAGCACCCCCCTGGTCCGAAGGAACGGCCGGACGCCGGTCGAGCGGCCGGTGAGCGGCTCCCCGGTCGTCCACCACCGCCACGGCCACCGCCACCACGAGATCGGCCTGGTGGGTGAGCGTCACCGCCACCTCGGTCAGGCCGAGTTCGTCGGCCGCCCTCCGGGCACCCCCGCTCAACGTGACGACGGGCCTGCCCCACGGGTCGCCGAGCACTTCGATGTCCCGCCAACGGATCCCCTGCCAGAACCCCCGTCCGAGGACCTTGCAGGTCGCCTCCTTGACGCAGAAGCGGCCGGCCAGTCGCTCCACCCGGCGTTCCGGCCCCAGCGTGGCGGCCTGGGCGAGCTCCGCCTCGGTGAAGACCAGCGAGCGGTAGCGGTGGTGCCCGGCGATCCGGGCGAACCGCCGGACGGCGAGCAGGTCGACGCCGATCCTCATGCCGGCCCCCTTCCCGCGGCGCCGCACGTCCGTACCGCCCGGGCGCCGTGCCGCCGTTCCGGGTCGCAGCGGTCGGGCCGGCCGTGCCCGTCGTGCCGGCGGTGCCCGGAGCGCACCGGTGCGGCCGTGCCGGTCACGGCCGTCCGGCGGCCTCCGGCGGCTTCAGGCCGCCACACCCGGGACCCCTGTCTCCAGGTAGTCGGCGAGGCTGCCGATCGACTGGAACACCTCGGGCTGCAGGTCCTCCACGTCCAGTTCCACACCGATGGTGTCCTCCAGGGCCATCAACAGGTCGATGACGCTGGTGGAGTCCAGCGAGAGGTCCTCGACGAGGCGGACGCCCTCGGCCAACTGCTCGACCTCCCGGTCGAGCACGCTGGAGAGCGCGACGCGGATGTGCTCGACGATCTGCTCGCGGTTCACGAGACCTCATTTCTTGTGCCGGCCGGCGACGCGGCCCGGCTGTACAGGTGTTGTTGACGCAACATGTCATCGGGCAGGTCACGGCTGCGCACGAGGTGCGCCTCGCCGTCCCGGACGAGGACCTCGGCGGGAAAGCCGTGGCCCAGGAAGAGTCCGGGGGAGGCCGAGGGGCCGTAGGCGCCCGAGCGGGTGACCCCCAGGAGGTCACCCACCTGCAGCGGCGGCAACGCGGCGCGCCTGAGCAGGGTGTCGTTGGGCGTGCAGAGCGGGCCGGTGACGTTCCAGTTCCGCAGCCCGTCCTCGTCCGCCGCGCGGTTCAGCAGCCGCACCGGGAAGTTGCGCCTGGCGAACGAGCCGATGCCCACCGCGGCCATGTGGTGGTTGGTGCCGCCGTCCGCCACGGCGAACAGCTCCCCCATCGACTCCTTCACGTAGCGCACCGACACGACGTAGGTGCCGGCGTGGGCGGTCAGGTAGCGGCCCGACTCCATCAGCAGCCGGGTGTCCGGGTGGCGCCGCGCGAACTCCTCGATCAGCGGGTTGACCTCCCCCGCCAGCGACGCCGGGTCGAGGTCCTCCTCCCCCTCGAAGTAGGCGACCCCCAGGCCGCCGCCGATGTCGACCGCCTCCAGGGGGATCCCGGTGGCCGCCGCCACCCGCTCGGCCAGGTCCAGGACGTAGCGCGTGTTCCGCCCGACCACCTCGGCGTCCAGGATCCGCGTGCCCATGTAGACGTGGACGCCGGCCAGTTCGACGTGCCGGTAGCGCGACGCCAGGTCCCCCGCGGCGAGCACCTGGTCCTCGTCGATGCCGAACTGCCGCGGTTTGCCGCCCATGGTCAGCCGGGATCCGCTGATCGCGCGGGCCGGGTTGATCCGCAGCAGGACGCGCTGCCGCACGCCCTGCCCGCCCGCGAGGCGCTCGATCCGCTCCACCTCCTCGAACGACTCCGCGACGACGGCGTAGATCCCGGCCCGCAGGCAGGCGTCCAGCTCCTGGTCGCTCTTGCCCGGTCCGAGGAAGATGACGTCCTGCGGGCGGGCACCGGCCAGCAGCGCCGTGCGCAGCTCCAGCAGCGAGGACACCTCCGCGTGCGCCCCGCCCTCCCTCAGGGTGGCGAACACGCTGATGTTCGGGTTCGACTTCAGCGAGAAGAAGACGTCGAGCGCGGGGTGCAGCGCCTCGGACAGCTCCGACAGCCGCCGCAGCAGGACGTCACCGTCGTAGACGTAGAGCGGCGTGCCGAACCGCTCCGCCAGATCTGTGTAGGCGATCCCTTGGATCTTCATGAGCTCCCACTCTCCACGAGGGTGCGCAGACGCTCCTCGGCCCGGCCCCGCAGGGCGAGCGCCGAGTCCGCGTCGGCGGCGATGCAGATGCCGTACAGGCGCCCGTGGAACGGCCCGGCACCGGGGCCGACCCCCGCGTTCAGGGTGGCGAAGTTGTTGACGAGCACGCCCGGGGCGCCGGTGCCGTCGAACATCGACGGGCCGAGGGCCGCGGCCACCTCCGCGAAGGAGTGCGCCCGCGACAGCCTCAGGTTGAAGGTCGCCGCGATGGCGTGCCGCCCGTCGGGGACGAACCGCTCCGCGATCCGGCTCTGGTACGTCGACATGTTGAACCGGGCGTTGATCTCCAGGCAGGGGTACAGCGTGCCGTCCGGACCGACCACGGCGTCCACGCCGACCACTCCGTAGTAGCCGTCGGCGTGCAGCGCGCGGCCGATCAGGCGGGCCGACTCGTGCAGCGTGGCGAGGTGCTCCTCGGACAGCGCCACGGGGAAGCGGTGCCCCTGGTGCACGTTGTTGCGCAGCACCGCCTGCTTGACCGCCTCGAACCGGACCTCACCGGAACGGCTCACCAGGAACTGGTAGTTGAGATCACTGGCATTCTCGATCCAGGACTCGACCACCATGTCCGCCCGCGCCTGCCCGCCGCGGCGGCCGATCAGCCGGAGCAGCCGGTCCGCGGCGGCGGCGTCCGGCAGCACCACCATGCCGCGCCCCGAGACGCCCAGCGACTCCTTCACGACCGCCCGGCCGCCGCGGGCGATCTGCGTACCGATGGCCCCGGCCAGGTCCGCGACCCGCTCGCACACCAGCCCCGGTACGGAGGCCAGCCCGAGCGAGTCGGCCAGGCGGCGGCTGTAGATCTTGCCGTTCACCCGCTTGCAGACCTCGGCGGAGGGGCCGGCCAGAGGCAGGCCCACCGCTTCGGAGAGCCGCTCCTCCGCCGCGGAGATCCCCATCGGCATCAGGTAGGTGCGGCCGTCCGCCAACCCCCGCAGGAACTCCAGCGTCCCGGGCGAGTCCAGCGCGTCCTCCGTGACGGTGCGCTCCGGCAGCGACCCCTCGACCGCGACCACCTCGCTCGCCGCGGCGTCGACCGACCGCAGGTACGCGGCGTAGTCGCCGTCCATCGGTGACTTCAGCAGCACGATGTCCGGGCCCTCGGCGAGCAGTGCGCCCATCTCCTCCATGCGGTTGACCGTCGCCGAGGCGAAGGAGATGCCCGCCCCCGGCAGTTTGGGTTCACCGGCGGCCCAACTGCGTTCCACTTCGAAGTTGTTGAGATGGACGAACCGCGCGTTCTCGTCCCCGACGAGATCACGCTTCAATCGATCGGCGAAACCCACTGCGACTCCTCGACACCGGGACGGCTCCTGCAAGGACATGGCACCGCACGCTCGTGTCGGCCTACCGGGCGCCGTCCGGCGCGAGGAAGATCTTGGACCCCAGCGGCTCGTCCAGGCTCGCGGCCAGTGCCTCGTCGAACCTCTCCAACGGGTAGACCGGGCCCAGGAGGTCGTCCATCTCCAGGTCGCGGGCCAGCCGCACCACGTCGTCGAGCACGTCGTAGGAGACGGCGGCCAGCGTCACGTCATTGCGCACGGCCCGGGTCACGTCCAGCGTGAGCGGCACCGCCGGGCGGCTCTTCAACACGACCACCCCGCCCGGCCGGACCGACCGGAGCGCCAGGTCGAGCGCCTCGTCCGTCCCGGCGGCCTCGACCACGAAGTCGTAGTACCCGCCGGCGGCCGCGCCCCCCGCGGTGCCCGGGGTCGGGGCGGTCTCGACGTCGGCGAAGCCGCGGGCGCGCAGGACCCTGGTGGTGAGGTCGGCGATCCGGCCCGAGCCCAGCACCAGTCCCCGCCCGTCGGGCCGGATCGGGGCCCTCACCACCGCGGACATCGCGGCGATCGGCTCCACGCAGGCGGCCCGGACCAACGGCAGGTCCACGGGTACGGCGCACAGGCTCGCCTCGGGCACGACCACCTGCTCGGCGAACGCGCCGTCGATGTCGACGCCGAGCATGAGCCGGTGGGCACAGCGGCCGCCGTCGGCGCACGCCTTGCAGTCCCCGCACGGGATCAGCGGCAGCGCCACCGCCACGCGGTCCCCGCTCCGGTAGCCGCTCGTCGGGTCGGCCTCGACCACCTCCCCGACCACCTCGTGGCCGAGGACCCTCGTGCCCCCGAGCGGAAGGAGCCCGGTTGCCGCCTGGACGTCCGTACGGCAGATCGCCGCCAGCAGCACTCGGAGCCTGACCCAACCGGACGGTCGCAGCGGCTCGGGGACGTCACCGAGCTCGGTGCGCTCAGAATTCCGAATGACAGCCTTCATGAAAGAGATCCCACCCTCAGAATTTGACCGCGTAAGGAGAGTCGTCCTCGACCGCGCTGAAGAACCCGGCGAGGAAGTCCTCCAGGGCGGCGTGCGACTCCGCCACGAAGAGCACGGGCTGATGGGCGTGCGAGTCGTAGTCCTGCCGCGCCATGGCGGCCAGGTCCAGCGGCCTGATGTCGGTGTCCCGGAACCGCGTGAGCTCCCTGACGGAGGACAGCAGGCTCGCCCCCCACACCTTGACCTCGCCGCCCTCGTACACCAGCCCGCACTCCACGCCGAACCAGAAGATCCGCGAGACGAGTTCGACGACATCGGGGTTCCGCAGGCGTCGCACGGCCTCCCCGGCGAGCCGGTACAACTCCGCCCAGCCCTCGTTCACCAGGTGCGGGCCGTGTCCGAGGACCTCGTGGATCATGTCGGGCTCAGGAGAGAAGCCGGGCCGGGCGACATGCCGGATGTACTGGGTGGCCCGGAAGTTCCGATCCGCGAGGCTCTCGTAGAAGACCCTGGCCGAGACGCTTCCGGCGACCGGGGTCATCCGGAATCCCGTCGCCCTCCCGATGGCGTCCGAAACGTCCCGGAGTTGCGGTGGCCGGTGCGACGGAAAGTCCAGCGCGCTCAGCGATTCGAGGTACACCGAACTCGCATGACGCTGGTGGAGACCGTGCAGTTCCCCGGTCACCACCTGCCAGACCCGACGGTCGCTTTCCGAGTACACGATGTGCGGAGCGGAATCCCCGGGCCGGGCGTGAACCGCCGCGGCGGCGATCCACTCACGGCGCTCGACGTAGCGCTGATCGCCATATCCCGGATGGCCTTCGGGCAGTGTCACCGATATGTCGCCGTTGTTGTTCTCGACAAGCGCCGGCCCCGGCCGGCGCCCCTTCATCACGATCGGTTCAGTGAATTGATCCGCCATGCCGGACACCATAGCCAGAGCGCGGTGGAACCCGGTCCTGTTGCTTGTCAGGACTTCCGCTCCGAACTCCGGAACCCCGGGCCCGGAAGCACACGTCCGACCGCCTTCCCTTGCCGGGCGAACAAGCCGGCCGCGGATTCGCGGTGCGGAAATCGGGCCGGAAATCCACGCGTGCCGCGCCGGGGCGCCGGGACCGGCCGGCGGGAACGTCCGCGTCGGCGGGCGGGGCACTCCCTAGACCGCCGTCGCCGAGAGGACGAACCTCTCGGCCGCCCCGAGGAGTTCCTCCACGACCCCGGCCGGGAAGCGGTTCGCGTCGAAGTCCGCGACGAGCTGCGGCCCCGTCCCGTACAGGTTCCACGACACCGCCACCGTCTCGGCCCAGACCTTGTCGCCGGGCAGGCCCAGTTCGACGTACTCCGCCCCGGTACCGGTGAACAGCGGCGTGTAGTACGCGGACCTCGGCTGCTCGTTCAGCTCGACGTAGAGGCCTGCGGCCGCCCGGTCCGCCGCCGTCAGGGGCTCGTTCCAGGCCCTGCCCGCGACGGTGAGCGGGAGGGCGTACTCGAAGACGTCCTGGGCCCGCCGGAACACCTGCCGGACCGTTTCGAGCGGAGTCGCCGCGCGGTCCCCGAGGTGCAGCGGAACGGTCTGGACGAACAGCCCCGCGGTCCGCGCGGTACCCGGCAGGGCGCGGCCGTGATGGGCGACGGAGATCCCCGCCGCCGGATCGTCGGCCACCTCCCGCGCACCCGCGAGCACGCCGGCGGAGACCACCGCGAAGGACGTCACCCGGGCCTTCCGCGCGAGCGCGTGCACCCGGGCCCTGACATCCGCCGGAAGGGCGCGGGTGACCACCCCGTGCCGGTACCCGCCGGTGCGCCCGGCACCGGCCGGGAAGCGCGGAGGAAAGGCCCCGAACTCCCGGGTGTAGGAGCGCCAGAAGGCCCTGGCCTCCTCCCCCCACGCACCGGAGAACAAGCGGCGCTGCTCCGACGCGAAGCCCTGGTAGCTGCCCGCCTCCGCCACGTCACCGGCGTCGCCGGCCAGGGCGCGGTCGTAGAGCTCCCTGAAGTCCTCCTTGATGCGCAACCAGGAGATCAGATCGGTGACGATGTGATCCAGCGCGACCCCGAAGAGGTGCCTCCGCTCGCTGCGCCGCACGACGGCGACCCGCGAGAACCCCGGGCCGTCCAGGGCGAAGGGGGTACCGAGGAACCGGCGCATCGTCTCGATCGCCTCCTCGTCCGTCTCCGCGGTGCGGAACTCCACCTCGCTCAGGGCGTCGTCGTGCGTGCGCGCCTCGTCCGCCGAGACGTACGTCCTGCGCAGCGCGTCGTGACGCCGGCAGACCCGCCGCCAGGCGTCGCGCACCGCGGCGAGGTCCAACGGCCCGGTTATCCACACCGCCCTGTGCACCAGGTTGTTCCAGTCGGCGAACTCCCCGGTCAGCCTCGCCTCTTCCGCGAGCGAGGTCGGGCCCAGGGAGGCCCCGACGCGGGGCGCCGTCACGTCCGGCCCGCCGCTGCCCGCCCCCTGCGCCCGTCAGGCATCGCTGGCGGGGGAACCGGTCGGGGCCTGCCCCTGCTTGCCCTCCAGGAAGTCCGAGAGGCTTCGCGGCGAAGTGTGCGAGAACACCTCACGCAGCTTCACGTCGACACCGAGGGTCCGGTGGACCTCGCCGACGATCTGCAGCATGTGCAAAGAGGTCCCGTCATTGTCGAGGAGATCGGAGTTCTCGTCGAGGTCGGGCTTGCCGAGAACCTGTCGCCAGATCTTGGTCAGGATTACGGTACGTTCTGACATCGCTCCCCATAACGTGGATCCACGCCGGATTTCTTGGCCCGTAAACTACCGATCGGCACGGTGCGCCCGTACTGACAGCGGTCAGGACCGAGCCAGCCGCCGCCGCGCCCACCAGCGCCCCGGAGCGCATTCCTCCAGGAATCACCGGAGGCGCCGGACCGCGAATGCGGCGCCGCCGGCCGCACTGTCGGGGAGATGCGGGTGGCATTCCGTACTGTTACCTGTCAGTACACATTTCCCGGCGCCTGGCCTATTGTGCTCGGCACCGCTTCCGGTCTTCCGCCTCCAGCCGGTTCCGGGTACCCGAGGCGAGGGGCGGATCAGCGCCACACCTCCCATTCCGAGCACAAAGTAGGTCACATGAAACTGATCGGGGCCGGCCTGCCGCGCACGGCGACGCTGACTCAGAAGATCGCGCTGGAGATGCTGGGCTACGGCCCCTGCTACCACATGAACACGGTGGCCGCCGACCGGAACCACATGTCCGAATGGATCGCCGCGTACGAGGGCGATCCGGACTGGGAGGCGATATTCGACGGCTTCTCGGCGGCGGTCGACTACCCGGCGTCGTTCTACTACCGGGAGCTGGCCGAGGCCTACCCGGACGCGAAGGTCCTGCTCAGCGTGCGGGACGGGCGCTCGTGGGCCCGCAGCATGCGCGAGACCGTCTGGGGCCTCACGTACGGCGACACGGTGGCCCACCACCTGGCGGCGGCCGTGGAGGCCGCCGATCCCGACATGCGCCGGAACGGCCTGATGCTGCGGGGCATGTACGCCCGCGCCGGGTTGTTCGGCCCCGACCCGGAGGTCTTCGACGAGGACGCGGTGGCTGCGGCGATGGAGCGGCACATCGAGCAGGTGCGCGCGGCCATCCCGGCCGACCGGCTGCTGGAGTGGTCTCCGAAGGACGGCTGGGCGCCGCTCTGCGCCTTCCTGGAGGTCCCCGTCCCGGAGGCACCGCTGCCGCACGTCAACGGCTCCGCCGTCTTCAACGAGTACCAGGTCGACAGCCTGCTGAAGGTCCTGCAGGGGATGGACCTGTAGCTCCGCCGCTCCGGCCGGGGCGGCGCCGGGAGCACGGCGGCTCCCGGCGGGCGGCCGGCGGTCGCGTCGGGCCGGCGGTCGCGTCGGGCCGGTGCCGGAGGGCCCTTCGTCCGGATCCCGGCAGCCGGGCCCCCTCCCCCGGTGCCCCCCGGCACCGGCAACTCGCTTGTCCCATCTACCTGTTAGGGTGCGCGAATGGAAGATCTCGGAGCCGTGTCCTGGCCACCCGAGCCGATCAGGACCAAGCGGCTGGTACTCCGCGGGTCCGAGGCCGGGGACCGTACCGCGTTCATCGAACTGCTCGCATCGCCGGAGGTGAACGCCTACGTCGGCGGCCCCCGGCCGCGCGGCGACCTCGAACGCGAACTGGCCGCGGTGCCGGAGCAGTGGCCCGGCAGCTTCGTCGTCGACCTCGACGGGTCGATGATCGGCCACGTCCTGCTCCGCCGGGCGACGGGGCACCGCCGCCCGGCCGCCGCGGGGAAGGCCGATCTCGGCTACCTGTTCCTGCCGCGGGCATGGGGCCTCGGGTACGCCGCCGAGGCGTGCACGGCGGCGCTCGACTGGCTCGCCGGCGCGCTTCCCGGCGAGCCGGTGGTACTCACCACCCAGAGCGCCAACCTCGCCTCGATGCGTCTCGCGGCGAGGCTGGGGTTCACCGAGGTGGAGCGCTTCGAGGCCTGGGACGCCGAGCAGTGGCTCGGTATGCGGCCCCCGGCCGCGCCGTCCGGTCGAATCCCCGACAGTCCCGCGTGACGCCTGGTCGACACCCCGGCCGCGGCCGGGGTGTCGACCAGCGTGGAGCACTCGGGACCGACCGGCGCTCCCTGACGGCGCCGGCCACCGTTTCCCACGGCCCCGGCGCTACCGGCCGCCGGGCCAGACGACCTCGTCGAGGAAGCGCTCCACCGCCGTTGCCACCTCGCCGAGCACGGCGGCGGACTCCCTGAGGGGGCGGCCGGGCACGAACATGCTGTGGTCGGCGCCCTCGATCTCGACCACGTGCGGAGTGAGCGACCGGGCGATGTCCCCGTCCCAGAACTCATCGGCCGTCCCCCCGACGAGCAGGAAGGGCGCGGTGCCCCGCCGCAGCGCCGCGATGGTCCTCTCCGCGACCGGCGCAGCGGCCAGGAACGGCGTGAACCAGATGGCGGGAACGCCGTACTCGGCCGCCACGGGCGCCGCCCGTGTACCGAGCGACTTGGCGATGATCACCGTCTCGCCCGCGCCGGCCGCCGCGACCTCCTTGACGGCGGCGGCGACCCGCGCGTTGATCATCTCGTCCACGTCGTCGGCGAAGAGGTCCCCGTTGCCGAGGTCCCATTCGACCGGGTACATGAAGGCCCCGCGCCGTGCCACCGCCTCGCGGTTGAACATCAGCAGCGACGTCCCCGGGCCGTAGATCCTGCCGGGCGCGATCACCGCGGCCCGGACGGGCGTTCCCTCGTCTTCATTCGTCATTTCTTTATCGTATATCGGGGACGCAGTACCGGGAAGGCTTTTTCAGGCGGTAATTCCATCGCCTCCGTGCCGCATTCCGGCACAGCGGAAACGAGGGCCGTGAGAATCCTTCGAAAATTCTTCGAAAAGGCCTTCACGATTCCCTGCCGACGAATACGGAAGCGGCGACCTCGGCCGCTTCCCTGCGCAGCAGGGGCACCTGGTCCACCGGTCCGGCGGAGCCCGTGCCGCCGCGGGCCGACAGGGAGTACAACCGGGCCCCGGACCCGGCCCCACGGGCGCGGAACTCCGTCCGGACGCAGCGCGGAGCCGGGTCCGCGGCGTCGTCGTCCACGGCCCGGGACGTCCACCGCTCGCCGTCGTCCGGCAGCCAGGCGCACCCCGGGCCGGTCGCCACCACCACGGAGTCCACGCGGCAGTAGTCGCCGTCGTCCAGGTAGAGCACGACGCCGGACTCGTCCACCGAGCCGAGCTGCTCGACCCGGTTCCTGACCCGCCGCACGGTCGCCGTTCCGTTCGCCCGGATGATCGACTCGCCGAGGGTGTGCGCGAGGTAGGTCCGGTACCGGTGCCAGGTGGGAAGCAGGTCGGTGCGCGACGGACACTCGCCCCGCCGGCACAGCCAACGGGCGAAGTGCTCGGTGTCGCCCTCGAAGCAACTCATGCTCTCGACAGGCGTTTCGAGCCGGCGCTCACCCGGCCCCCGGCGGGGCCGGTCCGCTCCGGTGCCGAAGCCCGGATCGACGAGGACCAGTTCGACCGGCCCGCCCCGCGGACGGCCCGACGCCGCCTCGCACAGGTGCACCGCCGCGAGCGAACCGGCCACACCGAGTCCCACGACGGCGACGACGCTCCGCTGACTCCGCGCGTCCTCCATCGGCTCCCACCCCTCACTGTCCTCGGCCCAGTCGGCTGGGCACTCGTTGCACACGGGTCCCGGTACGGGCACGAGCCCGCCCTGCCGCCGTCAGAGTGCGGGCTCGGGGACCTTGACGGAATCGAGAACCACCACGGTGTGCCCGACCTTCTCGCCGCGCTCGACCAGGGCCAGGGCGTCCACCGCCGAAATCTCGTGCGGCACCAGTTCGCTCTCGATCCGCAGTGCCCGGGCACCGGCAGCCTCCGGCGACAGGCCTTCGAACGCCTCCCGAAGGACGCTCACCGGGTAGAAGTGGAAGGGGCCGAGGCCTTCCCGCTCCCACCGGGCGAATCCACCCACCACCTCCTCCGGCTCGGACTGGACCTTCCACGTGTAGGTCAGCACACTGCCGTCGTAGCCGGCGGCCCCGGAGAGAGCCAGGATCTCCCCCACCGGAATGCGTGCGCCGATCGAGGACAGCACGCGCCCGCCGACCCGCAGGACCGGGTGCGCCTGCTGCAGGGCCAGGTAGTGCAGCGTGACGAGGTTCTTCTCGGCGAAACCGGGGATCTCCTCGCTGCGCTCCCGGATGAAGGTCGAGCTCGTCTGGCCGTCGGCGAGATCGTCGCTCTCGGCCATCGGGATGTTGGGAAGGTTCTCGTAGATCACATCGACCTCCGACAACCTGCCGACCAGCGGGGAGAGCAGATCGCCGACTCCTCCGACCAGTTCGACGTCCTCCGCCAGGAGGTTGGCCCGGATGTTCCTCCGGGCGTGTTCGAGGACGTCGTCGTGGATGTCGGTGAAGCCGACGGTGCGCGCCTTCAGGATCTCCACGGCCGCCAGGGCGTCCAAGCCGGCGCCCGTGCCGATCGTGCAGAACCGCGGAGCGAGGAAGCCCCTCCCGGAGAGCGCCTTGAACGCGGGCACGGCGACGCTCGCCACCCAGTCGGCGCGCGGATCGTCCGACTTCGGAAGGTACGAGTGCTCCGACAGTTCGAGCCTGACGGACGGCCTGATCCGCTCCGTCCCCCCGATCCGGAAGAACTCGCCCACCGGCACCACGACTTCGGCCTTGCTGACCTTCGTGCCCATCTTTCCCTCTCCTCGATATGGCAACGGTGCTCCTCCCGCGGGGGCTTCCGGCCGCCTCGGCCCGTCCGGCGGGCAGCCACGTCGCTCGGGCCGGACCGTGCCCGTCGTCTGTCGCCCGTCATCCGTCGCCCGGAACCGCGTTCCCGCGACGGGGGCGGTTCCGCTTCCGTCGACGCCCGCAGGGGTGTGGCGGGAGGCGCTGCCGCCGCTTCGCGGGAAGCAGCGGGACGAACGAGCCGTACCGCGATGCCCGGGAACCCCCAGGCCCCGACGCCACCGCCACGGCGTGGCCACCGGCCCTCCGTTCGCGGCCGCACGTCACGCCGCAGGAGCACGGAAGCAGTCTGTCCGAACCCCGGCTCCTGAGGTCCTGATAGACACCAGGGTCGGAACCAGGTGCTGTCGGGCGCTGTCCGGCCCGGACACGCCCTAACTCCCGCCCAGGGCGACGAGGAACTCAGGGGAGCCCTGCACCTGCGACCGGCCCTGGGCCATGATGATGTTGTCGGTGATCAGCAGGTCGCCGGGGCGCCACGAGAGGTCGATCCTCACCGCGTCGTAGGCGTGGTCGATGGCCGCCACGTCCTCCTCCGAGAGCGGCGATCCGTCGCCGAAGAAGGTGTCCATCGGGAGGTACTTCCCGAAGGCCCTTGCCATGTAGGCGCGTTCGGTCGGATCCAGGCTGCCGGCGTTGAGGAAGGAGAGCTGGTTGAACCAGCATTCCTCCCCGGTGACCGGGTGCTCGACGAAGCCGGGCAGGCGCCGCACCGTGTACAGCGCGCTGTTGGGCAGCCACTCGGATTCGATCCCCTCCGCCTCGAAGAGTTCCTCCAGGGCCGCACGGTCCGCCACGGAGAAGGCCTCCGACCAGGCGATGCCGAATCCGCCGTGGAAGGCCCGGTTCATGGTCCAACCACCCGCCCGTACACGCTCGACGAGGTGTGCGGGCAGCTGCCCCGGGATCCGGCGGGCATCGCTGAGGTAGGCCTTCCCGTCGCCGTCCGGCGGGGTGATGCACGCGGTGAGCACCACCGAGGGGAACGTCCTGCTGAAGGAGTTCTCCTGGACCGGGCAGATGTGCCGGTCCTGCGGCCAGCTGATCGGCGAGATGACGCCGTCCCCGAAGTCGCTCCGGCGGTTGAACACCTCGGTGGGGGTGAAACTGCCGATGCCCAGGGCGTCCCGCGCCGCGGCCAGACTGCCCGGTCCGTCCATCGGCAGCCCGTGGACGAGGACCGCGCCGTCCACCAGCAGTCGGTCGCGGATGGTCGCCGTCATGTCCCGCAGCCACGAGAGCGGTGAGTCCGCCGGGGCCTCGAAGGACGGAACGGGTGCTTCTTCCTCCGGCCCGGGGGCGATCTCGCTCACTTGTCTCCTCCTACTGGTCCTACCGACTACTGGTCCTACCGACTACCGGTCCTACCGGCTCACGTCGACGGATGGGCGGTTCCCCGCTGCGCGGCGCTCGTTGCGCGGCGCCCGCGGTGCCGGGCCCCCGCCGGGCCGTCGGTGCCGGGACGCCGCGTGCCTCCGGGCTCCGCCGGGGCGCCGGCGGTCCGTCGTCGCCCCGGGCCGCGGGTTCAAGGGGCGCTGACCGCCGCCGGACCGGGCGAGGGTTCGGCGGCCGCGCCGAGCGAGCGTTCGGCGGCGCGGGCCACGGGCGGGGTGGCGACGGCCGCGAGGCCGACGATGGCGGCGATGGCCAGCCAGCCCGCCGTGTGCCAGTTCATGGCGAGGTAGGTGTAGGCCGCCGGCGCCCACACGGTGCCGATGGTCTGGCCGACCTGGGTGACGCCCTGGTACTCGCCGCGCCGGGCCGGGTCGGACAGGAGCGACGTGAATCCCCAGCCGGCCGCCGCCTGGAAGAGCTCGGCACCGGTCAGGACGATGTGCGCCACCCAGACGAGGGCCATGGTCAGCCACGCCGCACTGCTGCCGTCGGTGAACACGACGACCACGCAGGAGGCCGCGAAGCAGCCGGCGCTGCGGTACGTCGCCCGGACGGCGCCCGCCAGTGTGTGGGTCCCGCGGGCGGTCATGGTCTGCATGGTCACCGCCATGAGGGTGTTGGTCGCGAACAGCCCCGCCAGCAGCACGTGGGGCGCGTTGGTCTCCTCGACCAGCCAGAGCGGGATCACCACGGAGAGGATCACCTGGTTCGTCGACAGGACACCGCCCAGGACGGACACGGCGAAGAACGGCCGGTTCCGCAGCGCGCTCCCCAGCTTGCGCGGCTCGCGCCCTCGCGGCCGGGCGGGTTCCCGGACGGGTGCGGTCCCGCCGGGCAGTCGGAAGATCATCGCCGCGTTGAGGAGCATCACCACGCCGACGAAGACGGGGAGCAGCCGGACGACGGTGTCGCTCCCGGTGGCGAGCGCCAGGCCTCCCAGGCCCGCGCCGACGGTGAACCCGGCGTTCAGCGCGCTCCGGTTGTAGGCGAGCGCCGCGATCCGGTCCTCTCCGGTGTAGAGGTTGAGCGCGTACGCGCCGTACCCGGCGGAGCCGGCGGCGTTGATCAGTCCGAGGGCTATGACAACCGCCAGGAAGGCGGCGAACCCGCGAGCCGCCGGGTAGGCGAGGTAGCAGACCGCCTCCGCGAGGGACGCCGCCGCCCACACGACCTTCGGGCCGGCCCGGTCGGCGGCCCGGCCCAGCGGCACGGCGAAGACGACGGCGACGAGCCCGGCGATGGTCAGGCCCAGGCCGACGGTGGCGGCGGAGAGGCCGACGACCTCGGTGAAGAAGACCGCGTTCGTGGTGAAGAAGCTGCCGGTGCCGATTCCGTAGACCAGCGCCTGGGCGCTGACCCGGCCCGCCGTCGGCGACGGCGGGCCCATCCGGCGGAGCAGGCGTGCCAGCGGTTTCCGTGGGGCGGGCGGCGGGACAGCTGATGTGGCTCGGGGCATGTGCGCACGCTAGCCGGGCCGGTCGGTGCCCGTGTCCTGACATAGGACAGGTCCCCGGAGCGGCGGACAGCCGGCTCCGTCGGCCCGGTGCCGCCCGGAACCGCCCCGGCACGCACAGGTGGTGGGGTGGCAGCGCCGGCGCCGGCCACCCCACCGTCCTCGCCCTCGGGGCACCGGGCGATCGAACCCGGCCTCCGCTCCGGGGCGCACTCCGCGGTCCCGGCGCCGCCGTGGCCACCCGGCCGAGGAGGCCGCGCGGACGGCGGAAATGCCGAGGGTCGGATTTCACCGGAGCCCTGCCGGGTGTCAGTACAGTTCGCCGGGCCGGTCGGTAATCTACTGGCTCGACGACGGACGATCGGTCGTCCTGCCGAATGACGATTTCACGACCGAGGGACAGGGAATGGCAAATATCGTGCCTCTCACGCTGGTCGAGCGATTCCTGCGGGGATTGGAGATATCCCCGGACCGCCCCGCCGTGAGGATCGGATCGGACGTCGCCACCTATCGGCAGCTGCACGACACGGCCATGCGCTGGGCGGGGTCGCTCGTGGCGAACGGTTCCCCTCGTGCCGTCGGAGTCCTGGCGGGCAAGAGCATCACGTCCTACGCGGCCCTGCTGTCGGTCCTGTACGCGGGCGCCACGGTCGTCCCGCTGCAGCCGGCCTTCCCCACCGAGCTCACCCGCCGGATGATCGAGGCGGCCGGGCTGGACACACTGATCGTCGACGAACGCGGCCTGGCGGTCCTGCCGGAGGTCACCGGCCGGGAGAGGCCCGTCCGGATCCTCGACACCGACGGTTCCGCGTACGGGTTCCCGACGATCCCGGTGGCCTCCCACCCGGAATTCACCGAGCCGGTCCGGGTGTCCCATTCGGACCGGGCGTACATTCTCTTCACCTCGGGCTCGACCGGCACCCCGAAGGGCGTTCCCGTTCTGCACGGCGGTTTCGCGCACTATTTCGACCAGCTCGCCCGGCGGTGCGACTTCGGACCGGACGACGTACTCGGCCAGACCTACGACCTCAATTTCGACCCCGGGATCCACGACGTGTTCGCCGCGTGGGGCGCGGGTGCGACGATCCAGGTGATCCCGCCGTCGGCGTACCGGGACCTCCCCGCGTTCCTCGCCGAGCACGGAGTCACCATCTGGCACTCCACGCCGAGCGGCATCTGGATGGCGCGGGAGATGGGCGGGCTGGAGAAGGGCGCGCTCGGCGGCCTGAAGTGGTCGATCTTCGGCGGGGAGGCCTTGCGCTGCCAGGACGTCGAGGACTGGCTGGCGGCCGCACCGGGATCGAAGCTGGAGAACCGCTACGGACCGACCGAGCTCTCGATCGGCATCTCCTACCACCGCTGGTCCGGCGAGGAGTCGGCGAGGCGCGGCGTCAACGGGACCGTGCCGATCGGGAGGGTGCACAAGGGCCACGACTTCCGGCTGGTGACCGAGCAGGGGGAGGATTCGTCCGTGGAGGGCGAACTCTGGGTCACCGGACCGCAGATGACGGACGGCTACCTCGATCCGGCCGACGACGAAGGCCGGTTCGTCGAGTTCGACGGCCGGCGCTGGTACCGCACGGGCGACCGGGTGCGCGCGAATCCGGACGGCGAACTCGCCTACATCGGCCGCATGGACTCGCAGGTGAAGGTTCACGGGTGGCGCGTCGAGCTGGCTGAGGTCGATCACCTGGTCCGCGAGTGCGACGGGGTGCGCGACGCCGTCACCGTCGCGAGGCCCGCGGCGCACGGTACGGAGCTGGTCGTGTTCTACACCGGCGCCGAAGTCCCGGAGTCGACGTTGGCCGATGCCATGCGCGCCGTACTGCAGTCCAGCACCCTGCCGCGCCGGTACGTCCACCTGGACGAGCTCCCGCTGAACCCGAACCGGAAGGTGGACCGGCTGGCGCTGCGGCGGCGGGCCGAGGAGCTGCCCGACTGACCCGGGCACCGGCCCGAGGGGGCGCCGGGAGGTCGGCGCCCCGTCGCCCCCTCGCCCTGCCACCCCGTCGTCCCCTCGCCTTGTCGCCCCCTCGCCCTGCCGCTCAGGAGGAACCGAACGATGGCCACGTACAGGCACACGGCCGAGGAAGCGGCGAGGTTCAACAAGCACGGCGTCGACCTGACCGTCTACGGCCGACAGGACCCGTCCGCGACGGTCGTCCACGTGCACGTCGAGCGGGGCCACTTCCAGGAGTTCTACAACGTACGAAGCTCCTACATCTACTACGTCGTCGGCGGACACGGGGTGTTCCACCTGGACGGCGAGCCGGTCGAGGTCGGCGCCACCGACCTGGTCACCGTCCCGCCGAACACCCGCATCCACTACTTCGGGGCGATGGACATGGTCCTGACCGTCGCCCCGGCGTTCGACGAACGGGACGAGCGGCACGTCAGGTTCATCGACGAGGACGAGAGCCCCTGGCCCTGATCCCGCGGCGGCGCAGACCGCGGCGACCCCCGGTTCGAGATCCGCTCCCTCGAACCTCAATTCGACATCCAGGCAACCTTCGTGACTGTTCATCACATCTAATCAGTGCAGTAGTGATCGAACGGTCGGACGAATTGGCGGAGGTACGGTGCGGAATGCTCGCGGTGTGACCGGATTGCTGGCGGTGGGGGTCGCGTCAGCGCTTGTCCTGAGCACGGGATGTTCCACCCCCGGGAGCAGACCCACCGCCACCGGCACCGCCACCGCCACCACGCCCGCGAGCCCCACGCCCTCGGCCCCCGCCGAGACCCCGGCCCCGGCCCCCACGCCCACGCCCGCGCCGGCCTGGGACGGCCAGGTCAAGCTGCTCGGCGACGGCTCCACCTCCGACACCGGCCCGCAGCCCAAGCAGCCCAAGCCCGAGCGGCTGAAGCCCGGGGAGAAGCCGCCGCAGTTCGTGGTCTTCTCCTGGGACGGCGCCCTGGAGGGCGACGACCGCCTCTTCTCCAGGTTCCGGAAGCTGGGCGTGGAGAGCAACGCCCAGATGACGTTCTTCCTCTCCGGCCTCTACCTCCTTCCCAAGTCCAAACGCACGCTCTACCGCCCCCCGAAGCACGACGCGGGTTCGGCATCGATCGACTTCGCCACCAACGCCCACATCAAGGACACCCTGGAGCAGCTCCGCCTGGCCTGGCTGGACGGCAACGAGATCGGCACCCACTTCAACGGGCACTTCTGCGGCCCGAAGCCCGGCGGGGGCGGCGACTGGTCCAACGAGGAGTGGGCGTCCGAGCTCGACCAGGCGATGTCCTTCGTCACCAACTGGCGTACCAACACCGGCTACAAGGACGTCCCGCCGCTCCCCTTCGACTACACCAAGGAACTGGTGGGCGGCCGCGCCCCCTGCCTGGAGGGCCAGAAGAACCTGCTGCCCGTCGAGAAGGCCAAGGGCTTCCGCTACGACGCCAGTTCGCCCGGCGAGTTCCAGGTGTGGCCGGTGAAGAAGGAAGGCGTCTGGAACTTCCCGCTGCAGTTGCTGCCGAACCCCGGCACGTCCTCCCAGAGCCTCTCGATGGACTTCAACTACCTGGCCGGCCAGTCCGGCACCACCACGAACGGCGACCCGAAGAAGTTCGACGCCTGGGAGAAGGCGACCCGGGAGAGCTACCTGGCCGGCTTCGAGCGGGTCTACAACGGCAGCCGGGCCCCGCTGTTCATCGGCAACCACTTCGAGGACTGGAACGGCGGCATCTACATGCAGGCGATCGAGGACGTGATGAAGAGCGTCTGCAAGCGCGAGGAGGTCCGCTGCGCCTCGTTCCGCCAGGTCGCCGACTGGCTGGACGCCCAGGACCCGAAGGTGCTGGACCAGCTGCGCCAGTTGGACCCGGCACAGCCGGCGGACTGGTCGCGGCTGGTGAAGTGACGACCGCCGGGCGGCTGCGGGACCGGCCGCAGCCGCCCGACCCTCCTACTGCCCGCCCGCCGCCTTCATGTACGTGCCCCAGATCCGGCCGGGCAGCGTCGAGTCCAGGGCGTCCGGACCGGCCCCGCCCAGTCCTTCGAGGGACAGCAGCTTCATGTCCCGCAGGTCGGCCCGGAAGACCGTGACCGCCGTGGCGAGCTGTCCGCTGTAGCCGACCGCCCACCCCGCCGTGCGGTCCGGGGTGGTGCCGGGTTTCGCTGCCGGATCGGGCCCCGCTTCAGCCGCCCAGCCGGCGCTGCCGCCGCGGACCGCGCCCTTGAGGGCCGCGTCGACCTCGGCGGCGACGGCCGGTGGCAGCGCTTGGACGGCGGTGGGCAGGCGCAGCGCGAGCGGCTCGCCGTTGCGGGTGATGCGGAGAACGGAGTACGGGTCGGTGCGGCTGCCGCCGGCGGCGAAGGCGGTGTAGGCGTCGGCGGTGCGGATGGCGCTGGGGGTGGAGTTGCCGACGGCGAAGCCGGGGCTGAGTTCGCCCATGGCGCCGGGGAGGAGGCCGAGGGCGGCGGCGGTCTTCTGCACCCGTTCGAGGCCGATGTCCAGGCCGAGTTGCATGATCGGCCCGTTGACGGACTGCTCGACGGCTCCGCGCAGGGTGATCTGGCCCCAGTCCCGCTTGCCGTCGTTGGCGGTCTTGGCGATCTTGCCGTCGCGTCCCCAGTACGGGCCTTCCGGGGTCATCACGTTGACCCCGTTGTCCCCGTTGTAGGTGGTGCCGGGGGTGACCGGGGTACGGGTGGCACCCCGCGCGCGTTGCACGCCTTGGTCGAGTCCGGCGGCGTAGACCAGCGGGGTGAAGGCCGAACCGAGCGGCACTGTGGAGGTGTTGGCGTTGTTGAAGCCCTGTTTGAGGTAGTCGGGGCCGCCGTAGAGGGCGACGATCCGCCCGTCGGAGGCGACGGAAGCGGCTCCGACCTTGAGGAGCTTGTCGGTCTCTCGGGCGCCGGGGTCGATGCCCTTCGTGGCCTCCTGGACGGCGACGCCGAGGGCGGTGACCCTGGGCTTCTCGAAGGTGGTGTGGATCTGGTGGCCGCCGAGGTCGAACTCGGCGGGGGTGATGTCGGTGTGGCTCTCCAAGTAGGACTTGGCCATGTCGACCAGGTAGCCGACCTGACCGCTGAGACCGGCTGACTTCGGCTGCGGCTTGGGCTCGGGGAAGACGGTGTACCGGGCACGGTCGGCGCGGGAGAGCTTTCCGGTGTCGACCATCCGGTCCAGGATCCAGGCCCACCGTTCCTCGGCCCGTTCGTGGTTGGCCGTGCTCAGTGCCGGGTCGTACCGCCCGGCGCCCTTGAGCAGGGCGGCGAGGAAGGCGCCCTCGCTGACGTCGAGTTGGGAGACGTCCTTGCCGTAGTAGGCCGCGGCGGCGCGCTGGATGCCGTAGCCGCCGCGGCCGAACCAGCTGCTGTTGAGGTAGCCCGCGAGGATGTCGTCCTTGCTCATCCGGTCGTCGAGCTTCACGGCTATCACGGCCTCGCTGAGCTTGCGGGAGAAGTCCTGGCGCTGGTTGAGGTAGATGTTCTTGACGTACTGCTGGGTGATGGTGGAGCCGCCCTGGGTCTCGCCGCCGGAGACCAGCTGCCAGAGTGCGCGGCCGATGCCCTTGGCGGAGATCCCGGGGTCCGAGTAGAAGGTCTCGTTCTCGGCGGCGAGCACGGCCCACCGCACCGGTTCGGGGACGCCGTCGAGCGGCACCTCCTGCCGGTTGGTCTCGCCGACGCGGGCCATCTCGGTGCCGTCCGCCCAGTAGTAGACGTTGTTCTGCTGGGTGGCGAAGGCGTTGAGGTCCTCGGGCACCTGCGTGACGGTGTAGAACCAGGCCAGCCACCCGGTCGGGCCGAGGACGCCCAGCGACGCCGCCAGGAGCAGTTGCCGCCAGGAGGGCAGCCAGCGCCGGACTCCGCGCCGCCCCCTGCGCGGATAGTCGACCCACCGCAGAGGCCGCCACCGTCGACGCCCGGGCTTCTCTTCCTCGACCCCGCCAGCTCGCTGTGCACGCACAGTCCGTTCTCCGCTTCGTTCGTGGGTACAGAACCCCTTCGAACGGATAGATGCGGTGAGGGCCGGACCACGACAGCAGCCAATCGGCGTGATCATGGTCACACCGACACACCCCTGACGGCCACCAGGGCCTTGGAACAACAAATGTGACGTTCCGTCAGGCCTCCTCTGCCGTGCCGCCGGACCCCGGACAGCCCATCCTGATCGACCGCACGGGCTCCAGCTTCTTCGCCCTCCAGGCCAAGCGCAGGGAGCCGCGGTTGCGGTTGTCGGAGCCGACGAGCCAGGCCTTGTCGCCCTCGAACTTGCCGACCGTGGTCATGCCGTCGTCCTCGGTCTGCGCGTCCTTCGCGACCCGTGCTTCGAAGTCGGCCAGGTTCTCCACGCCCTTGATCGCGAACCGCCGCGGTGGGACGCGTGGGTGTGCTGGCCAAGGACGCCCTGCCGGCCGGGATTCGGTTCGACGAAGTACGAGAGGGTGACGCGCAGCTCGACCGGCGTCACGCCGAGGTCGAGGAGCTGCTCGCGAGGCCAGGGCAGGTGGTGGAGCTTGAGCTCGCCCAGGTGGACGCCGCTCTTCTCCTTACGGAAAGGGACGAGCGATCCCTGGGTCATCATCGTGACGGCGTTGGCCGCGCTGGACAGGACCCGTTCCGCCGTCGGCACGCCCCAGCCGTAGCGGCGCAGCGGTACGCGGCGTGGGCCATGGCGGCCAGACGTGCGGGCTGGGCGGTGGCTGCGCTGGTGGCGTTGGCGGTGGTGAGCGGCCGGTCGAGGCCGTTGTGAGTGGTGGTGAGGCTGACGACGTCACGCTGGTCGGTGAGGGTGCCGTCGGCGTCGACGAGGAGGTTTCCGCCTTCGAGGACGATGTCCGGCTTGATGGGGGTGCTCGCCGGCAGGGCTACGGAGGTGCGGCTGAAGGGCGAAAGCTCTCCGGCCGCGGCCAGAATCCGGTCTCCGTCGAAGTCGGCGTCCTGGGGCGGCTTGGCAAGGTCGGTGTAGGCGCCGACGGTCAGGACGTTCAGGCCTGGGCGGGGTCTTCTGTCCGGGAGATGTCGCGGAGCGTGAGGTGGTGCGGGCTTCGGGCGTCCCGGCGGAGTTGGGTTCGCTTCAGCTGCCGGTAGTGTTCCCGTTCCTCCTCGCTCGCCCCGCCGGCCACGAGTTCGACGTCCAGGTCCCAGGTCTTACTTCCGGAATGGGTGAGCTTGCCGCCGTTGCCCCGCGCTTGGACCGCATGGACGGTCATCGGCCCGTCGACGGGCAGTTCCGTGCTGAAGATCGGAAACCTGCTGGCCAGGCGGTCGACAGCCCGCCGGCAGCGGTGGGAGGAGCCGTTGTCCACGACCCAGAAGACGCGTTTCGCGCTGGCGTAGGGCTCCTCTGTCATGACCTGCTCGACCAGAGCCATGAAGGGCACGATGCCGGTCTTCGGCTCGCAGCGGCCGAAGACCTTGGCCTGGTGGACGTCGTAGGCGGCCAGGTAAGCCAGCGCGCCGCCGCGGCCGTACTCGTGGTTGACGCGCATCGCCCGGGCCCGGCCCCGGAGCCAGGGTCGGATGACAGCGGCAGCGGGCCTGGACGAAGGTCTTCTCGTCGCTGGAGACGACGTACTCGTCCTCGCCCAGCGGGACACCCTCGAACGTGCGGGCGTACAGGTCCAGGACACTCTGAGCCTTGACGCGGAAGCCCGGGTCGCGGATGAAGATCCAGGACCGGTACTGCCAGGGCTTGAGCGCGTCCTCGCGCAACCAGCGGCGCACCGTGGACGCGGAGACGGAATCGGTGATCCCGCGCGCGGTCAGTTCGGCGGCCAGCTCCGGGCAGGACCAGCGCGACAGCGGCACGCCGGTCTCGGCGGGTAACTGGCAGGCCAGCGCTTTTGCCTCGGCGACCTGCACGGAAGTGAAACGGGCCGGGCACCCGGAGCGCCTGCGGTCGGCCAGGGCCGGCAGCCCGCCGTCGGCGAACCGGCCCCGCCAAGTGCGAACGGTGTCCAGGTGCAGGCCGGTCTCGCGGGCGATGCGCGCGTTGGAGCGCCCCGTGCCGCGTGCGGGACGACCTGCGCACGGACCCGCAGCCGGTACTCGGTCCTGTGACCGTAGGCCATCTTCTTCAGCCGCTCGCGCTCGGCGGCGGTCGGCAGGACGGGGCGGGCGCAGGGTAGGCGCGTGGCAGGAGGAACGGCCGATCTCGCGAAGTGGATCACTGACGGTTGCGCGGCCTGCCGCGCTGCGGTGGGCTCGCCGGCTCGCCCTACGATGCCCTGGACCGCGCCCGCCGGCCTGCACCGCGCCGGACCGGGCCTGCGGACCGAGTCGCGTGCGTGGTGCAGGCCGGCGGGCGCTCAGGCGTCCCTGGCCGACTGCTTTCCCTGCGGTTCACCCTGCTCGGCCAGCAGCGTGTCGAGGACGTTCAGGGCGCGCCAGGTACGGGTCATCCCGAACGTCGCGGTGGCGCGGACGGCGGCGCGGACCTCGTCGGGCGTCGCCCCCGTACCCAGCGCGCGGCCGACGTGGGCGCGGAAGCTCTCCTGGAGGGTCTGGTAGAGGACGTCCACCGTCATCGTGGCGAACGCCCGCTCGCGGACGCTGATCCGGGACATGCCGGCGCGCATTCGCGACTGCAGGTCCATGTAGTCGGCGAGGCCCGGGTCGAGGGCACGCACCTCAGCGCGCATCGTCGCGGGCAAGGGGCTGCCCGCGCCCTCCGAGTTCACCTGGTGGCCCTGGCCGGTCGGCCCGGGCAGGCCGTGCTTGCGCTCGACCTCAGCCAGCCGCACCAAGGCGGCCAGTGCCGCCGGGTAGCCACTGTCGTAGGAGATGAAACGGAGCAGCTCGCGTAGGTCATCCGCGTCGAGGCCGCTGTCCAGAGCGGCCCGCACGTGCAGTTCGAACGGCATCCCGAGGACCTGTTCGCAGACGTCGGCGACGAGGCTGAGCAGAGCGAGCTCACGTGGCGTGAGCCGCGTTCCCGACTCGGTGAGTTGGAAGCTTGCGGCAGCCATCTCCGCGAACACCGGGTCCAGCTCCTTGACCGCGGTCTGGGTCGGCAGCGTCATGGTGACTCTCCTTATGTGAACGCCTGTAGGGCTACGAATGTAGCCCTACAGGCAGTCCATTACAATGGCGAATCATGGATGCGACTACCCCGGCCCGAACGACCGCCCGCCCGGCGCCGCGCGGCCGCAACCCGCGTGGCCAGGGCGAGCGGCTGCGCGCCGAGATCGTCGACGCGGCGCTGCGTCTGCTGGACGAACTCGCCGACGACCAGGCACTGTCGCTGCGCGCGGTCGCCCGCGAGGTGGGCATCGCCGCGACCTCCGTCTACATCCACTTCGCCGACCGCGACGCTCTGGTGCTGGCCGCCCTGGAGCACTGCCATGCGGGCCTGTTGCGCGCGGTGGACGACGCGGAGTCGGGCGCCGCCGACCCGGTGGCCGCGTTGCGCGCCCGAACGGCGCTGCTCGGCGCGTGGTCCCGCGAGCATCAGGGGCTGTACAAGGTGCTGCACGAGAGCACGCTCAACCGGCGCACGGACATGTCCTTCAAGGAGGAGATGGCCAAGCGCACGACCGCGGCGATCCGCCGCTGCATGGACGCCGGGCTGGCGACACGCGGCGACGCGGAGACCGTCTCCCTGGATCTGCGCACGGCCGTCCACGGCGCGGTCTCGCTGCGCGTCAACCAGCCCGAGCTGCCCTGGCCCCCACTGGAGGAACAGGTGGACCGGTTCCTGGTGAAACTGGTTGGCATCTCGCCCGCGAAGGGGTGACGGCGGTGTGGCGTGCGGCAGAGCGGCTTGGTGCCGCGCCACGGTAGCCGGCCCTCTTGGCCGGCGCCCCGGACTGCACCTGTGACCTCTACCTCGCCGGACCGAACCTGCGATCCGCACCTGGCGCACGGCCTGACCTCACGTCAACCCCCGAAGGACTTCCGGAGTCGACCACTCAGGCCGCACGCTCGGGGCGCATGCCAGGGGCGTGTACGAGCACGGACGCACTTTGCTACCGCGCGCGTGCTGCCGGTCACGGTTCGGAGCCGGCCCCGGGTGGGCATGCGCGGGCGGGGCGGTCGCCGTGCTGACCGGTGGCGTCGAGGGCGTCCGCAGGGCGGGCACGTCCGTGATGGCGGCCTGCTCGGCGAAACGCGCCATCAGCCGGCGCAGGACCCGCTCGTCCCGGTCTCGCACCGCCTCGTCGCTGGCCGCGGCCAGCGACGCCTGGGTATGGGGGTCGGGGATGCGCGCCGCGCGGCCTGGCCCTTCCACCGCTCGCCTCCCTTTCACTCGTGGTCCGGCCGCCGGACGCGGCGCCCTCCGTCCTGGTGCGGCTGCGGCGACCGCGTGCGGGGCGCAGACTACCTCCCCGACCGACACCGGAAAATCTGTGCCCGCCGGAGTAGACATTGCCGTGCACCGTGGTTAGTGTTTCTCTCGTAGACAGCAGTCGAGCGGTACTCGCCAGACATGAACTGGCGGGCAGAAGTACGGAAGTTCGCAGGTGGGCACGGTTGCAGGGTTCTGGAGCCAGGGTTGGTGCAGTAAGGCGACAGGGCCGGTGGCCGGGCCGGGCGGCCCGCAGGCATCAGGGGCCGCCGACCAGCGGTACCGCGGTTCAGCAGGAGCAGTACCCGCAGGTAGAGCTGAGTTCAGCGGTACCGGCAGTCGCAGTACGCGGTATCCCGGTGAAGGCGCCCAGGCTGCGGGCGCGCGTACCGGGAGTCCGGCAGCGGGGTTCCAAGCCGAGCAGGTTGAGCAGGACGGGCGACGGGGCTGGCTGCCGGAGTCGGCGGGACCGCCAGGGACCGCCACAGCAGTAACCGCAGTACCCGTACGAGCAGTACCGAGCAGGTCGCATTACCAGGCAGTTGGACGTACCCGCAGTTCGCAGTAACCGGCCAGTACAGAGGATGAATGGAGGGACAGCGCGCCATCAGGATCGCCCGGCCCGTGAGGAATCAGCCCGGGCGGACTCCGTAGACCCCAAGGCAAGGACGGTGGTTTCCGGTCACGCATACGCGATCCCCGCACGCCCCCTCCCCCGGGGCTGTGCGGACATAAGGAACCCGGCCCCAGAGCCGGTAGATGGTGTAAAACCCTTCGGGGCCCCGGGAGCCGCTATGGCCCCGGGGCCCCTCAGCGCGTCCCCGGACACAACAACAAGAAGAGGTGCAGTGACCACGGCAACCATTCGACCGCACACCCCCGACTCCCTCGACGACGACGACTACCCCGCCTACACCATGGGCCGCGCCGCCGAGATGACCGGCACCACCCCCGGCTTCCTACGCGCCCTCGGCGACCAGGGCCTCATCACACCCCTGCGCTCGGAGGGCGGACACCGCCGCTTCTCCCGCTACCAACTACGGATCGCCATGCGCGCCCGCGACCTCGTCGACCAGGGCACCCCCATCGACGCCGCCTGCCGCATCATCATCCTCGAAGACCAACTCGAAGAAGCCCTGCGCATCAACGAACAGCTCCGCCGCGACGCCGGTCAGGAACCCGCAGCCGACACCTGACCCACCCCCCAGGCCGACGGGGCCGGCCCGCGGTGAGCGACACGTGCTCACCGCGGGCCGCCCCGGACACGAGCACCCCAGCCCTCCGACCGCCGGCGCCGTCCGGTACGACGGCTCATCGCCCCGTTGGACTGCACTCCCGGGGGTGTCCAGAACCGTTCTACCCGGGTCATGACGCGTGCCCCGCCCCGTGGGCCGGACCGGACTCCCCCTGACCGGACCGGGCCCACGCCCCCACCACCTCGACTGCCGGACTTCGCGTTGTTCAGGGAGCGCACGAAGCCTCACACGGTGGCGCCCACGGCACAGGTCCGACGTCTTGAGGCCGAGCGGCCTCAGCCCTTGCAGCAGGTCGTCCGGGCGTTGTGCGCTCTCGGCAAGGCGGGGGCGTGGCGGGTGCTGCCGCTGGAGCGACGGCGGGGTGGGTGACCGCCGTCCACTGCGCACCGTCAGACTCCGGCCGGGAACGGGCGGAAGGGAGCGCGGTGCGTGAGCGGGTGGGCGGTTTCAGAGGGCGAGCAGGCCGATGGCGTGGCCGTCGTGGTCGACGACCGGCCACACGGCCAGGCCCCGGGCGCGCATGGCGGCTGTCGCGGTGGCGGCGGGCATGTCGGGGGTGGCGAACGGGGCCCGGTCGAGGACGATGTCGCGTACCGGGGTCCGTGCGGTGGTCCGGGAGCGGGCCTGGAACGGGGCGAGGTGCCGCCGGGTCAGGAGGCCCGCGCAGCGGCCGTCGTCGTCGCGGACCAGGAGGTGGTCGGCGCCGGAGCCGTGGAGGATGTGGATCGCCACGTCGAGCATGACGTCGTCGCTGATCTGGAGCTCGGGGTGGGTCATGAGGTCGCGGACCGTGGCAGCGGCGGCGGGGCGTTCGAGGGTGAGGGTCATGGGCGGACTCCTTCGGGGTCGCTTCCGCCGGGGCCGGCGGTGGTGGGGGCGCTGACGACAGCGGGACGACCGGCGGGGTCCGCCGGGGGCGGGCCCGGACCGCGGCGGCGGTCCGGGCCCGCGTCTGCTTGCTAGGCGGCGAGGGCGACGCGTCGGGGTGCCCGGCGGCGGCCGGAGGAACCCTGGCCGGCACGGCCCACGGCAGCCGTGCCGGTGGCTCCGCCGACGGCAGGGGCGGGGCGGCTGCGGCGGTTGCGGCTCGTGGACGGGCTGCGGCGCGGGCGCTCGACGACGGGGGCCGCGATCACGGTGGGGATGCCGGTGGGCACGCGGGCGCCGGTGATGCGGGCCAGCTCCTCGTCGCCGGCGCTGACCCGGGTGGTGACGGGGGTGATGGCGGCGGTGGTCATCATCCGGGCCATCTCGCGGCGCTGGTTGGGCAGGACGAGGGTGACGACGCTGCCGGACTCGCCCGCCCGGGCGGTGCGCCCGCCGCGGTGCAGATAGTCCTTGTGGTCGTTCGGCGGGTCGAGGTTGACGACCAGGTCGAGCCCGTCGACGTGGATGCCCCGGGCGGCGACGTTGGTCGCGATCAGCGCCGTGACCTGGCCGGTGCGGAACTGCTCCAGGGTGCGGGTGCGCTGCGGCTGGGACTTGCCGCCGTGCAGGGCGGCGGCCTTCACGCCGTTGGCGAGCAGGTCCTCCACGAGGCGGTCGGCGCCGTGCTTGGTGTCGATGAACATGATCACCCCGCCGTCGCGCGAGGCGATGTGCGCGATCGTGGCGTTCTTGTCGTGGTTCTGCACGTGGAGCACGTGGTGCTCCATCGTGCTGACCGCCCCGGCGGACGGGTCCACCGAGTGGGTGACCGGGTCCTTGAGGAAACGGCGGACCAGGCGGTCGACGTTGCGGTCCAGGGTCGCGGAGAACAGCATCGTCTGGCAGCCCTCGGCGACCTGGTCGAGCAGTTCGGTGACCTGCGGCAGGAAGCCCATGTCGGCCATCTGGTCGGCCTCGTCGAGCACCGTGATGCCGACCCCGTCCAGCTGGCAGTCGCCACGCTGGATCAGGTCCTTGAGCCGGCCGGGGGTGGCGACCACGACCTCCGCCCCGTGGTTCAGGGCGTGGGCCTGGCGTCCGATCGACATCCCGCCGACCACGGTCGCCATGCGCAGGCGCACCGCGTGGGCGTAGGGGGTGAGGGCGTCGGTGACCTGCTGGGCGAGTTCGCGGGTGGGGACCAGGACCAGGGCCAGCGGGCGGCGGGGTTCGGCGCGCTGTCCGGCTGTGCGGGCCAGCACGGCCAGACCGAACGCGATGGTCTTGCCGGAGCCGGTGCGGCCTCGTCCGAGAACGTCGCGGCCGGCGAGCGAGTTCGGCAGCGTGGCGGCCTGGATCGGGAACGGCGTGGTGACGCCCTGGCGGGTCAGCACCGACAGCAGCGCCTTCGGCATGTCCAGTTCCTCGAAGTTCTCGACGGCCGGCAGTGCCGGAGTGGTGCTCACCGGCATCGCGAACTCCCCCTGAACAGACACGCCCTGACGGCTGGTCCGTCCGGACGAGTGCCGGCCGCCGCCGGAGGGCCGGTCGCCGTAGAAGGAGCTGCCGCCGGAGCGGGAGTAGGCCGAGGAGCGGGAGTTGGCGTTCTGGTGCGGGGAGCGACTGGAGCGGTTCATGGGAAACCTTCCTGGGGCGGCACGTCGCGAGGCGGCTCCGCAGCGCGGGGCGCCGGCAGGAGGCCGCAGGGATCGGGCCGAAAGTATGGAGTGCGGGGCGTGGACGGTGAAACCGTGCGGCACGTCACCTCAGGTCAGCGCTCACCGCGGGGCGGGAGCGAAGAACCTCGAACCGTGGGTGTCACGGCAGGGCGCCGATCCGGACGCGGCGCTGTGCGTCTCGCGTGGGGATGGCCGCCGGTGGCGGAGCCAGGGGGCCTGAACGGCCGGGGAGCGCGCGTGGCGCAATGCCGAGGGGCCCGCACCGGGCATCATGTACGCGGTGCGGGCCCCTCGCGACCAGGCGGGTGCCGTGGCAGAAACTACAGCGGACGAATGTTCTCGGCCTGCGGGCCCTTCTGGCCCTGCGTGACGTCGAACTCGACCTTCTGGCCCTCGAGCAGCTCACGGAAGCCGTTGGCGTTGATGTTCGAGTAGTGGGCGAACACGTCAGGACCGCCACCCTCCTGCTCGATGAAGCCGAAGCCCTTTTCCGCGTTGAACCACTTCACAGTGCCATTAGCCATAAAGAAATCTCCTTCAAGGGGCTGTCCGGAGCACGCACAGCGCGCGCTTCGAGTCGCCGCGATGAGCACCCACCCGGGGAAGAGCCGGGAAACAAAAAGGCGCCTGCGAAACATCAGCAGGCGCACACAAAGTTCATGGGAACCACTACTGCAACTAAGAGCGACTCTAGCAGGCCCAGGCCCGCCACGGGCGGATATTCCGCCCCGGCTCTGCGGGCCACCTTCCCAGGGGCAGCCGAACCCAAGACAACAGAACAACCAACACGCCTACACGGTATCCAGGTTGAGCATGCACACCGCCCCTTGGGGACCGCCCACTGGCCCTCCCCGGGAGGGCCAGTCGCGCAGGAGCCGGGCGCACGCCCCTGCTGAGACAGACCCGCGAAAGCGACGCACCAAGGCCGCCGATGAATCCCGGACCACGTGAACGGCGCCGGCGAAGCTCCTGCCGCAGCTCCGAAATATTGAGTGTGCCAGAAAGACCCCTTCCTGCGATTTTCGGCGCATACTGCAGGGAATGACGAAATCTGCAGCAGTCCGCCGCGTCCTGCCCACCAGCCCGTTCAAGGCCCGGATCGAAGCACCGCGCAAGCACTTCGCCGTCGGCGACCGCGTCACCCACGACACGTACGGCCTCGGCCGGGCCGTCGGCGTCGAAGGCGACAGTGACATCGCGGTACTCGTCGACTTCGGATCGCGACGCGAACGCATCACCCAGCCCTACACCGCGATGTTCAAACTCTGACCCAGGACGCACGCGGTTCTCAGCCGAGAACACCGCAGCGCGCACGGTGCGTCCCTGAACCGTCGCGTCGGTGCTCCTCCCTCCAGGGGAGGCACACCCCGACCAGGCCAAACGGGCACCCACCGATCCGGTCCGGGAGCCGTACCGGCAATGGCCGGAACGACACATGACGATCCGCCATTGACGGTCGGCAGCGGGCTGGGTAAGCGATTGACTCCGCGCGTGGATGACAATCATCTGTTTGAGTCCGTCTGTGCGGTGCTTTCCCGCCGAGGGTTCGAGCCGGCACCGCCCCAGGCCGCCGGGCTCTCCGCCCGGCAGCGTCCGGGGACCGGCCTGGTGCTGGCATGGACTCCGGGCCAGGATCTGATCGGACCGACCCTCCACTCCTGCCCGCATACCGCCGACGCCGCCGGGCGCACGGCCACCACCGACGACCTCTACGCCCTGCGCGACACACTGCCCCCGCTGCGCCACATCACCCGGTCACCCACCTCCCGACCCGCCAACGCGCAGCGACGCCGCGGTGGTGCGGCCCACCGACGAACTGGCCTCCGAGTGCGGTCAGCACCGATTCCAGGACGCGTTCGGCTTCCTGGTCGGTGTCGTAGCGGCCGAGTTCGCGAACCTGCTGGGCGAGGTGGTGCCACGTCATGGTGTGAGGCCTTCCGCGTGCGGGCCACTGGGGCCCGGAGCGGTCAGGGGTGCCCGCCGGCGGCGGGTCGGCCGAAGAGCATGTCGTAACCTGCGGGCAGCTGGAGCAGGACGCGCTGTATGAGGCCGTCTCCGGCGCAGTCGGCAACGGTGCTGAGGGCGGCGCCGATGTCCCACGGCGCGGTCTGCTCGGTGGCGCCTTCGATCCACGCGGCGGTGGCGCGGACGAACCGTTCGGGGCTCAGGGGTTCGGTAGCCTGCAGCGGGTTGAGCAGGATCAGCGCAAGGTGCTCGGGCAGGCGGGCCGCCGGCTCGGCGCGGATGCCGCCGGCCAGGTGGGCGCCGAGCAGCCCGAGGACGACGCGGGCGGCACGCTCCGCCTCCTGAGGTGTCTTGCATTCGCCGCGTTCCTCGACCGGCGGTCTCCGGACGCGGGCGGCGCTGGCGCTCGCCGCGACGAAGCCCTGGCAGCCCGATCGAGATCATCCTGTGGGCGCACGCCGCAGTGAGTGGTGCTCCCGGACGACGGCGCGCGGCGACACCGCCGCGCCATCGGGGTCAGGCGAACGTACGCTGGAGGGAGGAGCTGGCGGTCAAGTTGGAGCGTGTCCGGCACAAGGGACGGTGAGGCAGCGTCGTCGGCAACCGGCGGCCGGTGCGCACCCGCTCAGCGTCCGCACGAACGGCACCCGTTCGGCACCCGTTCGGCAGCCGTCATTGCCGTCGTTCTGCCCACCGATGGGCGTGTCCGCTTCCTCACCCACGGCCCGACCACTGGTTCGACGGCCACGACGGCACAGCAGCCACCCGCATACAGGGGCGACCCGCTGTACTCGCGGCGCGGCATCTCGCCGCCCATCAGACTCACTCCCCCACCAGCAACGGAACGAGGAACGCCATGTCGCACGACATCTGGGGCTACCCCGAGGCTTCGCAGTACACGCCCGGCACCGACCTGAACGGCTACAAGGTCGAGGCCACCGACGGGACCGTCGGCAAGGTCGACGACGCCACCGACGAGGTCGGATCCGCCTACATCGTGGTCAACTGCAAGCCGTGGCTCATCGGCAAGCACGTCATGCTGCCCGCCGGCACCGTCACCCGGGTCGACCACGACGACGAGACCATCTACGTCAACCGCACCAAGGACCAGATCAAGGACGCACCCGAGTACGACCCCGACACCCACAAGAACGACCCCGCCTACCGCACCACCCTCGGCAGCTACTACGGATCCCACGACCGCTGAACCCGGGCACCGGACGGAACCACTTGGCCGGGCGGCCGGTCCCCGGCCGCCCTCCCGGGCGTACCGGCGGGTCGGCGCGGCACGCTCACCGGACCAGCCGGTGCTCCCTCTACCGTGGGACATGCGACCAACGCACCACATGCCAGCCCCGGCGGCAAGGGCGAGCCATCGGTCATCGCACCCAAACTCGGACCGCTCGGCGCGAGTTGACCGCCTTGCCCTGGTCGAGCATCCGCGCGAGGAGCCGGTGACGAGTGCGGTTCAGCCGTCGAAGCGGTTCGGGTATCCGACACAGGCTTGCTCTCCCGGCGTGGAGGGCGTGAAGGGTGGACGACGGGTCACGGCCTGAAGAGGATCTTGACGGCGCCGTCCTGCATCTTCTGGAACATGCGGTAGGCGTCGGGTGCTCCGGAGAGCGGGACGTGGTGGGTGGCGAAGGCGTCCACGCCCAGTGGAGGTGCAGGTCCGACCCGCACAGCCCGGTGGCCGTGACGTTGACGACGATGTCGGTCGGGTCCTTGATCACGGGATCGGGGACCGAGTCGATCCGGACATCGCGCTTGCCGTGCCATGTCAGAGCCTTCACTGCCACTGCCAGGAATGGACCGCGGCCCCTCGCCATCGCGTCTGTCCGCGCGACCGGTGGCGAAACGGGGCGGGCAGGCAGGGGCCTGGCCGTCATGCCGGGCCCGGAACCCGCCGGCGTCCTCACGGTCCGGTTGTCGTTCGGCAGCAGGTCCGACCACGTGGACGGGCTACGGCAGGACGACAGGTCTCCCCGTGGTTGGCCGGCGGCGTTGCGGACAGACGCCCGGTATGACTCCCCTGTTCAGCCGATCGCACCGGAACGGTGGTGGGGAGGGCGGCAACCGCCCGGGCCCGAGCCGTCGCGTGGAGGCGGCCGCCCCTGACACACTCGGCGAATTGTCCCGACGGTCCTGGTGGGCGGTACTGCGGCGGACCGGCAAGGAGTTCCTGGAGGACGAACTGCCCGACCGCGCCGCTGCCCTCACCTACTACAGCGTCCTGGCGATCTTCCCCACGCTGTTGGTCCTCGTCTCCGTGCTCGGTGTGGCCGGCACGTCGGCGACCACGACCGTCCTGGACCACGTGGAGAAGCTCGCACCGGGTGCCGCCCGGGACATCCTGCGCAGCGCCGTCGACCAGTTGCAGAACAACACCGGCACCAGCGCGGTCCTGCTGGTCGTGGGCCTGGCGGCCGCCCTGTGGTCGGCCTCCGGTTACGTCGCCGCGTTCATCCGCTCCTCCAATGCCGTGTACGACATCCGGGAGGGCCGTCCGGTGTGGAAGACCACCTCGTTGCGGCTCTGGCTGACGCTGCTGCTGATGGCGCTGCTGACGGCCAGCGCGGTCATCGTCGTGTTCACCGGGCCGCTGGCGGACCACGTCGGCCGGGCCCTGGGTCTCGGCAGTACCGCGCTCACGGTCTGGTCGATCGCCAAGTGGCCGGTCCTGGTGCTCCTGGTCGTGCTCATGATCGCCGTGCTGTACTGGGCCGCGCCCAACGTGCGCGACCGCGGCTTCCGCTGGATCTCCCCGGGCAGCGCCCTCGCGGTGGCCCTCTGGATGGCGGCCTCGGCCGGGTTCGCCCTGTATGTCGCGAACTTCTCGTCCTACAACAGGACTTATGGCACTCTGGCCGGCGTCATCGTCTTCCTGGTCTGGTTGTGGATCTCCAACCTCGCCATCCTGCTGGGCCTGGAGTTCGACGCCGAACTCTCCCGTGAACGCGCCATCGAGGGCGGCCTGCCGAAGGACGAGGAGCCGTACGTCCGGCCCCGTGACACCGACACCTGGCCCGAGGACGAACAGCCCTGATCAACGGGCCGGCGATCCAAACGGTGAACAGCAGGCGCAGTGCACGACCGATGTGTCCCGCCCACCAGGCGTCCAGCACCTCCTGACCCGGCCGGAGTTCCCCTCGGTAGGCCGACCGGCCCAGCCCGGGCCGCTCCGGTACGGCGGTGCGGGCAGCGTTGTCCGCGTGGGAAGGTCCACAGGATGGAAATGCTGGTGAGGAATCCGATGACCAGGAGGATTACTCCGAGGATGATCACGATGACCTACATTGTCCGTCCCCCCTCAGTTTCGCCCACCGGTGCGGCGAGGGCGACGGCTCACATTTGCGCTCCGGGTCGGGCGCTTCAGACCGAGGTCGAGCGGCACCCTTCGCGTCTGGGGGCAGCTGCCACTTTGCCCCCGTACGGTGCTCGTCGTCGGCTTCACCGGGTGGGCGCGGAGCGGTGGTGTCCGGCGCCGTGCGGGGCGAGGACGTTGACACTGACCTCGTGATGCCAGCCGTTCAGCAGACGGGCCTGTTCGTTGGCCCGCTGTGTGAGGCGGTCCAGGTCGTCAGGGTCCAGGCGGGCGTCCTGGTCGGCGATGGCACGCAACGCGCGCCACAGCGCGGCCTTGCCCTCGACGCCGACGCGCATCGTCTCCAGCTCGATCAGATCGCTCAACGGGGAGCGGCGCACCAGCGTGCCGTTCGGCTTGAGGCGCCCGAGCCGTTCGCCGGCCACGCCCAGCCAGGTGCGGTAGTGCCGGACCGGTACGCCCAGCCGGTTCATGATCCGTACGAGGTCGTCCCGGTCCTGCTCCACATCCCGGGCCAACTGGCGCAGCGCGGAGGCGCGCGCAAGATGGGGGTGGGTGTCGGCCATGCGGCGGGCGAGCGCGCTTCCGCCGAACGCGCCCGTGAGATGGTCGTTCAAGTAGACGTTCAGCGGATCCGTCCGCGGCTGCGCAGTCATCGCCTGTCCTCCGAAGACCTGAGCCTGCTGAGGGCAGCCCCGCGGGGGGCTGTCACTGTCCATCGTTGCGCACACGGCCGACGGGCGCCTGCCCGCCGGGGAGACGGCCTGCGGGCCCAGCTGTCTGCTTCTCCTGCTTCCTGACCCGCTCGTCCGGGAGCCGCCCGGGCGCGACGTGCCCGCACGCGCGGGTGGTGCTTCCGCACGCATGCGGGGCACGTCGACGACATCAGGCCCGTGCCGGGAACCGCTCCCAGACGCGGTGGGTGCCGAGCAGGTCCACGAGCTGCGGGAGCGCGTCGGCGCCTTCCGCGACGGTGATCACACCGGGTGCCTGTGGGTCGACTCCCGCCGCTGTCCACAGGGCTCGGGCGTCTGCGAGGCCGGCGATCGGCTTGGCGTGCCGCCATGCCTCGTTGACGAGCAGGACGGCGCGGGAGTCGAGTGTGGACTGCCCGCCCGCGACGGCGCCGGACTTGGCGTCCCGGGCGCCGCGGTCGTCGGCGCCCGGCGATGGCACGCCGGCCACCAGGAGTGCGTCGAACTCGACGGAGCGGGCCGCGGCGTAGGTCCTCTGCACGGCGAGTTCGTCGGCCAGGGGGGCGCCGGTGGGGGCGATGATCAGTGGCAGCAGTCCGGCGTCGAGGGCGGCTTCCCGCAGCTGCCGGACGGCGGCGGGGTCACTGGTGGCGCCGGTGAGGATGCCGAGGACCCGGCCGGTGGCCGGCCAGCGCCGACCGACCTGCGACAGCGCCGCGCTGGGCGCGACCTCGGCACGGGCGCCGGCCGCGGCCCGCGGCGCGGGCAGTCCGAGGCCTGCGGCGACCTCCGCGCAGAGCACCTCGTCGATCTCGGCGAGGACGGTCAGGACCCGCTCCCTGATGGCCGGCTCGTGGACCTTCGACAGCTCGAAGGTGTAGGCGGCGATGATGTGTTCGCGCTCGACCGGGCTCATGCTCAGCCAGAACAGCCGCGGCTGGCCGAAGTGGTCGGCGAACGAGGCGGGCGCTTCGCGGACCTTGGCTGCGGCTGCGATCGGGGTGGGGTGCTCGATGAAGGCGTGCTCGGCGGCACCGGCGAAGAACGGGCAGCCGCCGTCGAGGGAGTTCGGCTTGTACGGGGCGACGCCGCTGTGCACGGCGTCCTGGTGGAACCCGTCGCGCAGCATGTCGTTGACGGGCGCGTGGGTGCGGTTGATCGGGATCTGCGCGAAGTTGGGGCCGCCGAGGCGGGTGATCTGCGTGTCGAGGTAGGAGAACAGGCGCCCGGCGAGCAGCGGGTCGTCGGTGACGTCGATGCCGGGGACGAGGTGCCCGGGGTGGAAGGCGACCTGCTCGGTCTCGGCGAAGAAGTTCGTCGGGTTCGCGTTCAGGGTCATCAGCCCGATCGGCCGCACCGGTGCGAGCTCCTCCGGGACGAACTTCGTCGGGTCGAGCAGGTCGATGCCCGCGAAGGTCTGGTCGGGCGTGTCCGGGAAGGTCTGGATGCCGAGCTCCCACTGCGGGAAGTTCCCGGTCTCGATGGCGTCCGCGAGGTCGCGGCGGTGGAAGTCCGGGTCCATGCCGTTGATCAGCTGGGCCTCCTCCCAGACCAGTGAGTGCACGCCGG
The DNA here is from genome assembly GCF_056437345.1 of Kitasatospora sp. NPDC042419. Classification (NCBI taxonomy): domain Bacteria; kingdom Bacillati; phylum Actinomycetota; class Actinomycetes; order Kitasatosporales; family Streptomycetaceae; genus Kitasatospora; species Kitasatospora sp. NPDC042419. The sequence goes on from NZ_JBWKAW010000026.1 coordinate 75,136, forward strand.
CCTTCGGCTTCCAGTGGAACTTCACCAGCGTGGTGTCGCCCTCGGCGTCGACCAGGCGGAAGGTGTGGACGCCGAAGCCCTCCATCATCCGGAAGGACCGCGGGATGCCGCGGTCCGACATGTTCCAGATGGTGTGGTGGGTGGCCTCGGTGTGCAGGGAGACGAAGTCCCAGAACGTGTCGTGGGCGCTCTGCGCCTGCGGGATCTCCCGGTCCGGGTGCGGCTTGCCGGCGTGGATGACGTCGGGGAACTTGATCGCGTCCTGGATGAAGAACACCGGGATGTTGTTGCCGACCAGGTCGAAGACGCCCTCGGAGGTGTAGAACTTCGTCGCGAAGCCTCGGGTGTCGCGCACGGTGTCCGCCGACCCGCGCGAGCCCAGCACGGTGGAGAACCGCACGAACACCGGTGTCTCCACGCCCTCCGCCAGGAACGCGGCCCTGCTGACGCCGGCGGCGGTGCCGTAGCCGCGGAAGACCCCGTGCGCGGCGGCGCCCCGGGCATGGACCACGCGCTCGGGGATCCGCTCGTGGTCGAAGTGCGTGATCTTCTCGCGCAGGTGGTGGTCCTGCAGCAGCACCGGACCGCGCGGCCCGGCCTTCAGCGAGTGGTCGGAGTCCGGCAGCCGCGTGCCGTTCGCCGTGGTGAGGTAGCCGCCGCTCTGCGCCGCCGTGTCCGCGGGGGCGCCGGTCTCCCGGCCGGTCGGGGACAGCGGGGCGGGCGCCCGCTGGTCCGGCTTCAACGGAAGCGGCGCCCTCGGCTCGGTGGGCTCCGCGAGCGGCGGCGGCTGGACGCCGGGAGCGCCGGGCACCTCCACGGTCGGCCGGTCGTCGTCGCGCACGGCCTCGGTAACTGCGTCGACGATCTTCTTCACCGGTCCGGGCTTGGACATGGTTCCTCCGATGCGGGTGGGGTACCCGGCGGCCGCGGTCCTCGCCGGGACCGGAGGCCCCGGGCCTGTCGGTGCCTGACGAACACGAACGACCGCCCCGACGGACAGGGCGGGGACTCAGGGCAGGGGGGTTCCGCCGGTGGCGTTGACGATCTCGCCGGTGATGTAGGAGGCCTCGGGGGAAGCGAGGAAGACGTAGGCGGGAGCCATCTCGGCGGGCTGTGCGGCACGCCCCATCGGGGACTGCTCGCCGAAGTGCGCGACCTTGTCCTCGTCCATGGTGGCCGGGATCAGGGGCGTCCACACCGGTCCGGGGGCGACGGCGTTGACCCGGATGCCGTCGGGGGCGAGCTGCACGGCGAGGCCCTGGGTGAACGCGACGATCGCGGCCTTGGTCATCGCGTAGTCGAGCAGGTGCGGGCTGGGCTTGTACGCCTGCACCGAGGCGGTGTTGACGACCGACGCGCCCTCCCGCAGGTGCGGAAGTGCCGCCCGGGTGAGCCAGAACATGCCGTACAGGTTGGTCTTCATCACGCGGTCGAACTGGTCGGTGCTGATCGCGGCCAGGCCGTCCGGCTGGGACATCTGGTAGGCCGCGTTGTTCACCAGGACGTCCAGGCCGCCCAGCTCCCCCACGCACCGCTGCACGAGATCCGCGCAGAACCCCTCCTCGCGGATGTCACCGGCAACGGCCACCGCACGACGGCCGGCCTCCTCGACGAGACGGACCGTCCCGTCGGCGTCCCGCTGTTCGGCGGGCAGGTGGCAGAACGCGATGTCGGCGCCCTCCCGGGCGAACGCCAGGGCCACGGCCCGCCCGATCCCGGAGTCACCGCCCGTGATCAGGGCGACCCGACCCGCGAGCCGGCCCGACCCCCGGTAGCTGTCCTCCCCGTGATCGGGCACCGGCTCCATCGCCTCACCGCTTCCCGGGTGCGGTTGGGACTGCTGCGGCATCGGCGGCTCCGGCCGTCGGCGCGCCGGTTCGGACGAGGTCGACTGATCGCTCATCACAGGAATACGGCCTTTCCGGGCTCCAAGGAGGGTGTGCCTCATGGTCGCGGCTACCCGTCGACCGTCGCCCCACCCGTCCCGTTCGATCCTGGCGCCCGGGCCGAGCCCTGGCGCGGCGCACTGCTGCACCCGGGTGGCCCGGCGCCGCGCGGGCGGGGTGAGCCCACCGATCACGGGTACGCGTGCCCCACACACCAACCCCGTTACCCACTCACCGGAGGACCGCATGGACGCGATCGTGCTGCTCAAGGACGACCACAAAACCGTGGAAAAGCTCTTCAAGGCCTTCGAGAAGGCCGGCGACCACGCGTACGCGGAGAAGCTGAAGATCGTCGACCAGGTGATCGAGGAGCTCACCGTCCACGCCGTCATCGAGGAACGGGTCTTCTACCCGGCCGCCCGCGAGGCCGCGCCGGACACCAAGGACCACGTCCTGGAAAGCATCGAGGAGCACCACGTCGTGGTGTGGATGCTGTCCGAGCTGGCCGGCATGGATCCGAAGGACGAGCGGTTCGACGCCAAGATGACCGTGCTGATGGAGAACGTACGCCACCACGTCGAGGAGGAGGAGAAGGACTGGTTCCCCGAGGTCCGCAAGGCCATGGGCCGCAACCGCCTGGTCGAACTCGGCGAACAGCTCCAGGAAGCGAAGAAGACCGCCACCCGCGACCCCCTGAAGGTCCCGAGCGCCGACGCCTGACTGCCGCAGGATCACCCGGACGCGGGCTCGCAGCGCCCGCGTGGTGCCCGCCCCGGCGGAAGCGGAGCCTGGAGACACGGCCAAGAAGCAGTGGGCGCCCGCCGTCGTGCCTGCCATCCCGGGCAGGTGACGGGATCGGACACAGCCGCCGCCCACCTCAGCGGCGACGTCCGCGTCACAGACCGGTGGGTCAGGCGCCGCACCGGTGACAACGTCGAGACCTGAATCTCCGCCGCCGTCGTCCAGCGGACCGTCTGGGGCTCTCATCCGTGACGGGCCCGCGGTCACGAGGGCGGGTTCGCTCGGTGGTGGCCCGGCCGGACGGGCCGCGTCGGGCGGGCAGGCCCGGGTAGGCGCGAGGTGAACGCGGCCAACGCTCGCACTCCGGCTCCCAGGGGCCGACCAAGGAACAGTTGTACAACGAGGCGGAGCAGCGCAACATCCACGGCCGTTCCACGATGAGCAAGAAGGAACTCGCCGACGCTCTCGGCCACTGACCGAACACCCAGGTCGGTGGGGCAGGCAGGCCGATCACGGAACCGATCCGATTCACAGCCCGTGGGCCGGCGCACCGGTCCTCGGAACACAAGGTTCGGGGAGTCGGGTGGACGTGGCCCATGCGGACCCGGCCGACCCGGAGCGCCCCGTGTATGGCGGCCGCTGCCGGGCACGGCTCCGACGACGTGCCCTGACGGCGCGGTCGGCGGACGGCCCGGAGCCGGGTGCGGAGGTGGCGTTGCGGGCGGTGTCGGAGCGGGGTCAGTCGAGGGGCTGGGCGTGCAGCGGCCCGTCGGGGCCCGGAGTCAGCAGGCAGGCGTGGCCGCCCGGGGTGATCTCGACCCGCAGGGTGCCGGCCGGGTCGCTGTAGACGGGGTTGCCGAGGGGGCTGAGTTCACCGGTCGCGGTGACGGTGGCCTGGGGCTGCGGGGCGTGGGCGCCGACGGGACGGGGAAGGGTGATCAAGTACGTCTGGTGCATGGCGGAGCTCCGCGAGCGCGGTCGGCCTGGTCCACCGGCCGGGGATAGGGGCCTTCCATTCTCCTACTGCCGGGCGGGGCCGCGGCCCCGCCCGGCAAGCGGTGGTTCCGCGCGTCGTTGCCGGCCAACCGCGTAGAGGCTTTGTGGCGGCCGACGCTGTCGGAGCCGTTCATCATCGCGGGCCCGGACCGCGTCCCCGGGCCCAGCGGTACGGACCGGTTCCGCATGGCCACGCGTGGGGCCCACGCCGCCGGGCGTCGCATCCGCGCCTGCCGGCCCTGGCCGGTGACCGGCGCCCGCCCCAGTGACGCACGCCGGTCACCGCGGCGGACGCCCGTCATGGCAGGCAGGCGAGCGAGGTGATCCGCAGGCCGGGCGTGATCCGCAGGACACGGTGTTCTCCGCTGCGGGTGATCTCGACCTCCCAGCGTCCGTCGTCGTCGATGTAGACGCGGTGCCCCGCGGGGCCTGTACGGGCACTCGCCGTCACGACGGCGTTGCGGACCGCGCCGGCCGTGTCCCGCAGCCGCAGCAGGTACCCGCCCTTGGCGGCCGCAGCGGATCCCCCCACCACGGTGGCCGTCACGCGTGGAGGGGGTCGAAGCCGAGGATCCGGCCCAGGGCGCGGGCCGTCCCCCCGGCCCGGGCGCGGTCCGGCGGTGCGCCGCCCCGGTTCACGCTGCGGCCGTCAGGTCGGCGCGGCCGAAGAGCAGCGCGTAGCCGCGGGGTAGCTGGGCGAGGATGCGGTCGGCAAGGTGGCCGTCGGAGAGGTCGGTCAGTGCGGTCAGGACGGAGGAGGTGTCCCAGCGGGCGGCACTGAGGCTGGTGTCCAGGTTGCGGGCGACGGCTTCGACGAACGCGGGGGCTGTGACCGGAGCGGGAAGGGGGATCTGGGTGGCGAAGACGGTTCGGGCCCGGTCGGGGAGGGCGGCGGCTAGATCGCAGCGTTCTTCGCCAGTGAGCTGAGAGCCCAGAACGGTCAGGACGGCGGTGAGGGCGCGTTCGGCTTGCTCGTCGGCGGTGTAGCGGCCGAGGTTGCGGACCTGCTGGAGGAGGTGGCGGTAGCGGGTCATGACCGTGGGGCCTTCCGGGGGCTGGCCGGCCGCGGGAGGGCGGCCGGGGTGAGGTGGGGGGTCAGGGTCGTGTTCCTGCGGCAGGGCGGCCGAACAGCAGGTCGTAGCCGGGCGGCAGCTGGAGCAGGACGCGCCCGGTGAGGTCGTCGCCGGCGGCGTCCGCCACCGTGGACAGGACGGCACCGATATCCCACAGGGCCGTCACTTCGGTGGCGCCCTCGATCCAGGCCGCGGTGGCGCGTACGAAGCGCTCGTGGCTGAGCGGCTCAGCGGCGTGCAGCGGGTCGAGCAGGACCAGGGCCATGGCATCCGGAAGGCGGGCGGCCAGTTCGGCGCGCACGTCGCCGACCAGGTGGGCACCGAGCAGAGCCAGGACGACCCGGGCCGCGCGCTCCGCCTCCTGCGGGGTGTCGTACTCGCCGCGTTCCCGGACTTCGTCCAGGAACGCCTCCCATCGTGGAGTCACCGCGGTTCTCCCTTCGTCCCATGGGTCGACGCGACCGGTGCCCGGTCAGGGCTCGGCGGCCAGGTGCCGGTTCAGACCGGTGAGCTTGAGCAGCCGGACCACGCGGCGCCCCGCCCCGCGCAGGACCAGGCGCCCGCCGCCGTGGTCGGCCTGGTTGCGGGCCCGGACCACGACGCCCAGGCCCGCGCAGTCCATGAATGTCACCTCCGACAGATCCAGCACCACCTCCCTGTGCGACTCGAGCGCGGCGGCCAGAGCACGGTGCAGCGAGGGTGCGGTGTCGAGGTCGATCTCGCCCCACGCCCGTACCACGAAGGATTCGTTGCCCTGGCTGTTCATGGCGTTGCCCCGTGTCCTCGGCCGGGGCCCGGAAGGGCGGCCGGCGGCTGGGGATGTTCCGGCCGCCCCTTCGATCGAGGGGGGAGAGATCAGGGGCGGCCGGAACGCCATTCGGTGGCCGGTCAGGCCCGGATCTGCTTGCGGTCGCCGCTGTGGCTGATCGCGATCTTGCGGGGCTTGGCCTTCTCGGCGACCGGGATCTTCAGAGTCAGCACGCCGGCGTCGTAGTCGGCGGTGATCCCGGCGGGGTCGAGGGTGTCGGAGAGCATGACCTGTCGCGAGAACACGCCGAGCGGGCGCTCGGACAGCTCCCACTTCACGCCCTCGCCTTCCTGGCGCGGGCGGCGCTCGGCCTTGACAGTCACCATGTTCCGCTCGACGTCGATGTCGATCGCCTCCGGGTCCACCCCCGGCAGGTCGAAGCAGATCACGTACTCGTCGCCGGCCCGGTAGGCGTCCAACGGCATCGGCGTCGGACGCGACCAGGTGCCGGTCGTGTTGAGGAACTGCTGGGTCAGCCGGTCCAGCTCGCGGAACGGGTCAGTGCGCAGCAGCATCGCGAAACACCTCCAGGTGGTTGGGCTATGGGAGCCGGTGCGCTTCACCTGACACTGTTGTAGCGCGTCATCCATCCGATGACAAGTCGATGCGTCGCCGATAGAGTGACCTCATGAGTGAGAAGCCCCGCGGAGCCGCACCCGACGCTCCCCGGCCGGTCGAGCCCGCCTCGTTCCTGGCCGCCGCCGCAGCGCTGGCCGCCATCGACGACGCCGTCCGCACCGCCCACAACCCCGCGTCCCAACCCCCGACCACCCCACATACGCAGGGCCCTGAGCATGCCCTCGCCGCCCTCGTCCTCCTGCGCGAGCTGCGCGCTGAGCTCGCCGGCTGGGAAGCCGGCCTGGTCGATGCCGCCCGGGAGGCCGGCGCCACCTGGGCCGACCTCGCCCGCCCGATGGGCGTCGCCAGCCGCCAGGCCGCCGAGAACCGCTACCTGCGCCTCAAACCCTCCAGCAGCACGAAGCACGCCGGCACTGGCGCGGAGCGCGTCAAGGCTGTCCGCGACCAGAGGGCCGCCGACCGAACGGTCACCGCCTGGGCCCGCGACAACGCCGCCGAGCTGCGGGTCCTCGCCGCCCAGATCACCGCGACCGCACTCGCCCCCGGCGCCCGCCGCACCCAGGCCGCCCTGACCGCCGCCCTCGGCGCCACCGACCCCGCGGACCTCATAGAGCCCCTCGCCGCCGTCCGTCCCCACCTCGGCACCGGCCAGCGCGACCTCGCCACCCGCCTCGACGCCCTCACCCACCGCACCACCCAGCTCCGCGATGACAGCGACCGACGCCGCGCCTGACCCCGTCGCCGCCGCCGAAAGGCGCTGGCAGGACCTCCTGAACCGCATCCACGACCTCGAAACACGAGTAGCCGCCACCACGAACAGCGTCACCACCGCCCTCGACACCCGACTCGCCCGACTCGACGCGCTGCGCCACCACCTCGCCCACCCCAACTGGCCACTGCCCGCCCCCTATCGGGACAGCCCCCCGGCCACAGCGCCGAACAACCAGCCGGCCTGACGGGGCCGGGGGCCACCCCCGCGGTCCGCGACCACCCGGACCAGCGGGCCCGGCGCCCGCGTTCCAGCGCTCGTGATCACTCGACGGCCCGGAGCGGCCCGGCGTCTCCGAGAGCAGCGCAGCCGGCAACCCGCCCCGGGCCGGCCGCGGTGGTGGACGGCGCTGTCACCCGTCCGGCGGATCTGCCGTCAGGCGTCATTGATCACACGCGGGCGGCGTGGTGGGCCGGCCTGATGACGTCCGAGGGCAGAAGAATCCTGGGCCGGGCGGCCAGCGCGGTCACAGCCGTCACCGGCCGCCCCCTCCCGAGGACCGGTCCCCCGAGAAGTTCCGGGCATCGCCCGGACTGATCGAGGACAATCCGACCGCGTTGAGCGCCGCCCCGGCAGCGGCCGGACGTCCGGCCGGCCCGCGCCACGGCCTCGTGCGCCTGCGTGCGGCAGGCGCCCTGTCCCGCGTTGATCACGCTGTCCCTGGTCAGGCTGGCTTCGCACACGGTGCGGTTCTACCGTGGACCTACCAGCGCATATCTCCGGGAGCGCGCCATGATCATCATCATTGGGCTCGTCATCCTGGTCGCCGCGGTCGTCGTCGGCGTGGCCGGTGTCCTCACCAACACCGGCAGCGGACACGCGCTCACCGGCGGGTTCGAGGTGTTCGGCTACCACGTCACCGGCTCCACCGGCACGCTGTTCCTGTACGGCATCATCGTCGGCGCCCTTGCCATGTTCGGCCTGAGCCTGCTCCTGGGCGGAGCACGTCGGACCTCCCGGCGCGGCCGCGCCGCACGCCACGGACTCAAGGAGTCCCGCCGTGAGACGGCCGCAGCCGGCAGGGAACGCGACGAGCTCATCGGCCAGCGTGACACCGCCCGCGCGGAAACGGCCGCAGCCGGCAGGGAACGCGACGACCTGATCGGCCGGCGTGACACCGCCCGCGCAGAGCCGGCGGACGCCTCTGACAGCGGCGTACCCCGGGACGCCCTCCCTCCCGAAACGGATGACGGCCACCGGAACTGGTCGCACCCCTTCGGGCACCGCTCCGATCCCGGGGGACCAGAGACACCACCACGCGCGGACCGCTGACCGGCCGCCGCACATGCCCTCACGGGCACGCCCCAGCAATCTGCTCTCGAAGGGTGGCTTGCCATGAGTATCGGCAAGAAGATCGCGCACAAGGCCGAAGCGGTCAAAGGTGGCGCGAAGAAGACCGTGGGCCGCGTCACCGGCAGTCGGCGTCTGCAGGCCGAGGGCCGCGGCGACCAGATCAAGGGCAACACCAAGCAGGCGGGAGCGAAGATCAAGGACGCCTTCAAACACTGATCACCGCACCCCGCCGCAGACTCGAATCGGCCCGAGGGCTCAGGGCGGTCTCGGCCGTACGGGGTGCAGGTCCGACACGGGAAGGTGCACATCCATGGCCACAGGAAACGGTTCTGCCGCACGGGCCAAATCCCAAGGACAACGCCTGGCCGACAGCCGCGCCATGGACATCACGGCCCGGGTCGGACTCTGCGCCCGAGGGGTGATCTATGTGCTGGTGGGGGCCCTGGCCATTCAGATCGGCTTCGGCGACAAGAGCGGCCAGCAGGCCGAGCGATCCGGCGCGGTGGGGACCATCGGCGAGCAGCCGTTCGGTCGCGTCCTGCTGTGGGCGCTGGTGGTGGGGCTGGCGGCGATGGCGCTGTGGCGGCTGTCCGAGGCCTCGTTCGGACCAGCGGGGTCGGACAGTGGCAAGTGGACGGTGCGCCTGGGCTTCCTGGGGTTGGCGGTGTTCTACGCCGTGATCGCCATCGCCGTGGTGCAGACCGTCCTGGTCGGCGGGTCCTCCGGAAGCCGCTCCAGCAACGAGACCTCCAAGGAGTACACCGCCAGGGTGCTGAACTGGCCCGGCGGCCGGGTGCTCGTCGGCGCGGTCGGAGCCGTCCTGATCATCGTCGGCGTGGTGATGGCCGTGCGCGCCGCGATGCGCAAATTCGAGGAGAACCTCCGGACGGACAAGATGAGCGAACCAACACGCCGTGTCGTCGCAACGCTGGGCATCATCGGCGGCGTCGCCTGCGGCGCCGTCGCAGCGGTCACCGGCCTGTTCATCCTTCTCGCCGCGGTGAAGTTCGACCCCAACCGCGCCAAAGGCCTCGACGAGACACTGCGCTCGTTCGCCGACACACCCGCCGGACCCGTGCTCCTCATCGCCGCGGCGGTCGGCCTCGTGCTGTTCGGCCTCTACTCGTTCTGCGAAGCCCGCTGGCGCACGGCCGCCGAACACCCGGACCCAACCGAGCCGTAGCCGCAAGCGTCTCGGCCAAGCAGCCGACCGGCCCCGGGCGTCCGGGGCCACGCCCGGAGCCGTGAGCAGCACCGACGGCTCGATGTTCCAGCGTGCCCGCGAGGGGACTCGATCCCCTCTGCCACGGCTGCGCTCCGCCCCTCCGAAGCCCGGTCGGCTGCCCCGCCGCCGGCGCTGGCCGCGCCGTTCGCACGGCGACGCCATCGACCGTGGTAGTCAACACCCATGCCGATGAAGCCTCCCGAGCCCGAGGGCCGTTCGTCCCTGTTCGGGCGGCTGCGCCGTAGGGTCGGCCGGTCGCCGGCCGGGCGTGGATGGCGGCAGGGCAGCAACCTCGAACTGTGGCAGCGGTCGCTGGGGTTCGCGGCCCTCGGGTTCCTCACGCTCGTACCGCTGCTGATCGTCATCTCAGCGGCCGACCCGGCGAACGGCCAGGGCTTCGCGCAATGGCTGGGCGAAGGACTCGGCGTCTCGGCGACCTCCAGGAAGAAGGTCGAGCAGCTCATCGCCCTACCCGGCCAAACCCTGCGGACCACCACCGCGTTCAGCCTCGCCGCCCTCGCCGTCTTCGGTCTCTCGTTCGGAGCGACGGTGCAGACCACCTACGAGAAGATCTGGGGCCTGCCACCGGCCCGCTGGTGGGCCAGGTGGCGGCACGTCGTGTGGCTCGCCGCCCTCATCGGGCTCCTCCTCCTGTCCGCGACCACCGCCCTGTGGCGGCAAACCCCGGCCGGCGGCCTCGCCGCGGTGCTGAGCGCCGCCCTGTTCACCTGGTGGTCGCAACGCCTCCTGCTCGGCGGGCGCATCCGCTGGAGAGCCCTGCTGCCCGGCGCAGTGGTCACCGCGGTCGGGCTGCTCGGCCTGAGGGTCTTCTCCCGGCTCGTCTTCTCGCCACTGATCGCCACCAACACCCTCGCCTACGGAGCGATCGGCACCGTCCTCGTCATCCAGTCCTGGCTCGTCGGCGTCGGCGCCGTCGTGTACGGCGGCGCACTGACCGGCCGACTGCTTCACGAAGAACTCCCCCGTCTGGCAAACGTTCTGAAACAACGAAGGTGACGCTCGAACGGGCCTGTCGATCTCTCGGGGCGACTGCGACTTCCGAGCCATTTGTCACCCAGAGTGCTTCAACCAGCGTCAACACCCTCAGACCTCAAGACGTTGACCGTTGCTTCAACTTCGATGAAAGCAAGTGACGTTGCTCAACGACATGTACTCCGAGGCCGTCCTCGAAGCGGATTGCATCGAAGTCTCTTCCCCACGCGACCTCCTCCCTCGCCCCCGACACCTACGCCGGCCACGTGGACCGCGTCGAGGGGGCCTGATCCCCGCCTTCGGCCACTACCGGCTCCCCCAAGTAGAAGGCCGACCGGCGCCGCGCCACCATCGATCGAGTCGTCGCCCCCTGCCCCACGCGCCTGACAGGTAGTGCGCTGGCGTGCCAACTCCTGGGCGCGAGCGGGAAACCCGGCCGATCGATCCGACCGTAGTTTCGGGGTGTGCCGAAGCCGCGAGTGCGGTGGGCGCTCTACCGATTGTTCCGAGAGGATCCCTCATGTTCGACATCACCAAGGTTCAGGCTGCCCCGAGCACGGACCTGCTCACGCCCGACAACGCGGTCATGCTCTTCGTGGACCACCAGCCGCAGATGTTCTTCGGCACCGGCAGCGGTGACCGTGCCGCGATCATCAACAGCACCGTGGGGCTCGCCAAGGCGGCTCGGGCTTTCGATGTTCCGGCCGTCCTGACCACGGTGGCCGCCGAGTCCTTCTCCGGGCCTCTGCTGCCGCAGCTCGCCGAGGTGTTCCCCGAACACGAGGTCATCGACCGCACGACCATGAACGCCTGGGAGGACGAGGCCCTCGTGGCCGCCGTCAAGGCGACCGGACGCAAGAAGATCATCCTCGCCGGTCTGTGGACCGAGGTCTGCCTGGTGCTGCCGGCACTGTCCGCGCTGGAACAGGGGTACGAGGTGTACGTCGTCTCCGACGCCTCCGGCGGCGTCAGCCCGGCCGCTCACGAGCACGCGCTGCAGCGGATGATCGCCGCCGGCGCGGTGCCGGTGACCTGGGTGCAGGTGCTCCTGGAGCTGCAGCGCGACTGGGCGCGTCAGGAGACCTACGGCGCCGTCATGGAGATCGTCAAGGCCCACGCGGGCGCGTACGGCCTCGGGGTCGTGTACGCGCAGAGCGTCATCGGCGCGCACGCCGCGGGCTGATCTCCGTGGACACCGGCATTCTGATCCTGCGCCTGCTGGTGGGCCTGCTCATCGCCGGCCACGGCGTGCAGAAGATCAGCACGCACCTGGGCGGCAGGGGGCTTGAGGGCGGCACCGAGGAGTTCCGTGCCGACGGCTTCCGCGGCGGAGCGCTCACCGCCCTGGCGGCGGGCGGTGGCCAGATCGGATCCGGCCTGCTGCTCGCCGCCGGCGCCCTGACCCCGCTCGCCGCGACCGGGGCCGTCGGGGTCATGACGGTCGCGCTCACCGTGAAGTGGCACCACGGCCTCTGGGTGCAGAACGACGGGTACGAGTACCCGCTCGTCCTCATCGGCACCGCCGTCGCCCTGGCCGCGACCGGACCCGGCGCATGGTCCCTCGACGCGGCCCTCGGCCTCACCCCGTACCCGCTGTGGTGGGCCGGCCTCGTGTTCGTGGCCGGCCTCGGCAGCGGGCTGCTCACCCGGCTCGTACTGCACCGCCGGGCCCCGGCGGCACCGCGGACCGCCGCCTCCGGCGGCCGCTGAGCACGAGCCGCGACAGACCGGGTCCGGCCGCCCTGCGACCCCCGCGCGGGCGGCCGGGCCCTCCCGCTTTCCACACCAGGAGTTACCCGATGGAAACCGCGACCACCGCATCCACCACCGCGTCCTCACGCGGCGGCGGTCAGCCGCTGCTGCACCAGAAGGGTGGCGAGACCCAGGCGTTCGGCACGCTGAAGCAGCTGCCGATCGGCCTCGGCCACGACACCCGTATGTACGCCTGCCAGCGGCTGAACCGCGTACTCGCCGACACGCAGATCCTGTACTCCCTCTACAAGAAGCACCACTGGCTCATGCGCGGGGCGACCTTCTACTCGCTCCACCTGATGCTGGACAAGCACGCGGAGGCCCAACTGGCCATCGTGGACGCGCTGGCCGAGCGGATCCAGAGCCTCGGCGGCGTCGCCGTCGCAGACCCGCGCCACGTCGCGGAACTGACGGCCGTTCCGCGGCCGCCGAACGGCGTGGAGAAGGTTCCCGTCATGCTGTCGAGGCTCCTCGACGCGCACGAGCGGATCCTGATCGACGCGCGGGACGCCGCCGCCCGGATCTCGGCGGAGGGCGACGAGGGCAGCACCGACCTGCTCGTCTCCGAGGTCGTCCGTACCGGCGAGACGCAGGTGTGGTTCCTGGCCGAGCACCTCGTGGACACCCCTCTGGTGCAGGGCTGATGGCGGACACGTACGACGACGTCGTGGTCGGCGGCGCCGACGGCGGACAGGCCGGCCGGCCGGACGCTCCCCCGGGACGCCGCTTCGAACCCGACCTCCGGTCGATGACCCGGATCAACCTCCGCCCCATCGCCTCCCCCATGCCGCTGGGCTTCTTCACGGTGGCGATCGCCTCCGTGATGACGGGGTGCATGCAGCTCGGGCTCTTCGACACGGAGGCCCGCGGCGCCGTCGCCCTGTGCGTGCTGCCGGCCTTCGCGCTGCAGTTCCTGGTGAGCGTCCTGGCGTTCGGCGCCCGGGACGTGATCGCGGCGACGCTGATGGGCGTCTTCGCCGGCAGTTGGCTGGCCTACGCGCTCGTCATGTTCAGCGGCTCGGCCGACGGTCTGCGCGTGCTGGGCGTCTTCAACCTCGCGCTCCTGGTTTTCGGGGTGCTGATGACCGCCGTGACACGGCCCAAGCGCGCGCTGTGGCTCGTCCTGCTGGTCTCCCTGCCACGCTGGGCGACCACCGGTCTGTCAGGTCTCACCGGCGCCGAATGGCTCACCCGCACGTCCGGTGCCCTCGGCCTCGTGGTGGCGATCGTCGCGATGTACACCGCCTTCGCCCTGATGCTGGAGGACATGCGCAGTGAGGAGGTCCTGCCCATCGGCCGCAGCGGGCCGGCCCACACCGCTGTCGAGGGCGACCTCGCGGTCCAGCTCCGCAACCTGGAACGCCAGGCCGGCGTGCGACGAACGCTCTGACCGTCCCGCGCTCACGAACACCGCAACCGCACCGTCACAACGACTGAACAGGAGTTCCCCCATGTCCCGATCCGCCGAACCCACCGTCGTGCTGGTCCACGGCGCCTTCGCCGACGCCTCCAGCTACGCCCGCGTCATACCGGAGCTGACCGCCGCAGGCCTGAAGGCAGTGGCCCCCGCGGTGCCCAACCGCGGCCTGGTGGAAGACGCCGCGTACATCGCCTCGGTGATTCGTGCCGTCGACGGCCCCGTGGTCCTGGTCGGCCACTCCTACGGGGGCGCCGTCATCACCCTGGCCGGCGTGGAGGAGAACGTCCGGGCACTCGTCTACCTGGCGGGGTACGCGCTGGAGGAGGGCGAGAGCCTGGGCGAGCTGCAGGGGCGCTTCCCCGACTCCGGCCTCGCCGACGCGCTCGTCTTCACGCCGTTCCCCGTGGCCGGATCCACCGAGGCCGGCACCGACGTCTCGGTGGATGTCGAGCGGTTCCCCGCCCTCTTCGCCGCCGACGTCGACCCCGGGCTCGCCGCGGTGCTCGCCGTCTCCCAGCGCCCCCTGGCCGCGCGGGCCTTCTCGGAGGCGGCCCCGGTCGCGGCCTGGAAGAGCAAGCCGTCGTGGGGCCTGGTCGCCACCTCCGACCGGACCATCAACCCCGACGTGGAGCGCTACGGCTACGAGCGGGCCGGCATGACCACCGTCGAGGTCGATTCCTCGCACCTGGTCATGCTCGCCCGGCCCGAGGCTGTGGCCGCACTGATCCAGGACGCGGCTCGGTCCGTCACCCGCTGACCCGCCCGCGCCGCCGGTGCCCGTGCCGAGACCACCCCCGGTGGGGGCTCGGCACGGGCACACAAGCCTCTGACCTCGAACGATTGGTTGATTATGTTCGAACGCTGATAGCTTCGGTCCGCCCCCGGGAACACTCGGCGGGCGAACGGAGGAAGCACACCCATGAGGTTCGGCGCGAGGCTCGCGCTCGCCGTCATCGCCATCGTCGTCACGGCCGCCGCATGTGTCGCCCCTCCCAGCGGTTCTTCGTCAGGCGAGGCCGGGGACTGCGGGCCGTACGCGCGGTACGGCAGCCACCCCGCGACCCACGTCACCGTCTACGCGTCCAGCCGGGACCGGGAAGCAGACCTGTTCGAAGAGACCTGGGCCGGCTTCGCCGCCTGCACGGGGATCGACGTCCAGTACGAGGGAAACGGGGAGTTCGAGGCCCAGATCCAGCTCCGGGTCGAGGGCGGCCACGCCCCCGACGTGGCGTTCTTCGCCCAGCCCGGGCTCCTGGAACGTTTCGCGCGCGGGGGAGAGCTCGAACCCGCGAGCGCGGAGCTCGTCTCCCTGGCCGAACAGGGCTGGTCGGCGGACTGGAACAGCTACGCGACCGTGAACGGCACCCTCTACGGCACTCCGTTGGTCGCGAACGTGAAGTCCTTCGTCTGGTACTCGCCGAAGCTCTTCCGCGACAGGGGGCTGACCGCCCCCCGCACCTGGGCCGAACTGATGGACGTGACGGAGAAGGTCGCCGCATCGGGGGTCAATCCGTGGTGTGCGGGCCTCGAATCCGGCGAGGCCACCGGATGGCCCGTGACGGACTGGATCGAGGACGTCCTGCTCCGCCAGCAGGGGCCGGACGTCTACGACCAGTGGGTCTCCCACCGGATCCCGTTCAACGACCCGCGAGTGATCCGGGCCATGGACACGGTGGGATCCATCCTCAAGAACGACCGCTATGCCAACGGCGGCTACGGACCGGCCCGCTCGATGGCCTCGATCTCCTACCAGGACGGCGGCACGCCGATCCTCTCCGGCGACTGCGCGATGCACCGCCAGGCGTCGTTCTACGCCGAGCACTGGCCGAAGGGCACCCGGATCGGACCGGACGGGGACGTTTTCGCCTTCCTCCTTCCGGGGGTGGACACAGCCAGCAAGCCCGTCCTGGGCGGAGGGACGTTCGCCGCGGCGTTCTCCGACCGCCCCGAGGTGCGAGCCTTCCGGGAGTACCTGGCGAGCGCCGACTTCGCCGAAGCGCGGATGAAGAAGGGCCCCTTCGTCTCCGCGAACAAGGGAGTGGATCCGGCCGACGCCGCCGGCCCGATCGACAAGCTCTCGATCCAGCTGCTCCAGGATCCCCGGACACAGTTCAGGTTCGACGGTTCCGACCAGATGCCCGCGGCAGTCGGTGCGGGCACCTTCTGGAAGGGAGCCGTCGACTGGATCAGCGGCAAGGACACCGAATCGGTGGCGGCGGCCATCGAACGGTCCTGGCCGAGCCACTGATGTCGTTCGACGTCGTCGCTCAGCAACCCAAGCTGGCCCACCTTCTCCAGGGCGTCGTCGCGTTCTCGGCCGTGGTCGGCCTGATCCTCCTGGCACTTCACCGAGGGCCGGTACGGAGGCGGGGCGCGGCCTTCCTGCTGCTGGCCCCCGCCCTGCTGCTGCTCACCGTCGGCCTCCTGCTGCCCGGCCTGCACACCCTGGGCCTGTCGTTCATGGACGACGAAGGGGACACCTGGGTCGGCGTCGACAACTACGTGTGGATGTTCACCGACCCCGAGGCGCTGATCGCGCTGCGCAACACCCTGGCGTGGGTGGTGCTCGTGCCCTCGCTGGTGACGGGGATCGGTCTCCTCTACGCCGCGGCCGTCGTACGTGCGCGGTTCCGGGTGCTCGCCCTGTCCCTCGTCCTGCTGCCGATGGCGATCTCGTTCGTCGGCGCCGGCCTGGTCTGGAAGTTCGTCTACGCCTACCGGCCGGCCGGGGCGGAGCAGATCGGGCTGCTGAACGAACTCGTCGTGGCGTTCGGCGGCGAGCCGAGACAGTGGCTCGTGGACTCCCCCTGGAACATCCTGTTCCTCATCGTGGCGATGGTGTGGAGCCAGGCGGGCTTCGCGGCCTTCCTGCTGGCGGGCGCGATCGCGGCGGTTCCCGGCGAGATCATCGAGGCGGCCCGGCTGGACGGCGCGTCACCGCGGCAGATCTTCCGGCACATCACCGTGCCGTCGATCAGACCCACGCTGCTGGTCGTCGTCCTCACCGAGGTGATCGGCACCTTCAAGGCGTTCGACATCGTCAAGACCATGACCGCCGGGCAGTTCGACACCGGTGTCATCGCCCACGAGATGTACGACCAGTCCTTCCGCTACGGCCGGAGCGGCCACGGCGCGGCCCTCGCGGTGCTGCTCTTCCTCCTCGTCACCCCTGTCGTGGCCTACAAGGTCCGTGCGCAGCGGAGCGCGGCGTGAGCGGGGCGGGCGGGAAGCGTGGCGTGAGCGGTGTCCGGGAGCGTCTGTCGTCCCGCGTGTTCTCGCTGGCCGCCGTGGTGGTCGCGATGCTGTGGACCGTGCCGACGCTCGGTCTGTTCCTCTCCTCGTTCCGTCCCGAAGCCGCGATCAAGACGACCGGCTGGTGGACCGTGTTCGGCTCGCCCCGCCTCACGCTCGCCAACTACCGTGAGGTGCTGTTCGGCACCGGGAACGCGTCGGGCCGGCTCGCCGACCACCTCGTCAACTCGATCGTCATCACATTGCCCTCGGTGCTGTTCCCGCTCACGCTGGCGTTCCTCGCCGCGTACGCCCTGGCGTGGATCGACTTCAGGGGGCGCGACGTGCTCGTCGTCGGCATTTTCGCGCTCCAGATCGTGCCCCTCCAGATGGTGCTCGTCCCGTTGCTGCGGCTCTTCTCCCGCGGATGGCTGTTCCTGCCCGCCTGGAACGCCACCGGAGCGGCTCGGTTCAGCCAGGTGTGGTTCGCCCACACGGTCTTCGCGTTGCCGTTCGCGGTGTTCCTCCTCCACAACTACCTGGCCGGACTGCCCCGTGACCTGATCGAAGCGGCCCGGGTCGACGGCGCGTCACACGCGACGCTGCTGCTCCGGATCGTCCTGCCGCTGGCCCGCCCGGTCCTGGTGACGTTCGCGGTCATCCAGTTCGTCTGGGTGTGGAACGACCTGCTGGTGGCGATGACGTTGTCGGGCGGGACCGCCGAGACCGCTCCGGTGACAGTCGGACTGGCGACCATGGCCGGGACGCGCGGCAACGAGTGGCAGCGGCTCACCGCGGGGGCGTTCGTGTCGGCGTTCGTCCCGCTGCTGGTGTTCCTCCTCTTCCGGCGGCACGTCGCCCGAGGCCTGCTCGCGGGGTCCGTCAAGGGATGACACCGCAGGAGACGAGCACGGGCTCCCGGCTGAGCCGGCCGGGTCTGCGCGGCCGGGAAGCCGAGCTGGAACAGCTGCGGGCCATGGTCGAGGCGGTGCGCGACGGCGACGGCAGTGGGATCGCCCTGCTCCTCGGCGAGCCGGGAATCGGGAAGACCGCCCTGCTGGAGGAGACCGTCTCGATCGCACGCGCCAGCGGGTTCGCCGTCAGCCGGGGGCGCGCCGAGGAGCTGCACGAGCTGGCACCGCTGGCGTCGCTGGCCTCGGGCCTGCTGCACGGCGACCCGCCGCTGCTGGCCCCGGAGGACTTCGCGCACCTGGCGGGCCACCACGACCAGCGCGTCTGGCTGGTGGAGCGGCTGGCCCGGCTGATCGAGGAGCGCTCGACGGGCGCGCCCACACTGATCGCGATCGACGACGTCCAGTGGACCGATCCGCTGAGCCGGTTCGCACTGAACGTCATGCCGGCACGACTGCTGGCCTCCCCGGTTCTCTGGCTGCTCGCGGGGAGGGAGAACCCGGACCTGCGCGGGGGCGCCACCCGGACGGCGACGCTCGCGCTGCGGCCGCTGTCCGGTGCGGCGCTCGCCGAGCTGGCGCGGGACGTACTCGGCGGGACGGTACCGGATCGCGTCACCGGGTTGCTCGACACCGCCGGCGGTAACCCCTTCCTCGCGACGGAGGTGCTGGAAGGCATCGCGGCGTCGGGTGCGGACGGGGCCGAGCCGCCGGAGCGGCTGGTGCTCGGGGTCCGCGGCAAGCTGTCCGCGCTCCGACCGGACACCCTCGCATTCCTGCGGATCGGCTCGGTCCTGGGCCGCGCCTTCCACCTCGCCGACGCCGCGGCCCTGTGCGGCAAGCCGGCCTCGGGCCTCATCGGCGAACTGCACGAGGCGATCGGCGCCGGACTCATCGAGGACGACGGCGAACGCCTCGTGTTCCGCCATGATCTGCTCCGGCAGGCGGTCTACGCCGACCTCGCGCCCTCCGCGCGGCGGGCACTGCACCGGGAGGCGGCGAGTCGGCTCGTCGCGGCGGGCCGCACCTCGGCCGACGCGGTCCCGCACCTGCTCAAGAGCGCCGAACCGGGTGACCGGGAGGCGATCCGGCTGCTCGGCCGTGCCGCCTCGGACGTGCTCACCGTCATGCCCGACCTCGCCGCCGATCTGTCCGTACGTGCCATGGAACTGGTGGCGCCCCACGATCCCGCGGAGTTCGACGTGGGTGAACGGGCCATCACCGCCCTCACCCGTGCGGGCCGGTACACCCGGGCACGGGAGACCGGCGACGTCCTCCTGGCACGGCAGCCCCCGTTGGACGTCTTCGCCCGTCTGCAGTCGGTCCTCGGGGACACGCTGTGGCACCTCGACGAAATCCATGAGCTGACCCGCCGCTCGACGGCCGCCCTGGGCGTCGTCACCGACCCGGCGGTCCGCGCCCGGCTTACCGCGCGACTCGCGCTCGCTCAGTCCCGCGGCCGCGACCTCGGCAGCGCTCGCGGGACCGCGGAACGGGCGTTCGCCGAGGCGGAGCGTGCGCAGGACCGGGAGGCCCGCGTCGTCGCGCTGTGGGGCCTGGGCGAGATCGCCCTCAACGCGGGCGAGTGTGCGTCCGCCGTCGACCATCACACGGCGCTCAGCGCGTTCGACGCGGCGTTCCTGCCCGAGGAGGTCGTCGCCCGTGTCCACCTGGACGACTTCGACACGGCCCGGCACCTGCTGCGGACGGCGGGCGACGACCCGCTGCGACCCGCGATGCTGATGTGGGCGCAGGGAAGCCTGAATCTGGGACTCGGGCGGCTCGACGACGCGGAGGCCGACCTCGTCACCACCGAGCGGCTGGAAGCGGACATCCACGTGCCCGCGAACCTGGTCAACATCCGCGTCCACCGGGGCTGGCTGGCGCTGCTGCGTGGCGATCGCGAAGCAGCGGAGGAACACGTCGAGGTCGTCAGGGCGGCGGTGGCCGGCCGGCCGAACCCGGGGAACCACGCCGCCCACCAGTACCTGGAGGCCCTCCTCGCCGACAACGACGGCGATCACGTGGCGGCGGCCGAACGGCTTCGATCCGCCCAGCGGGACCACCCTTTCGTCCGCTGGAGGCTCCTGCGCACCCGGTTCGTCGAGGCCGTGCGGATCGCCCTGCGTGCCGGAGACCGGGCCCTGGCCGTGGACCTCGCGGCCCAGGCGGCCGACTACGCCTCCCACAACCCCGCCGTGCCGACGGCACAGGGGACGGCCACTCACACGGCGGCGCTGGTGAACGCCGATCCCGGCCTTCTGGAACGGTCCGTCCGGATCCTTCTCAACGGGCCCCGGCCGCTGCACCTCGCGGCGGCCTGCGCCGACCTCGGCCGCGCGCTGTCGGCCGCGGGAGACGCCGCCGCGATACCCGCCCTGACGAGGGCGTACGAGGCGTACGCCCACGCTGGGGCCGGCTTCGAGGCCGACAGGGTCCGGGCGGAACTGGACCGGGCCGTGACGGGCTCCGGCCGGCGTCCGGCCCGCCCTCGCCCCAGCCAGGGGTGGGACGCGCTCACCGCTTCGGAACGCAAGGTCGCCCGGCTCATCGCCGCAGGACACACCAACCGGTCGGCCGCTGCCGCCCTGGTCGTGTCTCCGCACACGGTCAACACGCATCTGACGTCGATCTTCCGCAAGCTCTCGGTGAACTCACGGGTCCACCTGACCCGGCTGGTCCTGGCGCAGGCCGAAGTCGACGCGGCCGGCCCGTCCGCGTCCGCGCACTCTGCGCCCGCGGGCAAGGCCCGGGGCGCCGCACGACAATCGGCGGCGCCTCCCCCGCCATAGCGTGACGGCATTCCGCGCCGCGACGACGCGCGGACCAGCCGAACCGAAGCGAGGAAGACACAGCCATGCCGTACATCACCGTTGGCCAGGAGAACACCACCGCCGTCGAGGTCTACTACGAGGACCACGGCACCGGCCGGCCGGTCGTGCTCATCCACGGCTTCCCCCTCGACGGCCACTCCTGGGAGCGCCAGAGCGCCGCGCTCCTCGACGCCGGCTACCGCGTCATCACCTACGACCGCCGCGGCTTCGGCCGGTCCTCCCAGCCGACGACCGGCTACGACTACGACACCTTCGCGGCCGACCTGAACACCGTGATGGAGACCCTCGACCTGAACGACGCCGTCCTCGTGGGCTTCTCCATGGGCACCGGCGAGGTCGCCCGCTACGTCTCCGCGTACGGCACCGCCCGCGTCGCCAAGGTCGCCTTCCTCGCCTCGCTGGAGCCCTGCCTGCTGAAGAGCGACGACAACCCGGACGGTGTCGCCCCGAAGGAGTTCTTCGACGGCATCGTCGCCGCGGTGAAGGCCGACCGCTACGCCTACTACACCGCCTTCTTCAACGACTTCTACAACCTCGACGAGAACCTGGGCACCCGCATCAGCGAGGAGGCCGTCCGCAACAGCTGGAACACCGCGGCCGGCGGCGGCTCCTTCGCGGCCTCGGCGGCGCCGTCGACCTGGTACACCGACTTCCGCGCCGACATCCCGGCCGTCGACGTCCCCGCCCTGATCCTGCACGGCACGGCCGACCGCATCCTCCCGGCCGAGAACACCGCGCGTCCCTTCCACAAGGCGCTCCCGTCCGCCGACTACGTCGAGATCGACGGCGCCCCGCACGGCCTGCTGTGGACCCACGCGGAGGAGGTCAACGCCGCGCTCCTCGCGTTCCTGGCGAAGTGAGGCCGCTCCCGCCCGCTCGCGCGCAGTGAGCCCCCGCCCGCGGCAGCCGGACGTCCGGCTGCCGCGGGCGCCGGCGCCGGACGATCAGGAGTCCTCCGGCTACGAGGCCCGCGATCACCGCATCCAGACAGGTTCAGGAGAGCAGAAGCATCATGCAGTTCGGCAGCTTCACCGTCGGGGGTTTCCGCGGGGTTGAGCACCCCTTCCTCCACCCGCCTGCTCGCTGACCGGCTGGCCGATTCGGTCCGCGACGAACTCGCCGTCCGGGGCCGCGCCGTGTCGGCCGAGGTCGTGGAGCTGCGCGAACTGGCCGGCGACGTCGCCAAACCATCTCGTGACCGGCTTTCCGGCACCGCGCCTGGCCGCCGCGATCGACGCGGTGACCGGAGCCGACGGCCTGATCGCCGTCACCCCCGTG
Organism: Kitasatospora sp. NPDC042419; assembly: GCF_056437345.1. Lineage (NCBI taxonomy): Bacteria > Bacillati > Actinomycetota > Actinomycetes > Kitasatosporales > Streptomycetaceae > Kitasatospora > Kitasatospora sp. NPDC042419. The sequence continues at coordinate 96,925 of NZ_JBWKAW010000026.1, forward strand.
TTCACGGCCTCCTACAGCGGCCTGTTCAAGTCCTTCTTCGACGTGATCGCCCCGGACGCCCTCGCGGGCAAACCGGTCCTGGTCGCGGCCACCGGTGGTACGGCTCGCCACTCCCTCGTGCTGGAGCACGCCATGCGACCGCTCTTCGCGTACCTGCGTGCCACTGCTGTCCCCACCGCGGTGTACGCGGCGTCCGCGGACTGGGGATCCGGAGGAGACGAGTACGCCGACGGCCTGCCCGGGCGAAGCCGCCGTGCCGCATACTGATCCGCCGTACCGCCGTTGGACGAGCCCCGTCCCGTGCGGCCCCGTCCGGCGGAGTGAGTGTGAACCGATTGACGACATGGCCCTTCCTCGGGGACGTCGAGGGTGGGGGGACACCGGTCCGCGGCAGGGCTGAGGAACTGGCGTTCGTCGAGGCGCGACTCGACGCCCTAGCCCGGGGGGCAGGCGGGATCGTCCTCGTCGAAGGCCCTGCGGGCATCGGCAGGTCGCGGATGCTCGCGGAGGCGTCGGCGTCCGCGAAACGGCGCGGGACGAGGGTGTTCCAGGGCGGAGCCGACCCCGACGAACAGTTCGTGCCGCTCGGCCCGTTGCTGGACGGCCTGTTCTCGGGGGAGGAACCGCTCGCGGGTGCCGACCGGCTACGGGACCTCGCCGCGACGCCGGGCCAGCGGTTCTGGCTGCTCCAGGAACTGGGGGACCGCCTGCGGGAGGCCACTCGGAGCGGGCCGCTGCTCATCGTCCTCGACGACCTCCAGTGGTGCGACGAACTGACGCTCCTCACCTTCCACACCCTGGCGGCCGCACTCGCGCCGCACCCGATCCTGTGGCTGGTCGCCGTGCGCCACGGGAGCGTGCCTCCCCGGGTCCGCACGACGCTGGACAGGATTCGGCAGACCGGGGCGCACGAGTTGCTCCTGGGGCCGCTCGGTGACCCGGCGGTCGCCCGGATCGCGGAGGACGCCCTGGGCGCGATTCCCGACCCGGGCGTCCTCCGTGTCGCGCGCCGCGCCGAAGGGGTACCGCAGTTGCTCAAGGACCTGCTCGACGCGATACGGAACGAGGGGCTGGTGACGATCGAGAACGACACGGCCCGGCTGTCGGCCGGGTCCCTCCCCCTCCCCCAACTGCCCTCCGTCTCAGACCGACTGACCCGGCTTCCCACCCCGGCCCGCGAACTCGTGGAAACGGCGGCCGCAGCGGGACGCCCCGTCACCGTGGAACTGCTGGCCGAGCTGCTCGGCAGATCACCGGCGGCGCTGATCGGCGCAGTTCAGGAATCCCTCGACTCCGGTCTGCTCGTCGAAAGGAACGACCGTCTGGAGTTCCGCCACGAACTGATCCGTGAGGCCGTGGAAGCCGGTCTCCCTCCCACCTTGCGCGCCACCCTGCGGGGTCATGCCGCCGAGGTGCCACCGGCGCGTACGGCGTCCCCGATCGCCCCATACGCGCCGGTGTCCGTGGGCGTGCGGCTCGGCGACCGGACGGCCGTCGAACGGCTGCGTGCCGCCGCGGCCGATCTCGCGGCCACCGCGCCCGAAGCAGCGGCGGAGCTCAGCCTCAGAGCCCTGGAACTCACCCTGGAGGACCCGACGGAACGGCCGAAGGTCATCGCCGAGGCGCTCCCGCTGCTCTGGCAGATGGGGCAGCCGGCCCAGGCACACGACCTGGGGGCGTCGGCCCTGGCAGCCGGTGATCTCCGGCCCGACGACGAGGCGCGGATACGCCTCGCCATGGCGCGCCTCGCCAGTCACTTCGATTTCGCCGAGGCCGTCCGCCAGGCCCGTGCGGGGGCGGCACTGCCCGGGATCCCGGCCGCACTGCGGGCCCGGCTGCTCGCCCTGTTGTGCCTGGGCCTGTCGCTGGCGGGTGACCCCGAGGGCGCGGAGCAGACCGCTGCCGAGGCGCGGGAGGCCACCGATGCGGCCCGGGACGGCATCGCCCAGGCCACCATGATGGTGGTCGACTCGGCCCTGTGCTTCTACCGGATGGACTGGAACGAGGCGCTCCGCCGGGCGAGCCGGGCGGCCGCGCTGGCGGCCGGCCTGGGCATCGCCCCTTCGGTCTGGATCCCGGAGGCGCTGTGGCAGTGCCTGCTGCTGACCGTGGCCGGCCGCACCGCGGAGGCGCTCGCGCTCGCCGAGGCCGGGGTCCACGACACCCGCCACCAGGGCCAGGCGGCGGCCGCACGCCTGTGGCTCATGCACCGCGCCCGGGCGCTCCTGGACGCCGGACGGCTGGCGGAAGCCCGGGCCGAGGCGGAAGCCGCCGCCGACATGAGGGGTGCGTTCGACAGCGGAGACCTCGCTGAACTCATGCTCCTGTACACGCTGACGCGAGTGGCGATCCACACCGACGACCGCGAGGCCGCCCAGCGGTGCGCGGCGCAGGCGCGGCGCGTACGGGGTACGGGCGCACCGCTCGCCCGTAGCGTCGGCGCCTGGATGCTGGTACTGCTGGCGGACTTCGACGGCCGGCCCGACCGCGCCCTGGCGGAACTCGACGAGGTGCTGGCGGCGCTCGCCGAGGAACGGCCGGCCCTGGTGAGCCCGGTCGACCCGATGGACACTCCCGCCCTCGTCCGCATGGCCCTGCGCGCCGGCGCATCCGAGCGGGCCGCCCCGGCCGTCGAGGTGGCCGAGCGGCGAGCCGCGCGCAACCCGGACTTCACGATCCTCGCCGCCGGTGCCGCGCACGCCCGCGGGCTGCTCGACAACGATCTGGCGCACCTCCTGCACGCCGTCCGGCTGTACGAGGGGTGCTCACGCCCCATCGCCCGGGCGTCGGCGCTGGAGGACGTCGGACGCAAGCTCGCGACCACCCGTACACCCGAGGCGGTGCCGTACCTGGACAAGGCTCTCGTCCTCTACACCCAGGCGGGTGCCGAGCGGCACGTCGCGCGGATCCGTCGACGCCTGCGGGCCGCCGGCGTGCGCCGACGCCCCTCATCGGCCGGATCGGCCACGGAATGGCCCGAGCTGACAGCGTCCGAGCTCCGGGTGGCACGGCTCGTGGCCCAGGGGCTGACGAACCCGCAGGTGGCCGAACAGCTCTCCCTGTCGCCCCACACGGTGGGTTCGCACCTGCGCCGCGCCTACACCAAACTCGACATCCGCTCCCGCGCGGAGCTGGCCCGACTGGTGGAGAGACGCGACAGCGGAGAGTGACCGCTTCGTATCCCCTGACGACGCCGTACCTATGGACCCTTCATGCGATGTGCCGACGTCGCCGTCTCCTCAAAATGATCAACAGCTGCGGAAAGGAAGCGTTCCGCAGGGAACAGTTGGTCGAGAGAGGAACAGCGCATGACCGCAAGGCTCCAGCGAGCCCGCCCTGGCAGCCCTGGACTTCAGGCGCTCGTCGACGAACTCGCGGAGCAGCTCGGCCGGTCCGTCGCGATCGATGATCCGCTGGTCCGGGTGGTCTGCACGAGTCGCCACTTCGGCGACGAGGACCCGGTACGCATCGGCACGCTGCTCCAGGGCCGCGCCGACAACGCGACGATCCGCTACGTACTCGCCCAAGGAGTGACCCAGTGGGCCAGGCCCGGATTCATCCAGGGCCGTGACGACCTCGGGCTCCTGCCCCGTTACGTCGTGCCGCTGCGCGAGCGCGGTCACCTCCTGGGGCTGCTCATGGTGGTGGCGCCCGAGATGACGCTCGAACCGAAGGAGACCGAAGCCATCGGGCGGGCCGCGGGCCTGATGGCCGCCCAGATGTACGTCGAGCAGCTCGGCGCCGACACTCGGAAGACCGACGAACAGACCCTGGTCCTGGAACTCGTCGACACCAACGTCGTCACCCGCACCGCCGCACGCCGGCGGGCCGTGGAACTCGGGCTGCTCGGGGAGGCCGAACACGTCCTGGTCACCCTGGTCAAGCTGAGCCGCGGAACAGAGCCCGTACGGCAACCCGAGGCGGCACTGTGGGGAGCTCTGGAGGGCTTCCGGCAAACACGTTCGGCGCACGGCATCCTCGCGGTCGACCAGGACCGGGCGGTCCTGCTCCAACTGCGTGAGCGGCCTCCCGCCCCGCCCGAGGTCGCCGTCCAGTCGGCCCGCATCCTCGACGAACTCGCCACGTTCCTGGAACCGTCGGCGTCTCCGGTCATCGGTGTCGGCGGGCGGCACCTGGGCCTGCAGCACGCCTGGCGGTCGTACGAGCAGTCCCTCGTCGCGGCCCGGGCCGCGCGCCGGATCCCCTCACTGCGAAGCATCGGGGACTGGGACCTGCTCGGGGAGTTCGCCGTGCTCCTCCAGCTCCCCGAGCACGCACTGAACGCCTCCCTCGTCCCCGAGCCGCTGCGCGCCCTGAACGAGGCCCACGGCGACGACCGGCTCCGGGACACCCTGCGCTGCTTCCTCGAACACGCCGGATCGATCCCCAGGACCGCCGAGGCGTTGCGGCTCCACCGCACGTCGCTCTACTACCGCCTGCGCCAGATCCAGGAGATCACCGGACTCGACCTCGACGACGGTGGTCACCGGCTCACGCTGCACCTGGGGCTCAGGATCGAGGAACTCCTCGCCGCCGGGGACGACCGGGCCGCCTGATCCCGGCCGGCCCCCACCGGTCCTCGCCGGCCCCCACCGGTCCTCGCCGGTCCTCGCCGCTTCGACAAAGCGAGAAGGATCCGCGACCCGATTCCTACAGCACGCGGTGGTGGCGGCGAAGGACCGTCATCGAAGATGTGAGAGACGGCGCGGGCACGACCACAGGCCCGTGGCCAGGGAAGGAAGAGGTCATGAAGGAACTGATCACCACCGACGGGACACGCCTCGCCTACCGGGACACCGGTGGCGAGGGCGTCCCCCTGGTCATGCTCCACGGCTGGGGCCAGACCCAGGCGATGTTCCGCCACCAGGTCGAGAACCTGTCGCCCGGCCGTCGCGTGGTCACCGTCGACTTCCGGGGCCACGGGCTGTCCGACAAGCCGAAGCACGGCTACCGCATCGCCCGGTTCTCCCGCGATGTGCTCGAACTCGTCGACCACCTCGGACTGGTGCGGTTCGACGCCCTGGGGTGGTCGATGGGCGTCTCGGTGTGGTGGAGCTTCATCGACCAGTACGGCACCGGACGGCTCCGGCGCCTCGTCGCCGTCGACCAGCCGGCGGCCGTCGCCGCCGTCCCCTGGACGACCGGGGAGGAGCAGCAGCAGTCCGGCGCCATCTTCGACGTGTCGCAGCTCCTCGAACTGGGTGCCGCGCTCGCAGCCCCCGGGGGCGACACGGTGCGCGCCGACTTCGTGCGCGGCATGTTCTCGGGTGAGCCGGACCCGGAGATCCTCGCCTTCGTCGCACAGGAGATCACCTCGACGCCCGCCCACGCCGGCGTCCCCCTGCTGTTCGACCACTGCGCCCAGGACTGGCGCGACGTGCTTCCCCGGATCGATGTGCCGACCCTGGTGATCGGCTGCGAGGGAAGCCATGTGAACCCCGAATCGCAGCGATTCGTCGCCCGGCAGATTCCCGGCGCCCGAATCCATGTCTTCACCTCCGAGGTGGCGAATTCGCATTTCCCGTTCCTCGAGAACCCGGCGGCTTTCAACGCGGTGGTGGAGAAATTCCTCGCCGAGGAACCGGACCTGAGAGCGTAGACCGCCTCCGTGTCCGTTCCGGCGGCCGCGCGAACGGCTGCTCCACCGCAAAGAACCGTAGGCTTGGAGTTCTCATGACCCAGTCAGTGATGTCACGCGCGCCGGAAAGGGCGGAACGTCGGCCGGCCCCTCTCCGGCCGGCGTCCTCCTCCGAATGGCTCGTCGAGATTCGTTCCGGCATACCGAGCGAGGGGGACGGCAACTTCCTCTATCTCGGGATGCACGTCCGGGGGTCGGCGGCCACCGTCCGCGAGGGGGTCAGAACGGCGCTGGAGCCGCACGACCTGGTCTTCTGCGACCCGGCGAGGCGCCACCTCCTGCAGTTCGGCGACGACTGCCACATGATCTTCTTCCGGGTGCCCCGCGGCTATCTGGGAGTCACGGAGTCGGAACTGGACCAGGTGGTGGGTGTTCCCGTGCCCGGTGGCGACGGGCTGGGGGCGCTGGTCTCGGACTTCCTGTCCGCACTCGCCGACAAGGCGGACTTCCGCCGCTCCAGGCCCGGGGACCGGCTCGCCCGTACGGCCGTCCACCTCCTGTCCGTCCTGCTCATGGAACTCCTCGGGACCGGGAAGGAGGGCGAGGAGGCCGAGGCACCGACGATCGGCAGCGAGATGCTGTCCCGGATCCGGTGCTTCATCGAAGAGCACCTCATGGACCCGGACCTCTCGCCGGAGTCCATCGCACGTGCCCACCACATCTCCGTCCGGTACCTGCACAAGCTCTTCCAGAACGAGGGCATCACGGTGGGCCAGTGGGTGCGGCGACGTCGGCTGGAGTCCTGCAGGGTCGAGCTGAGCCGGTCCAACCGCCGGTTCACCGTGGCGGCGGTGGCCCACCGCTGGGGCTTCAGCAGCCCCTCGCACTTCAGCCGCACCTTCCGGGGCGCGTACGGCATGACCCCGAGCGAATGGCAGTCCTTGGCAACCTCGGCCGTCGCCGACGCCCCGCACGCGGCCTGACACCGAGAAGAGAACCGCCATGACCACCCCCACCGTCGTCCTCGTACACGGCGGCTTCGGCGACGCAGCGGCCTGGATAGGCGTCATCTCGGAACTGCGCAGCCGCGGCATCCCGGTGATCGCACCTCCGAACCCCCTGCGCGGCCTCGCCTCCGACGCCGCCTACGTCGCGTCCGTCGTCTCCCAGATAGCCGGCCCCGTCCTTCTCGTCGGCCACTCCTACGGCGGTGCGCTGATCACCGTGGCCGGCGCCGCGGAGAACGTCGTCGGGCTCGTCTACATAGCCGCGTACGTGCTCCACGAGGGCGAGAGCCTCGGCGATCTGGAAAGACGCTTCCCCGACTCCTCACTGACGGGCAACTTGAAGATGTGGACCTACCCGCTCGTCGGTGGCGACTCCGCGGTCGAGGTCACCATCGACGAGGCGGCCTTCCCCGCCGTCTTCGCCGCGGACGTGGCGGAGGAGGTCGCCGGGGTCCTGGCAGCGGCCCAACGCCCGGTCGCCACTGCGGCCTTCACCGAGACGGCCTCCGCCGCCGCCTGGCAGCTGAAGCCGTCCTGGGCGCTGGTGGCCGGAGCCGACCGCGCGATCAACCCGGAGGTCCAGCGCTTCGGCGCCGAGCGGGCCGGGTCCGTCGTCGTCGAACTCCCGGACGCCTCCCACGCCGTCGCCCTGTCGGAGCCCAAGCAGGTCGCCGATCTGATCCGGGACGCGGTGCGGGCGACGAGCTGACCGGAACGCACCGCGTGGCGCGGGCGAATCCCGGTCCTTCCGCGCCACGTTGCTTCTCGAACCGCGTGCACCGGAGGTCAAGAACGCGTGCGTGGAACGGCTCGACGATATCCGGATCACCGGTAGTTTCAATGAAGGCGAAAGGAACCGTAATGCAGCTCCCCCTCGAAAAGAAGATCAGCGCGAGGCTGATGACAGCAGAGCACGAATGGCATGAACTGACCCTGCGCATGAGGCATTCGCCGGACGATGCGCTGGCAGTCCGAATGGACCTTTTCGCAGTCGAGGACGATCCACCGGCCGCGACCTGGGTATTCGGCCGGGATCTGCTCGCCACCGGACTCATCCTGCCGACGGGCGAGGGAGACGTACGCGTCCGCCCCCACGGCGAGGACGAGACGGACGTCGAGCTCATCTCGGGGCAGTCCTGGTGCGTCGTCAGGATGGCGTCGGCCCATGTGCGCGACGTGGTGGCCAGGACGCAGTCCGCCGAAGAGCGCTGGGAGGACAAGGCGCAGGCCGAGCTCGACCGGGTTCTGGCGGAGATCCTTTCCAGCGGTATCAAGAATGCGGATTCCTAGGGTTCAAGGACCGCCCAGGCCCGCGCCGAAACGCTGACCATCCGCGTTCGCGCAGCCGTTGCCCCGCCCGGCCCAACCCGGCCCGGCCCGGCCCGGCCGAGAGAACGACCGGCCGGCGCCCGATCCGGAACTGCCCGGACGGGCCAGAACCGGTGCGTGCGGAGGAAAGCCGTCACCCACCCCGGCTCCCTGGATTCGTCCGTACCGCGTCCCCACCGTGCCGGCCTCCGACGTCGGCAGGACCACACCTGCACGGAGTGCGCCCATGCCTTTCCTCCCCGTCGACGAGGAGAACTCCAGCATCATCAACCTGTACTACGAGGACCACGGCACCGGCCGGCCCGTCGTGCTCATCCACGGCTGGCCGCTCAACGGCGCGTCCTGGGAGAAGCAGGAGGCCGCACTGCTGGCCGCCGGCCACCGCGTGATCACCTACGACCGCCGCGGCTTCGGCGCCTCCGACAAGCCGTCCTCCGGCTACGACTACGACACCTTCGCGGCCGACCTCGACGCCGTGCTCACCCACATCGACCTGCGCGACGTGGTGCTCGTCGGCTTCTCCATGGGCAGCGGCGAAGTCACCCGCTACCTCGGCACCTACGGCTCGGAGCGCGTCTCCAAGGCCGCGATGCTCGGCGTGGTGCCGCCGTTCCTGCTGAAGACCGAGGACAACCCGGGCGGTGTCGACGGCATCGTCTTCGAGGAGATCCAAGGCGCCATCCGCGCCGACCGCCCCGCCTTCATCGCCGGATTCCTCGCCGACTTCTACAACGTGGACGTGCTCGGCGGTGACCGGGTGAGCGACCAGGTCGTCCAGTACAGCTGGAACATCGGCGTTTCGGCCTCAGCCAAGGCGACGGCGGACTGCGCCCCGACCTGGCTCACCGACTTCCGCCCGGACCTGCCGAGGATCGACGTCCCCGTCCTGATCATCCACGGCGACGCCGACCGCACCCTGCCGCTGCGCGCGACCGCCGCCCCGCTCTCGAAAGCCATCGCGGACGCCCGCCTGGTGGTGCTCGAAGGCGCCCCGCACGGTCTCATCTGGACGCACGCCACCGAGGTCAACAAGGAACTGCTCGCCTTCATCGGCGAGTGATCGACCGCTCCCTTCTCTGCTCCCCTTCTCCCGCTCCCCTCCTCCTGCTCCCCGAAAGCGAGATCGCATGTCGAGCATGCCCGTCGCCGGGATCCGTCCCGGCCCCCCGGCCCCCGGCGCCTCCCCCGACCACACCGCCGACCTGGTCGTGCGCAACGCCAAGGTGTACACCGGCGACCCCCTGCGCCCCCGGGCGAGCGCGGTCGCGATCCGCGCCGGCCGCATCACCGCCATCGGCGACGACGCCGACGTCCTGCCGCAGGTCGGCCCGCGCACCCGCGTGGTCGACGCGCTCGGCCGGCGAGCCGTCCCCGGCCTCAACGACTCGCACCTGCACGTCATCCGGGGCGGCCTCAACTACGTGATGGAGCTGCGCTGGGACGGCGTACCGACGCTGCGCCAGGCACTGGCCATGCTGCGCGCCCAGGCCGAACGCACCCCGCCGGGCCAGTGGGTGCGGGTGGTGGGCGGCTGGTCCGCCGACCAGTTCGCCGAGCGCCGGCTTCCCACCCTCGCCGAACTCAACGCCGCCGCCCCAGACACCCCGGTGTTCGTGCTGCACCTGTACCAGTCGGCGCTGCTCAACCGGGCGGCACTGCGGGCCGCGGGCTTCACCCGAGACACCCCCGACCCCGTCGGCGGGCAGATCGTGCGCGCACACGACGGTGAGCCGACCGGCATGCTGCTGGCCGCCCCGGGCGCCCTGCTGCTGTACTCCACCCTGGCCAAGGCGCCGACCCTGGACGAGGCCGACAAGGCCACCTCCACCCGGCACTTCCTGCGCGAGCTCAACCGCTTCGGGCTCACCTCCGCCATCGACGCGGCGGGCGGCTTCCAGAGCTTCCCGGAAAACTACGGCACCGTCACTGAACTGGCGAAGAACGGCCAGCTGACACTCCGGATCGCCTACCACCTCTTCCCGCAGACCGCTGGACAGGAACTGGACGACCTGCGGCGCTGGGTGGAGACCGTCCGCCCCGGCGACGGGGACGAATGGCTACGGCTCAACGGGGCCGGGGAGAACCTCACCTGGGCGGCCGCCGACTTCGAGAACTTCTCCGAACCGCGCCCCGAACTCGGCCCGTACGAGGCCGGGTTCGAGCAAGCGGTACGCCTGCTGATGGAGCACGACTGGGGCTTCCGGCTGCACGCGAGCTACGACGAGACGATCCGCCGCGATCTGGCGGTCTTCGAGCGACTGGCCGCCGAGGGCCTGTTCCCCGGTGCGAACCGCTGGCTCTTCGACCACGCCGAGACGGTCTCCACCGCGAGCCTGGACCGGATCGCGGCGCTCGGCGGCGCCGTCTCGGTGCAGAACCGGCTGTCCTTCCAGGGCGAGGCGTTCGTCCGACGCTACGGCGCGGCCGCGGCCGCCGACGCCCCGCCGGTGCGGGCGATGCTGGAGCGCGGCCTGACGGTGGCCGCCGGCACCGACGCCACCCGGGTCTCCTCCTACAACCCGTGGGTGGCGCTGCACTGGCTGGTCTCCGGACGGGCCGTCAGCGGACGTACGCTCCGCCCGGCCGCCAACCGGCTGAGCCGCGAGGAGGCGCTGGAGCTGTACACCCTCGGCGGCGCCCGACTCACCGGCGAGGAGGAGGTCAAGGGCCGTCTCCGGGTGGGCAGTTACGCCGACCTCACGGTGCTCAGTGCGGACTACCTCACCGTCCCCGAGGCGGACATCCCACACATCGAGTCGGTGCTCACCGTGGTCGGCGGCCGCATCGTGTACGGCGCCCAGGAACACGAGGGCCTCGCCCCGGAGCTGCCGGCCGTGGTCCCGCTGTGGAGCCCGGTGGCCCGCTTCGGCGGCTACCAGGCCACCCCGGCGCCGAGCCTGTCCGGTGTCCGGCAGGCCGAGCGGCTGGCCGAGGCGGCGGCCGACTCCGACGAGCAGCGCGCCTGGCGCGCGGCCCGCGGCCAATGGGTGCCCGGACAGGCCGGCGGCCCCGCGCTCGACGACCCCTGCTTCCTCTGAGCCGCCCGCTTCCGGCCTGACCGGTTCCACCACCCCGCGCCGCCGAGCCCTTGTCGCTTGGCGGCGCCCGGCGTTGCCCGGCGAGAGCCGTGAAAGGACCACCCACGTGACTTCCTCCGCCTCCCCCTCTCCCGTGCCCGCCGCCGCGCGGATCCACGACCGCCACCCGCTCGAACCGACCCTGTTCACGCTGACTGCGAGGACCGGGCGATGCCCAGGACGTGGCAGATCCGCTTGACGCCCCAGGCGCCGTGGTGGTCCTCGACCAAACGGAAGCGGACCACCGTGTCCTCTCGGCCGCGAAACAGTCGGCCTCGCGCAGGAACTCGATGGTCCTCTGCCGGTCGAGGTTCTGGCGACGCAGCCGGGTGAGTCCCTCGTGCTCGGGACCGGTCAGCTCCCCGGGCAGGCCTTCGCCCCAGTCGGGGCGGTCCTGCATGCCCCAGCCCCGCAGCCCTCCGGGCTGATCCCCGGCTCCAGGGCGACCTCGGTGATGTTCCGATGCGGAGACGAGCGCACCACCGAGCGGGACGGCCTGGTGAGCGGACGCTGAGCGTCGCGCACCGGCCCCGCTCTCCGGCCGACCGACCCGACCGACCGACCCGGGCGGGCGTCGCGGGCGGGCGTCGCGGGCGGGCGTCGCGGGCGGGCGTCGCGGACTTTCGCGGCAACCGCCCGGGCCAATGCGCTCGGGCGCCCGCGTCGGTGACCACGCGCCGCAGTCCGTCGGCCTTCCGCCGCGCACACGGGGGCCTTCCACGGTGCATCTCCGTCCGCGGGAGGCCCCTCAAGCGCGCAACCGGGCCGCCATGCCGGCCAGACACGGCGGGCCGGGCGCACCACCGCCGCGCGTTGGTCTTGACGGCCGCCGGGATCCTCCCGCCCGGAATGGAGCCGGGTACCGGCCGGACGGCTCACCGGTCCCTCGCCCACCTCCGGCGATTCCCGTCCCGCCGGCCGCGACCGGGCAGCCGCAACCCCTCGCTGGTCAGGAAGTAGAAGACCGGCAGCACGACGAACACGGCGAGTGCGGCGACCGGGGTGGTCAGCGCACCGACCGCGCCGGCGAGGACATATGCCACCATGCCTGCCCACGAGCGGACCCTGCCGTGAGCGACGTAGGAGGGTTCGACAGCGTGGTGCAGCAGCTCCGGACGGCGGTTCAGATGGCCGTAGAGCACGATCCAGCTGCCGCACATGCCCGCCGCGATCCCGGCGTACAGCGCGACGGCCACGCGAGCGTCGGTATCGAAGACGCTGTTCTGCAGTGCGCCCGACAGCACCGCGGTGGGGAAGGCGAGCGCCGCGGTGGTGAAGAGCAGGAGGAGATTGGCCGCGTGCAGCCCGCGATCCATGGCAGCTATCCGAGCGAAGGCCTGATGGTGGTTCAGCCAGATGACCGCCACATAGCTGAAGGATGCGAGGTAGCCGAGGTAGACCGGCCACTGGCGGAGCAGAGCCAGCCCGAGTCCGCCCGGTTCGTGGGGCGGATCCGTGAGCCCGAGGACCAGGATGGTCACGGCGATGGCCAGCACGCCGTCGCTGAACGCCTCCGCACGGGCGGTCTCGGAGCGGGTGAACCTCCGCGGGAGGCCGTGGTCGTCCGTCATGTCGTTCTCTCCTCTGGTCCCGGAGCGCACCACCCGATGTGCCGGGGTCCGCTGTGCCACCGACGGCACACCGGAGCGCGCTCTGGGCGGGTCGGCCGCTGCTCGTCGACGTCCACCAGTCGTCCGCCGGGGAAGGCGGATGCCGCGGCGCGCCCTACGGGGCGGGTGGGGTGCCGGCGGCGGGCATGGACCGGGCCGCACGGGCAGGCGGGGTCGACTCGGTCGTCACCGTACGTCCGCCGGTCATGGTCGGTTGGTCCATCCGTGCCCCGGTTCTGGCCTCTGCGCGAACCGCCGTCGGAGGGCTTCGCCCTCCCCGGGTCCACGCTCCTGTTTCCGGTGGCCGAGGGCCGGCGCCGCGAGGAGGAGCGCAAGCACTTCGCCGAGGCCGCGGACGCGATCACCAAGCCCCGCCTGCCCAACGGCGGCGCCGCCCGCACGCCCCGGACGGCCCGGACCCCTCACCGCGGCCATAACTCGGTCAGCGGCCCGCGCTCCGGCATCCGCAAAGGCGAAGCCCTCGCCCTGCGCCGGGACGACGTCCACCTCACCGACCGCGTCTTCTTCGTCCACGCGACGCTCTCCGCCGTCGACAACAACCAGCTCCTGCTCACCGCCCCGAAACCCAAGGGCAGCAGGATGCGGGTCGCCCTCCCCGACCGCGTCGCCTCAGCCCTCGACGGCCGCGCCGGCACCCGCGCCTTCGGCAGCATCGCCGACAGCGGCGGCTACGTCTTCCACCGCCACGGCCGACCCCTGCACCCCAAGAACGTCCTCGACCACTTCCACCTGCTCTGCGACAAGGCCGGCGTCCCCCGCATCGCCCTCCACGACCTGCGCCCCCTCATGGCCGGCTTCGCCACAGCAGCCGGCGTCCCCATGCCCGTCATCTCCAAAGCCCTGCGCCACCGCACCCTGTCCACCAGCGCGAACATCTACACCGAGCTCACCCAACTCGCCGCCCGCGCAGCCGTCGACGCCGTCGCCTGGATCCTCGACAACGCCGACCGCGCCGTCCTCGGCCGACCCGTCTGCCGCGCCCGACGCCCCTGGCGCCCACGCCCACGCCCGCACCGGCAACTGCCCGCGTATCGACAGGCAGGAACAGCGGACCAGTCACCCACCTGGCCGATGTGGCCCGGCGACCACCATGCGACCACCAGCTGACGCAGCAACAGGAAGAGCCGGCACTCGGTTTCCCAAGTACCGGATCCCACAACCGACTTCACATTCGGGGCGACAGGATTCAACCTGCGACCCCTTGACCCACCCTTGCGCAACGCACGACGCCGTCTCCTCCTGGCGGCTGCGCAACAACCCGGCCAAGCACTCCGTCCCGCCAAAGCCCAGCGCCGCCGTGCGTACCTGCTGGATTCCGGAAGAGGCCGCGAGCTTCCTGCGGCACAACGCCGAGCGGTACGCCGACCAGCTCACCGACCTGTTCGAGGTCATCCTTGGTACCGGCTTGCGCCGCGGCGAGGTCCTCGCCCTGTACTGGTCGGACGTCCACCTCATGGACCGCCGGCTCTTCGTCCGCTGGACGCTCGCCGCCGTCGACAACGACGGCCTGGCCTTCGGCCGGCCCAAGACCGAGGCCAGCCGGGCCTGGATCAGCCTCTCCCCCAGCGAACGGGAATTTCGGGGCCACGCCGCCCGACAGCCTATTATCGCTTCCTGGGCCGGCGGACCTGATCCCCGGCTCACCAGGTACGGAGAGGCGTCACCCGGCCTGCTGCCGATGCGTACCCGAGGAAACACGTGAGCACCGTACAGTCGATCCCCGTCCAGCAGGTCCTTCATGAGGCCGGCCGCCGACGGACCTTCGCTGTGATCAGCCATCCGGACGCGGGCAAGTCCACGCTCACCGAGGCGCTGGCGCTGCACGCGCGGGCGATCACTTCCGCCGGTGCGGTGCACGCCAAGGGTGACCGACGCGGCGTGACCAGCGACTGGATGGAACTGGAACGCGAGCGCGGCATCTCGGTGACCTCGGCCGCATTGCAGTTCGGCTATCGCGGCCACGTGATGAACCTGGTCGACACCCCCGGCCACGCCGACTTCTCCGAGGACACCTACCGGGTGCTGGCCGCCGTCGACTGCGCGATCATGCTGGTCGACGCGGCCAAGGGCCTGGAGGAGCAGACCCGCAAGCTCTTCGCGGTCTGCCGCCATCGCGGCGTCCCCGTGATCACCTTCATCAACAAGTGGGACCGGCGCGGCCAGGACGCACTCACCCTGCTCGAGGACATCGAGACGCACCTCGGGATCACCCCCGTCCCGGTCGTCTGGCCGGTGGGCAGCGCGGGCAACCTTCGCGGCCTGGTCGAAGCGGGGAACACCGAGCAGATGCTGCGCTACACCAAGGTGCCGGCCGGCACGCACGCCGCCCTCGAGGAGCAGCTCACCTCCGAGAGGGCCGCCGAGCAGGAGGGCGAAGCCTGGACGACCGCGCTGGAGGAGCTGGAGCTGGTGCTCTCGTCCGGCCCCGGCTACGACCAGGAGGCCTTCGAGGCCGGCAAGATCAGCCCGGTCTTCTTCGGCGCCGCGCTGACCAACATAGGTGTGAAGCTCCTGCTGGACGCCGTGGTCGACCTCGCTCCGGCTCCCGGGCCCCGCCAGCTGGCCAAGGGCGGCAGCCGCGAGGTCGGCGAGGAGTTCTCCGGCCTGGTGTTCAAGATCCAGGCGAACATGGACCCGGCCCATCGCGACCGGATCGCCTTCGTCCGAGTCTGCTCCGGCGTCTTCGAGCGCGGCATGCACGTCACCCGGGCGGCCAGCGGCCGCTCGTTCGCAACCAAGTACGCGCACACCGTCTTCGGAGCCGAGCGCACCGTGGTCGACACCGCGTACCCCGGCGATGTGGTCGGCCTGATCAACGCGAGCGCGCTGCGGGTCGGCGACACCCTATTCACCGGCAAGAAGACCGAGTTTCCCCCGCTGCCCGCCTTCGCCCCCGAGTACTTCGCGGTGGCACGGCCCAAGGACATCAGCCGGTCCAAGCAGTTCCGCAAGGGCGTCGCCCAACTCGACGAGGAAGGCGTGATCCAGGTGCTGGTCTCCGACCGGCGTGGCGACCAGGCGCCGGTCATGGCCGCGGTCGGCCCGATGCAGTTCGATGTGATCCTGCACCGGATGGAGCACGAGTTCTCTTCCCCGATCGCCCTCGACCAGCTCTCCTACCGCTTGGCCCGGATCACTGACGCCGACGGCGCCGCTGCCCTGGCCAAAGCCCGCCTGATCAGCGGCGAGGTGCTCACCCGCCGCTCGGATGACGTGCTGCTGGCCTTGTTCGCCGACAAGTGGCAGCTGAACGCCTTCCAGCGCGCCCACCCCGACGTCCTGCTCCAGCCGCTGATCGCCACGGCGGACTGATCGCCGACCGCTACCCGCCACCCCGGCCGGCCACCGACGCGGGCCGGACCGAGGGTGTCGGGTGGCGCCAGGGCCGCCCCGCGTTGCTCGGCCACCACCACGCTCACCTGCTCGCCGCCACCGTCGGGCTCGGCGGTGAGCTGGAGCTCCCGGCTACCCGCAACGGGCGCTTCAGGGGCGCGGTCGTCCCGGAGGGCTGCGCGGTCAGCGCCGGCGGCCGCCGATGTGGCGGTCGTCGGCCAACGCGGTCAGCGGGCCGTACTCGCAGGCAAGCTCGTTCCACGTCAGCACCTCGCCACAGCGGGCCGGGAACTCCTTCGGGTCGAACTCGGGCATGGTCCAGGTGCCAGTGCCCCGGTCCCGCAGCCACAGGTCCCCGTCACCGTCGACCACAGTCGGCGGGACCGGTACGGGCTCGGCCTGATCGATGGGCTCCCAGGTGACCCGGCCCGGGTGGGAAGCGCGGCGCAGCTCTGTGGTGGCCAGCCGCGCGGCCAAGTCACGGGTGGACTCCTCGGTGTCCTTGACCGACGCGAGTCGGAATGCGTCGTCAAGCACGGGCAGGGCTGGATTCTTGCTGCGCTTTGAACTCATACGCTGACTAACCTCCGGTGGGGGGTGTCACATCCGTTATGGCACCCCGTAGAGGAACACGGTATCCGAGGCGGGGGCCAGGCCGGCCACGCCCCTTCAAGAGCACCTCTTCCTCCGACCCTCACCGCGACGGTCTTCAGCCGACGCAGCAGGAGGCGGTTTGGGGCTTCCCTCCGCGGGGGCGGCTCCGAGGGGCCGAAACCCTCATCACTGTGCAACATCATCCAGTTGCTACCGGCCTACACCGGCAGACCCCTTCCGTTCAGCCGGGCCGACCACCCCGCCGCGGCTGCTGCCGGTGATCCAGGTCTGTCGGACCTTCCGCAAATACCGCCGTGCGATCCCGACAACCGGTGCGCCGACCGGCTCGCCGGGCCGGCTCCCGAGGGCGGTTCACGGTCGCCTACCCACTGCCAACGGATCGTGATCTTCCGGGTGGTGCGTCGTCTTGAGCGTGTCTTCGCCGTCGGGTTCTGAGTGCTTCGCATACCGCCCTGCACGCACTGCCGCCACACCCGACACTGCAGTCATTCCTGCCCCAGAGTCACCACCCAGTCCAAGAAGAGGGGAAGCTCATGGGACAGAGTGCGCAGCGTGGTCGGGTGTACCGGCGGTGTGGTTGTTCGGACGGGCACGGAAAGCAGTTGGGTCCGTGGTGCGTGCGGTTGCTGGAGGAGGCGGGGCACGGGTGGACGTACCGCGTCGACCTGGCCCCGGAGAACGGGAAACACAAGACCCGCCGACACGGCCCGGGAGATGAAGGCGGTGCTGGACGGTGAGCTGCGCGGGGCGGATGGGGTGATGTCGTCGTCCACAGCGCCTGCACTGCCACACGGATCGGCGAGGTCTCCGGAGTCCGGGCCCACGACATCGATACCGACAAGTGGCTCCTGACCTGCCGCCGACAGACCACCCCCGCTCCCGGCGGCCTGGTCGACAAGCACACCAAGGGCAGAGCCGCCCGCCTCATCCCGATCATCGAACCGTTGCGCCCGCTCACCATCAGGCGGATACAAGCGGCGCGAGGCGACCCGGACGCCCGCCCCTACACCGGCCCGCGCGGCGGTCGCATCAGCACCGCAGTCCTGCGCGACGCCACCCACTGGGACGACGTCACCCGGGACCTCGGCTACGAACACCTGCGTCGCCACGACCTGCGCCACACCGGCCTTACCTGGATGGCCGACGCCGGCATCCTTCCGCACATCCTCAAGGAAATCGCAGGCCACCGGCTCATCATCACCACCCAGCGCTACTTCCGCCCCGACGTGCTCCGGATCCTGGAAGCGGGCCAAGCCCTCACTCATCACCTCGAGAAACTCCAACGCGACGGCCAGATCACCCGCCACTGGTAACACACCGTAACTGCCATCGCCTCGACATGGCCGCCGAAAAGCCGCTCCGAGGCTGCCCGAGCCACTCGACGGCAAGCAGCAGACGCCAGAAGAGCCTTGGAAATGCCACGATATGAACCATTTCGACCCACTTGACCCGCGGCCGACGCACTTGACCGAAGGTCAAGTGCGTCACCACGCCTCGCTCCAGCAGAACAGCAAGGAGGTCTCGCACTTCACCTTGAGATCGAAGAACGATCCGCGCACCAGCCACCCGAGCAACGGCTGGCGACGGAACTGCGGCCAAACCTGGGGACCATTTGGGGACCACCCGGGACCAAAAAACAGGCCCCGAAAACCAGCAAGAGCGGGCCCTGCCCTCGGTTTCCCAAGTACCCGCTCTCACAAGCGACTTCACAGTCGGGACGACAGGATTTGAACCTGCGACCCCTTGACCCCCAGTCGCCCGAGGATATTCATCACTGCACGTCAGACGGTAGACAGCCCGCGCTGTTCGTTCACCGAAATGCGACTCAGCGGCGAGGGTGAACGACGCGTGGTCCCCGACAAGTCCCCGAGCCTCTCCCCATCCATCCGCTCCTGTCGCAGCAACCGATTCAAATCCGCCGAGCCAACGACGCCCCAGCTGCGGCGGTCCTCGGCCGCCCAAACGGCCACGGGCTCTCACGAAGCATGCCATCGCGACCGTTGCCGGTTTTGCGATCCTCAGCCGCCCCGAAGGACGACTGCCACTGCTCGACCCAGGCGTCCGGCTTCACCTGGCCAACGGGTTTCGATCCTCGGCCGCCCCGGAAGACGGCCGCCACCAGTCGTCGTAGCCGATCGGCTTACCGTCGTAACCGTTGCAATCCTCGGCCACCCCAGAGGGCAACCGCCACCCGCGGGCCCTTCGATGTTCTGGGTCATGTACGGGTCGTTGCGATGCTCAGCCGCCACAAGGGGCGACCGCCACCGGGCGCCGAGCTCGCCGCCGTCCTTGAGGCCGCCGATGTTGCGATCCTCGGCCGCCCCGAAGGGCAACCGCCACTGGCCGCGAGACCGAGCGCACCGTCAGCGTGGCGGTGTTGCGATCCTCGCCCCCCGAAGGGCGACCGCCACACGCGTAGATGGATCCCGACGCCTGGGCAGCCTGTCGGTTGCAATCCTCGGCCGCCACGCCGGGGCCGGCGCCGACCGCGGTGGCGACGTCGGCGTTGCGATCCTCGGCCGCCTGAGAGTGCGACCGTCACACCGTCGTGGACCCGGCCTCCCACGCGCTGCGTCAGGTTGCGATCCTCGGCCGCCACGATGCGGCGGGCGTTGCCGCGCCGGGGGCTGACGCTGTTGCGATCCTCGGCCGTCAAGAGGGGCGACCGCCACCCCTTGACCTGCCGCTTGTCGACGTCGTCGACCTTGTTGAGATCCTCGGCCGTCAAGAAGGGCGATCGCCACCGGCTCGCGGCCGGGGAGACAGTGGAGCTGACGCTGTTGCGATCCTCGGCCGCCCCGAAGGGCGACCGCCACCGCCGGACCGGCCGGGGCCGAACGCGTCCCGGCCGGGGTTGAGATCCTCGGCCTCGGGGCGACCGCCACACCAACGAGTGGCACCCATGACGGGATGCTGAAGCTGTTGCGGTCCTCGGTTTCCGGGGAGGACGACCGCCACATTTGCTGTGGCGGCCGATGGCCGGCCCCCGCGTTGTTGCGATCCTCGGCCGTCAGGGAGGACGACCACCACGATGTGCGGACCGGCGGGCCGGATGCCCGCCTCGGCACTGCGATCCTCAGCCGCCCCGGAGGACGACCACCACCCAGGAGAGGTTCGTCCGGCCACCCGTTATACATGCAGTTGCGAGCCTCGGCCGCCCCAAATGGCGACCGCCACGCTCTCGCCCTGTGTGAGCAGCACGACCCGGGTGGTGTTGCGATCCTCGGCCGCCCCAGGGGACGACCGCCACCGCTGAGCGCATCGCCGCCGACGTCGACCTGGAGGCATTGCGATCCTCGGCGGCCCAGAAGGGCAACCGCCACCTCGGATCGAGGCTGATCAGCTCGTCGGCGAAGACGTGGTTGCGATCCTCGGCCGCCCGGGAGAGCGACCGCCACAACCTGCGCGCCCGTCAGACGCTTGCGCAGGCCATCGTTGCGATCCTCGGCCACCCCGAAGGACGACCGCCACCCTGGCGGCATCCTCGGCATCGACACGGGGTCATGGTTACGATCCTCGGCCGTCCCGAAGGGCGACCGCCACGAGCAGGACGGCGATCTTGCCGGTGCGGGCCTCGTGGTTGCGATCCTCGGCCGCCCCCAAAGGGCGACCGCAACCAGCATGGATCGACACCGGCCTCGTCTGAACCCAGGAGTTGCGATCCTCGGCCCCCCGAAGGGCAACCGCCACCCGCACTCCGCACGGCCGGCCCCGGCCGGACGCGAAGTTGCGATCCTCGGCCGCCCCGAAGGGCAAGCGCCAAACCGACCTCGGCGAGTTTCGCGGTCGCCTCGCGCTTGTTGCGATCCTCGGCCGCCCCGAAGGGCAAGCGCCAAACCGACCTCGGCGAGTTTCGCGGTCGCCTCGCGCTTGTTGCGATCCTCGGCCGCCCCGAAG
>NZ_JBWKAW010000026.1:117487-147193 GCF_056437345.1 Kitasatospora sp. NPDC042419
TAAGGGCGACCGCCACCAGGACCTTGAGCCGGTCGTAGGGGACATCGTTGTTGTTGCGATCCTCGGCATCCCTGAAGGCGACCGCCACACCGGGTGCCCATGACGGTGCCGAGGGTGCCCTGCGTGTTGCGTTCCTCGGCCGCCCGAAAAGACGACTGCCACGAGCGTCTGGCGACGATCGAGCACGAGCTGGGCCGGTTGCGATCCTCGGCCATCCCAAAGGGCGACCGCCACCCGGCCCCACCCTCATCGGCTCCGGCTGGGTGCGCGTTGCGATCCTCGGCCGCCCCGAAGGGCGACCGCCACTGGGCGGTCTCGTCGTTGAGCGGCACCGTGCCCCGGTTGCGATCCTTGGCCGCGCCGAAGGGCGACCGCCACGTGAGACGACCGGGCGCGCGCAGATCCGCCCGCAGCAGTTGCGATCCTCGGTCGCCTCGGAGGTCGACCACCACCATCACCGTGGACCAGTACGGCCAGGCTATGGACACGTTGCGATCCGCGGCCGCACTGGGAGCGACCGCCGCCTACGTCCAGGACGGCCTTACCCAGCTGCTGCTGGAGTTGTGATCCGCAGCCGCCCCGAGGAGAGCGACCGCCACCGGCACGCGCGGCGAGCGCGGACCACACATGGGGAGGTTGCGATCCTCAGTCGTCCCAGTGGGCGACCGCCACCTGTTCATTGCCGCCGCCCCAGGAGTAGGGGACATCATGGCGATCCTCGGCCGCCCGACGGGCAACCGTCACCGGGTCGCGCGTCGTACGCGGCGCGGTCGGTACGAGTTACGATCCTCGGCCCCCGAAGGGCGACCGCCACTACGTCGTGATCGGCGAGGCGATCGAGACGCCCGAGTTGCGATCCTCGGCCGCCCCCAAAGAGCGACCGCCACCGGCGCGATGGAAACGTTGAACACCGCGGTGTTGTAGTTGCGATCCTCGGCCGCCCAAGAGGGCAACCGCCCCCTGACGTTCACCGCGGTGCCAGCCAGGGTGACGGTGTTGCGATCCTCGGCCGCCCCGAAGGGCGACCGCCACCTGACGACCGCGGCCGCTGTGGTCGACGGCATCGGGTTGCGACCCTCGGCCCCCGAAAGACGACCGCCACGTCGAGCTGGCTCTGGTCGAGGCCGTAGATCGCGAGGTTGCGATCCTCGGCCGCCCCGAAGGGCAACCGCCACGACGCCGGCGGCGTAGGCGGCGAGTCTGGCGGTCAGGTTGCGATCCTCTGCCGCCCCGAGGGGCGACCGCCACTTGGTCGACACGTCCCGGACGGCCCGGATGTGCCTGTTGCGATCCTCGGCCGCCCGGAAGGGGGAAACGGCCGCACCGCGAGGCGAGAAGCGATTCACTGTTGAGTTCTCAAGTTGCGAGGCAGTTGCCTGGGTGGTGCGGGAGGGTGATCAGTCCACCAGCGCAGTGAGAGTGACTCCTTCCGGGACGTCCGTGTCGACGGTGACCTTGTAGTCGGAGTAGGAGCGTGCTGCGGTGTGGCCGAGCGGGGTGACGTGCACGCGCTCCAGGAGCTTGTGGGCGGGAGTCTGGCCGTAGGCGTTGGAGTGGCTGAAGACCCAGAGGCCGCGGAGTGCCATGGAGGCGCGGGCGGCGGCGCGGTCGTGTTCCAGCATCATCTCGAAGGCCTGCCAGAGTGCTTGGAGGTCTTCGCTGGTGACGCCGGTCTTGGCGGCGAGCGGGGCCGAGAAGTGGCCGGCTCCTCGGTAGAGGCCGTAGGGGACGATGTTCTTGGTGCCCATCTCGGTCTGCTTGGTGGCCAGGTCCTCGACTCGGGTCGGGGTGACGCGGGTGATGGGGACTTCGATCGTGCTGACAGGGTCGATGGACCTGCTGAACGTGAGCTGCAGGGGGCCCTGGACGCGGCCGGCGGTCCGGTCTCGGTTCTTGCCGGTGGTCATGACCGCGCCCATCATGCGGACGTCGAAGAAGGTCTGGCACATCCAGTCGCGAGCTTCGGACTCGTTGGCCGCGCCACCGGTGTCGTAGGCGCGCTCGTGCTGGGCGTTGAGGGCGACGCCGGCTTCCACGTAGATGTCGTAGCCGGGACGGCCGGCATTCAGGAGGGCGACGGTGTTGCGGATCTTTCGCTTGAGGGCGACGTCGGTGACGTAGCCCTGCATGGTGATGGGGTCGGTGCGGGGGGCGCCGCCGTTGTCGGGGTCGCCGTTGGGGTTGCCGTCGACGATGTCGAAGAGGAACACGAAGTCGTGCTTGCGCGCGGGGTCCAGGTGGGCGGGGATCGTCATGGTGGGTTCTCGCTTTCCGGTGGGTGGGTGGTCAGGCGGTTTCGGAGCCGGCTGGGGCGGCTTCGATGAGGTCCGAGACGTCGAAGAGCGCACTGGCCTCGGCCGGCTGGGCCTCGCCCGCTTCGGCCGCCTCGTCCTTGGCCGCCTTGTAGGCGCGTGCGGCGGTGATGTCGGCGGCCCGCTGGTGCTCGTAGCCGAGGACGAAGCGGCCCTGCTCGGGGACGGTGAGCAGCAGGGGGACGTCGTTGAGGTGTTGGTAGATGTCGCGCATGCGGGCTTCGAGGGCGTTGGCGGTGGGGTTGCTGCGGCGGCGGATGATGCGGAGGTGGTTTTCGGCGCCGGCGCGGAGGTTGGCGAGGACGGTGGCGGGGCTGCTCATGGCGGTGCCGAAGTATTTGTCGGTGATGGTGGCGTTGACGGTGCGTCCGGTGTCTTTGGCGGCGCGGCGTTGGACGGCGGCGAGGGTGGCGAAGAGGCGGCCGCACATGTAGGCGGGGTCGTTGGCGTTGAGGTCGAGGCCGGGCATGCCGTGCTCCTGGGTGTGGTGGCGGGTGAGGGCGAGGCGCAGGAGGGCGGTGCGGGGGCCGTCGATGCGGCGGTCTGCGCGGATGCGGGCAAGGAGTCGGGGGAGCATCCAGGCGGGGGGTGGTGTGCCGTGGAGGGCGCTGTGGAGGAGTGCTTCGTCGAGGCCTTCAGGGATGGTCTTGGGGTGGTACTTCTTCTCGGTCTTGACCCATCGGGCGCAGGCGAGGGTGAGTCGCCAGAGCGGGTAGGCCTGGTAGCGCGGGTCGGTGTCCGGGTCCGGGTGGTCCTGGGTGGTGTGGGGTGACCAGGGGTCGAGGTACCGGTGGTCGCGGAACCAGCGGCCCAGGCAGTCCTCGATGACCGGGAGAGGGACGTCGATCCAGTCGCGTACAACGACGCGTGAGGAGTTCGCACCGAGGGTGGCGGAGTAGAACATGTTGACGTCGGCGGAGTATTCGGTGGTCCCGGTGCCCGGTTTGAAGATCTTCCCGATGAGGTTGGCGACGTCCTCGGGCTGTGGGTCGTCCAGGTTGCCGAAGTGGTTGCGTTTGACGGGTTCGCGGGTCCACCAGACCGTCACCGCGGTGTCGGCGCGCCTGCGGTGTTTCGGGTCCGCGAGGAGCTCTCCGAGTGAGGTGGTGGCGGCCGTCCCGCACCTCTCGCACAGGGGCGTGGCGGCCAGTCCGGCGGTGACGCCGGCGCGGCCTTGTGCGGCGGTGTTCACGCTGACGAGCTGGGTGCTCTTGGCCTGCTTGGCGGGGATGGCGCCCATGGCGATCGAGATCGGCACGGTCGCGAGCAGCGGGCGTTCGTGTCCGCAGACGAGGCACAGGCCCGTGTTGCCGGCTCCTTTGGAGTCGCTGACCTTGTCCGCCCAGAACTGGAGGGCGCTCGGGTGTTGGTGGGCCCACTGGCCGTCATTGCTGATGGCGACCAGGTCGCCGGCGGCCATGTCGGCCGGGATGTCCATGGTGGTGTCGAGGAAACAAACGACGGCCTCGGCGGTGGGGTCGCCGGGGTTGGCGGCTGCCCACTGCCGGGCGAGGTCGGCGAAGGCCGTGCGGCATTTCGCCGCCCGGGCGGCGTCCTTTTCCTTGACCTCTCCGGTCTTGGGGTCGGCCTTCGGTACGCCGAAGACGTACTGGGCGTTGTCGGCGAGCAGGCACGGTGCGATGGCGACCGTGCGGGTGGAGGTCGGCACGGCCAGGCGGAGCGCGGGCTGGCCCTTGGGTACGCGCATGTCCTGGAGGTCCGCCAGGTCGCCGTCGAGGAACACGGCCCATTTGATCGTCGCCGGTTTCGTGTAGGAGTGTTCCTGGTCGGCGACGCGTTCGATGAGGCGTTGCAGCAGCATGGTCAGGCTCCGGTTCGCCAGGAGCCGGCGGGCATGTGGACCTCGTCGTCGCCCAGGGGGCGCCGCGGCACGTGGAGCACGCCGTTTTCCAGGCGGGCGCGGAACCAGTGGTAGGTCTCCTGTCCGCGGTCGCCGTACCTGATCGAGTGCAGCATCACGCCGAGCTCCTCGGTGCGCTCGATGGGGCCGGCCTTGGAATCGGCGGGGCTGCCGGGCCACGATCCGCGGGGGCCGAAGCCCGCGGAGAACTCCCGGCAGCCGAGGAAGGGCTGCGAGAAGCATCCACCGCGCTCGGTGCGGCGCCGCAACTGCTCCCTGTACTTGGCAGCCGGCGCCTTGGCGCTGCGGGTCGGGATGATCTGGGTGTTCACCCGGTAGGCGACGTCGCGCAGCGCCACGGTGTTGCGCTGGTCCCGGTCATGCTCGACGTCGTAGCGCTCCCTGTGGTCCGCGCGCAGGGCCTTGATGCGGGGTGCGGTGATGACGGACTTGACCTCGTTGCGTCGGACGTTGATCCAGTCGATCGGGGTGAGGACCTCGATCGACTGGATGACGTACTGCATCTCCGGCTTCCAGAAGATGGCGCTGAGCGCTCCGACAGCCGCGGAGGGCGTCATGACGGGGTAGCTGACCCGTTCGACTTTCAGTTCGGGTCGCGTGAAGCAGGCCAATGGTCCCCACAGCTCGACGGTCACCGGCGGCTCCGGCCAGTGCGTCTGGGCATGGCTCGGCAAGGAAATCACCCTCTCCAGGGCAATGTGACGATATGTCAGACACGGACCGTAGCATCACGAGCACTCCTATGAAGCTGCTTCCCGAGAGGGCTTGACAGCCTCAGCGGCACCGTGACGCCCACGGCCCATGTCGTTGCCGAATGTGTATCAGGGGTCACTGACAATGACGCCCCCGCCGGCAAGCCGACGGGGGCGCGAACGTGCTGACAGACACCAGCACGCCTGTGTTTCGATCCTCGCCACCCCTCCGAGGAGGCGGCGCCACGGTCCGGGAGCCTACCCAACACGCCCGTTCCGACCCGGCTGTCCCCGCCGGACCGCAGTCAGGCCTCCGCACGCTCAGGGCGAGGAGGCGCAGGGAGTCCCTCACGACGTGGCCAGCCGACTCGCTTCCGGGCGAGAGTGGTCGGGGCCGGCAGCCGCCCGGGGCACCGCTACCGATTCGGCGGCTCGATGCCACGCTGTGGATGGTAGGGCCCGACCCACTCGACGAGGTCGTCGACGATGAGCTTCGCGTGGCCGGCTGCCAGCGCGGCGTCCGCCTCGGCCTTGGGGATGCCGGCGATGTGGGGCTGCAGGACGCGCGGGGTCTCGGGTCCGCAGGGCTGGCCTGTGCGGAGCATGTCGATGGCGGCACGGGCCGCGGCTTGTTCCTCGGGTTTCAGCTCGGGCCGGACGTGGACGACGCTCGCCGTGCTTTCGCCGATCATGACGAACTGCTCCGCCACGGCCGGGAAGTCGAGTTCCCGGCGCAGTGCCTCGATCGGGTTC
Source organism: Kitasatospora sp. NPDC042419 (assembly GCF_056437345.1). Taxonomy (NCBI): domain Bacteria; kingdom Bacillati; phylum Actinomycetota; class Actinomycetes; order Kitasatosporales; family Streptomycetaceae; genus Kitasatospora; species Kitasatospora sp. NPDC042419. The sequence goes on from NZ_JBWKAW010000026.1 coordinate 123,127, forward strand.
CCGAGGTTGGCGAGGCCCTGGAGCCGGTATCGGGTCCTGGAGTAGTGGACGAGTGCGGTGAGGTTGTCCGGGTCGGCCTTGTCGGGGCCGTCGCCGAAGCGGTTGTTGGCGATGCCGAGCGAGAGCCTGTACGACGGGTCCGGGATCCGGCCGCTGTCGTGGGCCTTGAAGACGACGACCGTCCCGCGGTGCAAGTGGCCCTCGCGGTTGCAGCGGCCGGCCGCTTGCTGGAGGTTCTCCGGTGGGGCCCATGCGCGGAAGACGATCGGGAAGTCGAGGTCGACGCCGGCCTCGATCAGCGACGTCGACACGACCCGGACACGCTGCTCGGCCGCCAGGAGCGTGCGGATCTCCTCGATCGTCTCCCGGCGGTGTCCCGACGTCATGCGGGTGGACAGGTGCAAGGCGCCCGCGGGCAGCTGTTGGTGGACGGCGTTGGCGTCGCGGGTGGTGGAGACGACCATCAGCATCTGCTCGTGCCGGGAGGCTTCGCCGGCCATGGCGGCCAGTGTGGTGTCCTCTCGCCACTCGTAGCGGACGCGTTCGAGAGCCGAGAAGAGCGGCGCGGGATCGGGAATGACGTGCCGGTGCCTCGTGCCGTCGATGCTGCTGAACTCGGGCTGGGTCGCGGACGACAGCAGCACCGTCGTACCGAACCGCTCGGTCAGACCCCTCAGTGCCGAGAGAATGGGAACCAGCAGCCGATCCGGCAGCGCCTGGACCTCGTCCAGGACGATCACCGATCCGGCCAGCCGGTGGAGCTTGCGCATCCTCGACGGCGAGCGACTGAAGAGCGACTCGAACAGCTGCACCGTGGTCGTGATCACGAACGGCGCGTCCCAGTTCTCCGCCGCCAGGCGGGCCCAGCCCGCGCGGCCGAGATCGACGGAGGAGTGGTGTTCGAGGACATCCCGCTCGCCGAGCATCCTTCGGTAGACGGAGGCGTTCTGCTCAGTGATGCTGATGAACGGCACCGCGACGATGATCCGCCGCTGACCGTTGCGCGCGGCGTGGCGCAGCCCGAACCCAGCCCCGGCCAGTGTCTTCCCCCCGCCGGTCGGAACGTGCAGCCGGTAGATCCCCGGCCCGCCGTCCGCCGCGGCGACGGCCTGCTCGTAGATGTCCGTGCGGATCTTGTCGATCCGCGACGGCTTCCGGCCTGCGAGCATGGCCTTCCGAGCTTCCTCGAACCGCTCGGCAAGGGCAGCCATGTCCGCGTCCGGCCGAACATACGGCGAGCGGCCGCGAAAGTGCGCGTGGGTATCCAGGTGGTCCGCGTCGACGACACAGCTGAACAGCATCCGGACCATCAGGTCGACATCAGATAGGCCGTTGCCGCCGTCGGGGTTGGACAGCCAATCCGGCACCGCGATCCCCGCAGACTCAATCTCGGGAACGTCCGCCGCGACTCGGCGAATCGCCCCGTCCAGAACGCCAGGCCGTGCCCGAAGCTCCCTGACCAGAGCCCGCAGCTCACCCCCGGACCGCAAGCCCCCATGGTGCCCCTCCACCACCCCGGCAAGAGGCCAAGGCAAACACTGCACTGCGAGATGGACCCCCGCCCGCTTGTGATCGATCCCGACCCTCGCTCCGGAACCGGCGACCGCTACCAGGCGGTCCTGCCACGCACAGGCACCCTTGCCGACATCATGGACAAGCGCCAAGTACTCTGCTGCGGCGGCCATTCCGAACACCGCACCGAACCCAGCAGCCAGTGCAGCAGATCCACGAAGATGATTACCCAACAGATGCCACTGGCCTGCGTCGTTCGGCGAATGAGCATATAGAAGCCTGTCACGCATGACCTAAAAGCCTAGCGATCCGCTACGACATGAGCGTGCGACGGCGATCAGGCCCCAAGCCGAGCAGGCATAGCAACTCTCATCATTACAAGCCCAGACCGGTTGGATGGCCGCCTCAGTACCGCAGTCTGAGCAGCCTCGAAGGGCGGCGGCCATCAGGACCCACAGCGCGAGGAGCCAGCACCGTTGCCGTTGCGATCCTCGGAAGTCCCGAAGGACGACCGCCTGTTGGGTCTCGAGGCGCCTGCCCAGGGCAGTTCGACGTGTTGTGATTCTCGGCCGTTCTGAAGGGAGACCGCCACGCAATGCCACCAGGCAGGGTGACGCCTTCAATCTTGTTGAGATTCTCGGCTGCCCTGGAGAACGACCGCCGCAGGTCTGCAAACGCCCAGCGCAGCCGGCCCGGGCGATCCGGTGCCAGACCACCGGGAGGTGTCCGACCATGCAGTGTGCATCCACAACGAGTTGCAATCCTCGGTCGCCCCGAAGGGCGACCGCCACACGAGCGCTGCCTTGCGAGCATGCCGGTCTTGGCGTTGCGATCCTCGGCCACCCCGAAGGAGACCGCCACGACGACGCCCTCGGCCAGGTACCACTCGCCGAGGATGTCGCGATCCTCGGCCGTCCCGAAGGGCGACCACCACCGCGGCACCAAAGCCGATACCCCAGGGGCCGGTGATGTCGCGATGCTCGGCCACCCCTGAGAGCGGCCGCCACCCGCCAGGCAGCTTCACCCGCGTCTCCGGCTTCACATAGTTTCGATCCTCTGCCGCCCAGAGGGCGACCGCCGCCAGCAGCCCGCAGAAGTCCCCTCAGTACAAGTACACGTTGCGATCCTCGGCCGCCCCGGCGGGCGACCGCCACCTTGCCCAACGCTGAAGCCGTCCTTGGCTATCTTCTTGCGATCCCCGGCTGCCTCAAGGAGCGACCGCCACCGTCGGTGAGCACATCTGGTGGTCGCTGTACCAACAGTTGCAATCCTCGGCCACTCCGAAGAACGGCCGCCACTCCGCGCATTGTGGCACGAGGCGCTGAAGCATCACTTTGTTGCGATCCTCGGCCGCCCCGGAAGACGACCGCCACCTCTCTCCATCAGCGCAGACGTCAACCATGGCGAGGTAGCGATCCTCAGCCGCCCCAGAGGGCAGCCAGACAGGTCGCACAGCAGAAGCCACGGGTAGTCAGAGCCGGGGTTGCGATTCTCGGCTGCCCCAAAGGGCGACCGCCACTCGTGGACGGGCCGGACGCGATTTTCGGCCGCCCTGGGGAGCGACCGCCACCACGCGGAGCGCGTCAAGCCGGGGCCAGACGAGGAGTTGCGATCCTCGGCCACCCCGGAGGGCAACCGCCACCCGTCGCACTGGTACCCCCGACCCGCTCGACCCGGATGTTGCGATCCTCAGCCGCCCCGAGGGGCGACCGCCACTCCCCTACGCTTGGCCGACCGACGCCACCGGCAAGGCGTTGCGACTCTCGGCCGCCCGGAAGGGTGACCGCCACCGCGCGGCGGCTGGTACGGCCACAGCCAGGTACCAGAGTTGCGATCCTCGGCCGCCCTGGCGGGCGACCGCCACTCGTCCAACAGCTGGGCCCCCACGTACTGAGTGTTGCGAGCCCCGGCAGCTCCGAAGAGCAACTGCCATCAGTCCGCTGACTGGCGCGGCTCCCTCACCAACAAGTTGCGACCCTCGGTCGCCTGAAAGACGACCGCCGCCTGCCGTGGTTCACAGGCACCAGCACCTGGCTGATGGTCCGTTGCTCAGCCGCCCCAGAAGACGACCGGCACGGCCCGGCGGGCGGGGGTCCGACGGCTACCTACCCGTTGCGGTCTTCGGCCGCCCCGGAAGGCAGCCGTACCCTGGCCGGTCATCTCCCTTGGTCTCGTAATCGGCGTTGCGATCCTAAGAACGCCCCGAAGGATGACTGCCTCACGACCCTCGATATTGCGAACCCAACCAATGCCGCCATGGCGATCCTCCGCAACCGCGGAAGGGCGGCCACGTTCGGCGGCCAGCATCACAGACGGAGTCAGAATTGTTGCGATTCTCGACTGTCTCGGCGGATGGACGCCGCATGGCTTCCCCGACCGCCGGTGCCGCCAAGAAACTAGTAATCGGTATGGAGGAGTCAAGCACCAGCGCGGCGTCACTTTGGACGCGCAGCCGGAACTTATCAGGCTGAGGCCATACCGCGGAGGAACACCGCTCAAGTTGGCCTCGCTGAGGCGACAGTTCAGCCCATAGTCACCCGGCGATGCTGAACGGAACGGGTTGTTCGTGTAGAAGAGCGAGCCTCATACAGACGTTCTGGTACGAGCTCGGGCTCTCCGTTGTAGGTTTGGCCCAGTCATCAGCGCGGCCCGCCGGGCTTCCCGTCAGGGACATGCCCCCACCCGCACGAGTCACTTCGTGCTGCCTGGGAGCATGTCTTGCTGTTCCGCGACTCCGCGTCCGCGGTCGCTGCCGAGAGCCTGGCCGGATCACTGTTCGTGCGTCTCATCGACCAGTTCGTTCACAAGCACGGCCACAAGCCTAGCCCGTCCGAGGTGCGTTCCTGGGAGCGCAGCATCCCGGCTCTGACCAATGTGCTCCTGGACGCCGGGCTCGGCATGGTGGAGGTGCTCCTCGAGTACTCGCTGCCGCTGAACAGCAAGCGCGCGGACGTCATACTTGCCGGCGTCCACCCGGGCACGGGCGAGCCGTCGTACGTGGTGGTCGAGCTCAAGCAGTGGAGCAGCGCGCTCCCGGAGGACGGTGAGCCGCTGCTGTGCCGGGTCGACGCGTACACCCGGCCGGTGCTGAACCCGATCGAGCAGGTCCGCGGCTACTGCGACTACCTGATCTCCTTCAACGGCGCGCTCGCCGCCCGTCGCGAGCGGCTGTCCGGCGTGGCTTTCCTGCACAACGCGACGGAGTTCGGCGTCCAGGGCCTCTACGAGGTGCCGCAGGACGAGCGCGGCCGGCTCTTCACCGCGGAGCGCCGCGGGGAGTTCGTCCAGTACCTCCGTTCGAAGCTGAAGCCGGTCTCCGGCGCTGAGGCGGCGGACGAGTTGCTCGCTGGCAAGGTGGCACCGTCCAAGCAGTTGATGGCGGTCGCCGCCGAGGAGGTCCGCGAGCGCGAGCAGTTCGTGCTGCTGGACGAGCAGCGGGTCGCCTACGAGCTGGTCCTGCGCGCGGTTCGCCAGGCGCAGCAGTCCGATCACAAGGAGGTCGTCGTCATCACGGGCGGCCCGGGTACAGGGAAGAGCGTGATCGCGCTATCTCTTCTCGGTGATCTGTACCGGCGTGGAGTCACGGCTCTTCACGCGACCGGGTCCAGCTCGTTCACCACCACGATGCGCCGGGTCGCCGGGGCGCGGAAGCGTGAGGTGCAGGACCTGTTCAAGTACTTCAACAGCTTCATGACCGCCGAGCGCAACGGTCTGGACGTGCTGATCTGCGATGAGGCGCACCGGATCCGGGAGACGTCGGCGAACCGCTACACGCGGGCTGCCCAGCGCACGGGGAAGGCCCAGATCGAGGAGCTGATCGACGCCGCCCGGGTGCCGGTGTTCCTGCTGGACGAGCACCAGGTCGTGCGGCCGGGCGAGATGGGCACGGTGGCCCAGATCCGGGCGGCCGCCGCCGTGAAGGGCTTGGACTGCCAGGTGGTGGAGCTGGACAGCCAGTTCCGCTGCGGCGGCAGTGACGCCTACCTGAACTGGGTGGTGCGTCTACTGAACCTCGAGCCCGGTGGCCCGGTCGGCTGGGAGCCCGACGGCAAGGTCGCCCTGGAGGTCGTGGACAGCCCCCAGGAGCTGGAGGCGTTCCTCGAGGCCCGGCGCGCCGAGGGGTACGGGGCCCGCATGTCGGCCGGGTACTGCTGGAAGTGGACGACGAAGGTGGCTCCGGGCGACCAGCTCCCTCTCGACGTGCACATTGGTGACTGGGCCCGGCCGTGGAACGTGTACGGCGACCGCTCGATCGCCGGTGCCCCACCGGCCGCGTTGTGGGCCACCGACCCGGCCGGCTTCGGCCAGGTCGGCTGCGTCTACACCGCCCAGGGCTTCGAGTACGACTGGAGCGGCGTCATCCTCGGGCCGGACCTCGTCTGGCGCACCGACCGGTGGACCACCGACCGCACGGCCTCCAAGGACCCCGTCTTCCGCAGGTCCACCACCGACGCCGACATCGACCGCCTGATCCGCAACACCTACAAGGTGCTGCTGACGCGAGGAATGATCGGCACCATCGTGTACTCGACGGACCCGGAGACGCGGGCCAAGCTTCGGGAGCTGGTCACGGAGCAGGTGGGACAGACCGCGATGGAGCAGAGCGACCCACGGCCGATGACCACTCACTGATTCCGGGCAGGACACACGGTCCCGTCGATTCTGCGCGATCGGGAACGGGCCACCCGAGATGGAGTCGGCCGTACGGTCGCTGACCAGTCAGCGACCGTACGGCCTCTGTCAGCCCGAAAGCGCCGGGGTCAGGGGCTCCCGGGCCTCACCCCGGAAGACCTGTTCGGCGTGCCACAGCCGGTGCCGGCCCGCGACCGGAGGAACCCCCGCTTGCGGGCCGATGACCGGCCGGCCGGCCAGGGCGAGCACGTGCTGCCTGCTGGCCTCGCTGCGCCCGACGAAGCGCCGCGAGACGAGTATGCGGCGGCCCTCCCCCAGGCCCAGGACGCCCTTGTCGAAGAGCTTGTGGTGCAAGCGAGCACAGGCACAGGCCGTTATCGACCTCGTCCGGCCCGTCGTACGACCACCAGCGCACGTGCGCCGCCTCCAATCCGACCGTGCTCGCACCCAGCATCCCGTCGTAACCGCAGAAGGCGCACTGGAACTCATATGCGGTCAGGACGAGTTCGCGCATCCGCCGGTCCCGCTGACGGCGCGCCGCGCGCTCCCGCCCGCCCGTGCCGCCGGTCACGCCCGCGGCCTCGGCCGGGTCCAGGTCGAGGCCGACGGCTTCGCACAGGTCAGCGTGCAGTGATGGCGGGAAGTGGAAGTCCAGCAGTACCCGCGCCAGACGGCCCAGGAGCGCCGGCTCTTTCCTCAGCGCCGTTCGCAGCTCGGACGCGAGCCGTCCGGTCGCGCCGCTGGAGCGCAGGACCCGCACGCCACTCCCCGGGCTGCCCGGCCCCTGGTCGGTCCGGACCTCGCAGACGCCGTCACTGACCAGATGGTGGAACGGGTACGCGGGGGTGGTCGGATGGGACGGCCCGTACTCCTCGAGCAGCCGCTTCAGCTCCTGCTCGACAGCGCTGTACCGCACTTCGCCGTCGGCATCGCGCTGGAAGCTGCCCAGCGCGTACAGCAGCAGCAACGGTTTGTGCGGCGCCCGAACGTCATTGTTCGTCCACCGTCTCAGCTTCGCCACCCGCTCTAGCCAGTCCATGGCCGTCAAGGGTATTTCGCAGCACCGACGCTGCCTTAGCTGAGGGGCTTCATGGCAACGGGGCCCCACCTATGCAACCGGCCGTCCGGTCAGGCATGCGGCGAGCTACCGCCGCCCTGGCACTTCACGGTAATCAGCCGCGGTGGGCTACGGGCCCGCGAGTCCAGCCCGCCAGCCTGTCACGGACGGCTCACACCAAGCCGCGTGCCAAACGCGATCACCTCGGAGAGGGGCCTCGCGGCGGCCGAACTAGTTGCGACGCGGCGCGTCCGCGCTGAACGGATGAGCAGCGGGTGTCCTCCTCGCGCCTTGGATGCTGAGCTGGAAGACGTCCATGCCTGGGCCCGGATCGGGGCGATCGCTGGGGCAGGGCAGGCCAGCGTGACAGATACGAACTGGTGTGCGATGATGACCATGGTTTCATAAATCGGCCCTCACTTGAGGTATGGTTTATGAAACCTACGGTTGCTTGGAGGGGTCCTTGCAGAACGTCAGCCCCTGAGTGGTGCGCGGAGCGGCTTGCCCAGCTCGACCTGTCGGTCGACCTGTTCCACGTGGTACTCGACCTGGCTGCGGCAGATGCCCGCAGCTGCACCGATCTGGACGCTCCTGCGATGCAGGGCGTCACCTTCTGGAGCCGTACCAACCGCTACATCGCCGAAGCGCTGACCCTGGAAGGGTGGGAGTACACGAGGCGCGACAGCATCCTCCGCACGATTCACCCCTCGCGCAGCCATGTGGTCACCGCGATCAGCGCAGCCGGCGGCGTCGGGGACCTGACCGCGACGGTCCGCTCGAAGAACCCCAAGGGCCCGAAGATGGCCCAGCTCGTGGAGCGCAATGGCCAGTTCCTGCTGCTGAGCCGCGATGAGGTGATCTACGGCCGGGAGCTCGACGACATTCCGACGTGGTGCCTGCTCTACAAGCGGGAAGAAGGCAAGATCGTTGCGGAGCTCTCCTTGCCGGTCAAGATGAACGGGAAGTTCGTCGACGAGTGGCAGGAGCGTATCCCGTTGCATCTGCCGGACCTCGGGGACCCTGGTGTGGACATCGCCCTGCTGGACGGCCCCGGAGATGACAGCGGTCCGGACGTAGTGGTTGAACTGCTGGGGGGCTGACAGAGCGTCGCAGAGAGACATGGGAGCTGAGGAAAGTGTTCACGCCTGAACGGCTGGTTCTGGCACGCAAGCGCCGGCGGATGACGCTTGCTGCGCTCGCGAAGGTATCGGGCGTCTCGGCGCAGAGCATCACCGCGTTCGAGAACCACCGGAAGCCGCCGTCGGCAGAAACACTTTCCTCGCTCGCCGTGGCCCTGCGCTATCCCGTGTCGTTCTTCGAGGCGCCGATCCCACCCGAGATGCTGCCGGATGCTGTCAGCTTCAGAGCACCTTCGAAGATGAGTGCTCTGGAGCGGGACAGCGCGCTCAGCTCCGGTGCGGTGGCCGCCACCCTGAACCTCTGGTTGCAGGAACGTTTCAAGCTGCCGCAGCCGAACGTTCCCACCTATCCTCATCTGTCCCCGCAGGAGGCCGCAGAGCAGGTCCGGGCCCATTGGGGCCTCGGCGAGGAGCCGGTACCCAATCTCGTTCACCTGTTGGAGGCCAATGGCGTGAGGGTGTTCTCCCTGGCGCCGGACTGCCTGGACGCGGATGCCTTCTCCACGATCAAGGGGGGCACACCGTTCGTCTTCCTCAACACGCGCAAGACCGGCGAGCGCGGGCGCTTTGACGCTGCGCACGAGCTAGGTCACCTGGCGATGCACTGTGAACATCGCATCCCGCATGGACGTGATTCCGAGAACGAGGCCAACGACTTCGCGTCTGCGTTCCTGATGCCGTCCGCGGGCATCAAGGCGCAGAAGCTCCACAACGCTTCTGTGGAGCGGATCCTGAGCGCGAAGCGACGCTGGGGTGTGTCGGCGATGGCCTTGACCTACCGCTTGCACAAGCTCGAACTTCTGTCGGAATGGCGTTACAGCCAGACGATGAAGCAACTGGCGAGCATGGGCTACCGCAACGCCGAGCCTGACTCGACGATGGTGCGTGAAAGCAGCCAGCTGTTGGCCAAGGTCTTCGACGCGTTGCGCAAGCCTCCTGTGGCCATGTCCCCGGCTGATGTCGCTGCCCAGATGAACATCTTCCCGGAGGAGCTCAACGACTATGTCTTCGGGCTCGTTCCGGTCGGTGTCGCCGGGGGTGGCGAGCAGTCCCCGCCGGTTCGGCCTGGCTTGCGTCTCGTCCGCGGGTAGCGCTCTCCTAGCAGCGGGCCGAAGTCGTTCCTGCCGAGGTCTGCCCCGCTTCTCACGATGAGGGGATGAGGAGCCGGGCAGACCGTCGACGTCCTGTGCCGTGAGCCCTGTGGAACCGCTGTGGTTCCCCCGGCAGTGGGCTCCCTAGGAGGGGCCAGTCCAGTCGGACCCGCCCAGACGGGGCATCGGCAGCCACGGCTTCGGCAACCCCGTGGGCGGTACAAGGGTCGTGGTGCACCAGTTCATGGCCTGGCGGGCCGGCCGGGCTTCCTCCGTGTGAATGTGACGTCCTTTCGCCAGGCTTGGCTGCCCTTCCGTCCAGGGCAGGCGAGGTTGTAGCAGCGCCAGTACCAGCCCTTTGTGCCTCGTCGGAGGTCGACCTGGTCCCTTCGGCAGGAACCGCACCGCGGCGGTCGGGCGAAGTCCTCGGCGTGCTCGTGGTCGAGGATCTTGCGGGCGAAGTGGGCGCCTCGCACGGTCAGCATGATCTCGCGGGAGTGGCTTTGGGAGAGGGCGTTCAGGCTGCCGAGGAGCACGGTCTTCTCGTCGATGACGACGATCTTCTGGTGCATGACGTTGACGGGGATCACTGAGGGGGTGACGGCTTTCAGCTCGTCGAGGTACTCGGTGAAGCGCTGTTGGTTCTGGTCGCTCTGGTCCCGGACGAATACGGTGACCTGCACGCCGCGTCGTACGGCGTCCTCCAGGGCGGGGAGCAGGCTTCGCACGCGCTTGGCGACCCACGGGGTCCAGATCCAGAGGGAGTGCTTGGCTTCGGCGAGGCGGTCGGCGAAGGTCTTGTAGAAGGAGACCTCGTCCTGGACGTCGGCGATCTCCACGTGCCGGCTGAGGATGTCCGCGAGGCGGGCGCCGACCGGGCCGAGCCCGGGAGCTTGCGCTGCGAGTGGGGTGACAAGGCCAGGGGCTCGGAGGGTGCGGACGGAGCCTGCTTCGACGAGCCCTCGGACGGCGCCGAGGGCGCTGTCGTGGGGTGCGGCCAGGATGCGGCTGCGGCTGCCGATGAGGTACAGGCGGTTCTGCACGCGGGTGGTGGCGACGTTGAACAGGCGGACGCCGTTGTTGGCCCAGTCTCCGCTACCTGGGCGGCGTGAGGCCTGGGCCATCCACATAGCGCGGCTGTGTTGGTCCTCGACGAGGTCGAAGATGACGACGGGGAATTCGCGTCCTTGGAAGCGGTGGGCGGTGCCGACTTCGGCGAGGAGTCCTGAGTCGCCTTCGATGTCTCGCAGGGCTGCGAGTGTGGCTTCCGCTTGTGCTCCGTAGGGGGTGACGATGCCGGTGGTGTCTCCGTCGGCTCGGTGGAGTTCCACGAGGGTGCGGGCGAGGAGGAGTCCGGCGGGCCACCATCCGCTGGACGGGCCGAGGCGGTGGATCTGCGCGAGGTTTCCGAGCCCGTCGGTGTCGACGATGACGATCTCCGCGTCGTCCCGGGCCTTGGCACGTGCGCGCGCCTGGACGGTGGGCCCGCCGGTGAGCAGGCCGTCGTAGGCGAGGGTGTTGGCCAGGCGCATGACGTCCGGGCCGAAGCGGTGCTGGACGTCGAGGCTGATGCATCCGGGGTTGGCGCGGGCGGCGGCGGGCGTGTCGATGCGGCAGTGTTCGAAGACCTCGGTGAGGAGCCAGCGCCGGATGTCGGGGCGCTGGTTGCTCTTGAGTCCTTCGGGGAGCACTGGGCCGAGTTGCATGAAGTCACCGAGGAGTACGGCAGTGCTCTTGGCCTTGGCGACGGCGAGGAGGACTTCGGGCAGGGTGGCGGCGCCGACCTCGTCGACGAGGACCACGTCGTAGGGGCCTTCGAAGACGGTGGGGTTGGTGCGGAATCTGGCGAGGGTGGTGGCGACGAGACGGGCTTCGCGGATGATCTGGCCTTGCGCGTCGCGGGCGAGGCGTTCGTACTGTTCGTGGAGTTCGCGGTGCTGCTTGATCAGTGCGGCTTGGCGGGCGTTGTCGGCGACGACGAGGGCTTGGAGGGTCTGGGCTTCGCGGTGGGTGGCAGGGTGACCGCGGCGTTCGGCTTTCTTGACGTCGTCGGCTGCGGCGAGGGTGAGGCGCAGTTGTTCGTCGAGGTGGACGATGCGGGCGGCCGCTTCCTGCTCGGCGTGGCGGGTGTGGTGGAGGACGGTGTCGGCCTCGACCAGCTCGGCGTCGATGGTGGCCAGGTCGTCCCTGGTGAGCGGGGTCTGCCGGCTGAGGCGGGTGACGGTGGCGTGTGTCTGGAGACGGTGACGGTCGGCGAGGGCGCGTGCTTGCCGGGCTGTGTCGAACGTGCTTTGGTGGCGTGCGAGGGTGGCGTCGCGGTGTTTCTCGGCAGCGGCGATGGCGGAGCGCGCGGTGAGTTTGGCCAGGCCCTTCTTGGCTTCGAGGTCGTCGAGGGCCTGCTGTGCCCCGGCCAGTTCCTGCTGTGCGAGGAGTGCGCGGGCTTCGACGCCGGTGGCGGCTTCTTCCACGTCTGCGGCTTTGGCTTCCAGGGCGTCGATCTCGGCCCAGATGGCACGGTGGCCGGCGGCGTTGTCGCTTTTCTGTCGGGCCTGTCGGGCCCGGTCCTCGACACGTGCGAGGAGGGGCTGAAGGTCGCGGTGCTGGTCGGAGTACGCGGCCAGTTGGGCGGTGAGGTGTTCCGCGGCGAGGGCGGGATCGTCGACGCGGCGGCGTTGCCGGGCGTACTGGTCGGCGTCGAAGTCGGCGAGGCGGAGGGTGAGCGCGGCGAGGTGCTGCGCCCGTTGCTTCTGGGCGCCGAGTTCGGCGGCGACGGCTTCGCGTTGCTCGTCGATGGCGGCGAGCCTTGCTCTCACCATGAGCGGGAGGCAGACCTGAGGATCGTCGGCGATCTGTTTCAGGTGGGGCGGGCCGACGCGGACGAGTTGCCCGGGAGAGTGCCTCTGTTCCTTCACGACGCCGAGGAGGGCGTTGTCGACGGCGATGTTGGTCGCCGACACCAGGAGGACGCGCTTTCCGGTGGCGATGAGGTCGCTGATGGCACGCTTGAGGACGGAGGTCTTGCCTGTGCCGGGTGGCCCCCACACGAGCCACAGGCCGGTGCCGACGCAGGCACGGTAGGCGAGGTCCTGGGCCGGCAGGAGGGTACCCGCCGGCAGACCATGGGGGGCGAGTCGCCCGCCGGGTTCACCGCGGGCGAGCAGGCCGGCGAGGCCGTCGTCGGTGAGGCCAGCGAGGCCGTCGCGCAGGGACTTGATGAGGAAGGTCGCCGGTTGCTGATGGAGCCACAGGCACGGGTCTTCGGGGTCCGCGAAGTCGGGCACGCGGATACGCAGTGCAGTGCCGTCGTGGGTGACGTCCAGGACGGGGTGGCCGTCCTCGACCGTGTTCTCGTCCGGTTCTGCGAGACGGAGGCTGTCGGCTTGGAGCTGGTCGGCGTTGATGGTGAGGCCGCGGATATCGACGGCGTACTCGCCGGGGCCGGCGGCGACGGCACGACCCAGAACCCGCCAGGAGGGCTTCCGACCGGTGCCGCCCTCCATGGCGAGCCAGGAATCGACCGCCGTCACCGCTTCCTCGCGCCAGCCCACAGTCCCCCCAGAGCACGTCCTCGATCGCCTATGTCCTACCACCGAGGACGGTTCGTCGGAGGAGCATTGCGAAGATTCCCGGCCCTCCATCTCCTCGGGCGGGCCCGTGCACGCCACCGAGCTATCCAGATCCGCACAGATTGGCGAAAGCCTGCTGATCAAGGCCCAAGCGCCGGCCATCCCATGGGCACGTGGGTCCACACTGGCCATGCGTTCACCTGCACTCCCGAAGGAGGACGTCATGCATGGCACTGGAACCATCTACAAGCGTTGCGGCTGCCGGGACCCCCGTACCGGCCAGCAGCTTGGGAGTCTCTGCCCGGAGCTCCATCGTCGCGGGCATGGCTCCTGGTATCTCGCCATGCCGAGGCAAGCGGCCGTCGACGATCGCCGGTCCCGGCTACGTCGAGGCGGCTATCGCACACGGGCTGATGCCGAACGCGCGCTCAAGCGCCTACAAGACCACGATCACGTCCACGAAGGCGGGCTCCTCACAACCGGCCAGTGGCTGCAGCGCTGGTACGTCATCGTCGAACCGCACCTGCGACCGTCGACCGCCCGCGGCTACCGTCAGCACTTGGAGCAGTACCTCATACCACTTCTCGGCCGCGAGCTGCTGTGCGAACTGACCAACGAGACGGTCCAACAGGCTTTCAGCACCATCGTGCGCCGCCACCAGAGCATGGGCCGACCGGTCAGCGCCAGCACCTTGCGTCGGGTGCAGGCAACACTGCGTGCTGCCCTGAACCTCGCGGTGCGCAGCGGCCTGTTGACCACCAACCCGGCTCGCCACATGGACTTGCCGCAGGCGCCCCGACCGCGCCCGGTGGTCTGGACGGACAACCGGGTCGCGGAGTGGAGGCGGACCGGCGAGCGCCCTCCTGTTGCCGTGTGGACACCCGTCCAGACCGCCGCGTTCCTCGCGTCGGCGAGCGATCACCGGCTGTACGCCCTCTACCACCTGTATGCCCTACGCGGCCTCCGCCGCGGGGAGGGCGCAGGGCTCCGCTGGTCGGACTTCGATGCCTCGGGTCACACACTCACAGTCGTTCGGCAACTACAGCAACGGGAGAACGGCCGACTGGAGGTCTGCCCCGTGAAGACGCGCGCCGGCGAACGGACGATCGCCCTCGACAGCAACACCATCCATGTACTGAATACACACCGTAACCAGCAGAGGAGCGAGAAACAGGCCGCGGGAATTAGCTGGAATGAGTCCGATTACATTTTTACCGATGCTTACGGACGTCCACTGCGCCCGGACTACATCGGCCACGTCTTCCAGACCATGGTGCGCAGAAGCGGGCTACCGCCAGTCCGACTCCACGACCTGCGCCATGGCGCAGCGAGCCTCGCTCTGACCGGTGGATCCGATCTCAAGGTCATCCAGGCACAGTTGGGGCACTCGACAATCATGACTACTGCCGACACCTACACCTCGGTTCTCCCCGAGACAGCCCATCTCAGCGCCGAGGCGACAGCCCGGGTGGTCATCGACGCAGCCCGAAAGCTCTCCCGAGGCATCCGATACCAGCCCAAGCCCCACGGGCACCGCGCGAAGGCTCGGCCGCGGTCCTCTCCAAGAGGAGTAGCGAGTAGCTCAGCGTGAGGCCTTGACGGCACGTTGCCCGGCCCTGGCGCCCCACAAGCGACCCACTGGCGACCCATCGGAGACAAGGCAGCCGCCAGGCCACGTCCCCACAGGCACAAAAAAGGCCAGCTCACGATGGGTGGCAGGCCAAAGAAAGATCCCCCGACCCAATCAGGAACTCTGCGGATTAAAAGTCCGCAGCTCTTGAGTTAGCCTCAGTCCGATGTAGCGGCGCCCAGTGCCCAGCACTCCTTACAGGCGTCACAGAACGTAGCCACGACTCTTCGCCTGCCGTCACTATCAGGGTACTCCGGGCCATCGCCCGGCGCCCTGGCCACGACCCACCGGGCAAGAACGCCACCTGCGGCGTGCACCGCAGCCGGCGCCCGAAGGAACCCCATCAACCCGGAGTGACCTGCACAGACTCCCGGCGGCAGTGGCCCATCCGCAGCGGTCACACCCATCCGGTCGCCTTCCACCCGGCATGCCCGCCGGGTCTCGACGCGCCTCGAAGAACCTCACGTACATACGGTCTGCCCCGTTCAGCATGCCGACCCCTGTTCCGCCCGTCCGGGCGGAGAGGTGACTGTGGGCGTGCCCGGCCGAGCCCAAGCGGCTCCACCACCCCGATCGAGGGAGAGCATGTACGCCCGACCCCGCGTTCCCGCCGTAAGCCAGTTCCCGGTTCCAACCCCGACCGTTGACCCCGCGCACCAGGTCGATCCGGCATCGGAGTTCGACCTGCTGCACAGCGGCTGGTACTCGACCGAGGAACTCGCCGCCCTGCTGAAGGTCGACCCCTCCACCCTGCGGCGCTGGCGCACCGCCACTCCCCCACAGGGCCCGCCGTTCGTGCAGCTCGCGCCCCGGCTCTACCTGTACAGCATCCCCGACACCCAGGTGTGGCTCGCCCAGAAGCGCACCGACCCATCCGAGGCAGCCTGAATGTCCGACCCCACCCAGCTCATCCCCATGGGTGTCAAGCTCACCACCGACATCGAGCACCGCCCCGACCGCCGCCCGGAGTTCCGCTACCGCGCCCGCGTGCGGTGGACGGAACCCAACGGCGGCGGTCGCAAGTCGGCTTCCTCCTCCGTCCCCACGGAGACCGAGGCCGAGGCCTGGATCGCCCGCATGGAACGGGCCGCGGCACGCGGCATCACCCCCAAGACCCTCACCATGACCCTCGCCGACTACGGCGACGAGAACTGGGACCTGGCGATGCGCGGCCTGGAGACCACCACCCTCGACCCCTACACCGCCGGCTGGAAGCTGCGCGTCACCCCGGTCCTCGGCCACATACCCGTCACCAGCATCACCAACGGCATCACCGACCGGGCCCTCCACTCGTGGATCGCCGACGGACTCAGCGTCTCCTCCGTCAAGAACAGCCTCGCCCCGCTCGTCCGCGTCATGGAGCAGGCCGTCCGCGACGGCCTCATCGACTTCAACCCCTCACGGATGAGCGGCTGGCAGCGCCTCTACAAGAAGGCCGAGGACGAACTCGACGACCCCCGCTCCCTCGCCCTCGCCGACTGGGACGCCCTCGATGAACTCGCCAACGCCCTCGTCGAACGCTCCCACAACCACTACCGTGGCTGGGGCGACATCGTCCGCTTCGCCGCCTGCACCGCCGCCCGCATCGGCGAAGTCTCCGGCGTCCGCGTCAAGGACATCAACCGCTTCGACTGGACCTGGGACCTGTGCCGTCAGACCACAACCGGCCCCGGCGGCCTCATCGACAAAGGAACAAAAGGCAAGCGACGCCGCACCGTCCCCGTCATCGAAGAGATCCGCGACCTCGTGAACTGGCGCATGAACGTCGTCGGCAACGACCCCATGGCCCGCCTGTTCACCGGACCACGCGGCGGACGCATCACCACCGCCATCCTCCGCGACGCCACCCACTGGGACGAAGTCGTCGTCAGCCTCGGCTACGAGTACCTGCGCCGCCACGACCTGCGGCACACCGGCCTCACCTGGTTCGCCGACGCCGGCGTCCCCATCCACGTCCTCCAGAAAATCGCCGGACACGGCCACATCACCACCACCCAGCGCTACCTGCACCCGGACAAGAGCTCCATCGAGAAGGCCGGCCGTACTCTCAGCAAGCACCTGTCCACCGACCGCCACACGCCGCAGACACCAGCCTCCGCCCACCCGGCATCCGCAGAGGCGCCAGGACGCCACCTGCGTCTCGTCCAGTGAGCAACCACCGTGCTGTACAAGTGGACTTGTGACAGCAGAGGAAGAACTCGACACGCCACCCTGGGCACGGCTGCTGCGCCGTGAGCAGCTGGCACGCAACATCCACGGCAGCCTCAGAGCCTCCGGGTTCACCGTGCCGCTGGCAACGGTCCTCGACCACTGCAGCGCTCCTGCCAGAACTCCGGAACCGGACGCTCCCACTCCGCCGCACTCGAGCGCGCCCTCAGCACAGCCCGACGGATTCCCGGCAGCCCCAACCGGGTAGGGCTGCCGACGTATCGCTCAGGCAGCACGGACTCCCGCACCGGTCCGCACTGCCACGGACCAGGGGGTGGACGGGTGGCGCGCCGAAAGACCGTGGCGGAAATCCTCGCCGAGGCGTACCGCTTGAAGCAGCAGGCACGAGCCGTGGAAGCCCAGCAGGCCGCCGCCCCGCCTTCCCCACCCCCGCCCCGGCCCCGCCCCCGGAAGCGGAAGGTCGACCCCGCCGTCGAACACGCCCGTCTCCTGGCCGCCGGCGAGAAGCACCTCCAACGCGAGGAGGCCACCCGCGCCAAGGAAGCCGCGCGCGTGGAGGCCGAGTTGGCCAAACGCCAGACGGCCCGCCGCCGCGCGGAGGAGACACGGAGGCGCGAGGAAGCGCAGGCCGAGAAAGCAGCCGAACGGCAGGCCCGGCAGGCCGAGACCGATCGCCTCAAGTCCCAGGCGGAGCAGGACACCGCCGACTGCCAACGGCACCGCGAGGAACTGGAGATGGTCCTGCTCCTCCGGCCCGACGGCCTCGAACTGTGGCACCCGCACGTGGAACAGGCCTTCACCCACGACGGCCCTCAGGGCGTCTCGAACGTCGTCGAAGACCTGCTGCGACGCTCCCCCGTCCCCGACGGCTGCCGCACCGCGGCCCACGCCATCTACGTCCCGGAGGCCCAGCAACTCCTCATCGAGGTCGACCTCCCGAACCACGAGATCGTCCCCACCGTCGCCTCCTACCGCTACATCGCCCAGCGCTCCGAGATCGTCCCCCAGCCGCTCAAGCAGGCCGAAGTGCACGACGCCTACGCCCGCCTGGTCGCCCGCCTCGCCCTGCGGGCCCTGGACGAGGCGTTCTCCGTCACACCAGCCGCCCTCGTGGAGAGCATCATCCTCAACGGACGCGTCAACGCCACCGACCGCGCCACCGGCCAGGCAATCCGGGCCTGCGTCGTCAGCCTCGTCGCCCTACGCAAGGACTTCGCCGAACTGGTCCTGGACGAACCGAGACTCGACCCCCAACAGTGCCTCCACCGCCTCGGCGCCACCGTCTCCAAACACCCCCACGACCTGGAACCGGTCACACCCGTCGTCGAAGCGGACCTGTCCCGCTACCGCATCATCACCGAAACCGCCGTGGTGGCCACCCTCGACAGCCGGCCCGACCTGCTCCAGATGAACCCCTACGACTTCGAACGCCTGGTCCGCGAACTCTTCGAAGCCATGGGCTACGAGACCTGGCGCACCCAGGGCTCCCGCGACGACGGCGTGGACGCCGTCGCGACACTGACCGACCCGACCGGCTCCACCGTCTTCGCCATCCAGGCCAAACGCTCCAAGAACGTGGTCCCGGTGAACACCGTCCGCGCCATATCGGGCGTCATGCACGACAAGGACGCCGGCTACGGCATCGTCGTCACCACCTCGTGGTTCGGCAAGGACAGCTACGACTTCGCCCACCGCAACGGCCGCCTCCGCCTCATCGACGGCCGCAACCTCAAAGCCCTGCTCGCCGAACACCTGAACATCGACGCCCTGATCGGGCTGCCCAAGGTCCCCCCGGGCTGGCAGGCCAACGACCTCGTGTGAAGCCGAACGCGCGCCCGCCGCACAGGGTTGCGGCGGGCCTTCGGCCCATGGCTGCGGTCCCCAGCTGGTCCCCGGCAAGATCACGGAGCGGTGGCATCGCAGCCGCCCACCGCCTGCCGGGCCATCAGCAAAAAGGCCGCTGATCTGGGATTTCTCCCGATCAACGGCCTTCCGACATCACTGTCGGGACGACAGGATTTGAACCTGCGACCCCTTGACCCCCAGTCAAGGGGTTCAACTATTGTCGGCAGCCGAGGCCTCGCGGCCTCGACTCGTTTGTTGCTCAACCATCCTGGGGAACATGTGAGTTGGGACTTCTCGACGGAATCGCCGACACAGAGAGCTGACAGTTGCTCAGTGTTTACTTCGTGCAGAAGTGTCCGTTTCGGACCATCGGCGCCCATAGGCGCTCATCAGGTGTGGTCCCAAAGTGGTCCCCAGGCCGCGCGCCCCGCCACCGCTACTGCCGGTGACCGAGACCTGTCGGCCCTTCAGCGAACGGCGTCGCGCCTGCCCAACTACCCCTGCGTCGATACCGTCGGCCGGCCCACGGAGTCGGCTCCTGCGGGCGGATCATGGTCGCCTACCCACCGGTTGCGGACAGTGATCTTCCGGGCGGTGTGTCGTCTTGAGCGTGTCCTCGCCGGCTGGTTCTGACGTGCCTCGCGCACCGCCCCGCACGCTCTGCCGCCACGCCCGACCAGGCGGCGAACCTTGGTCCCAGGATCACCCGGTCGGAGAAGGGGAAGCTCATGGGACAGCGTGCGCGGTGGGGACGGGTCTACCGGCGGTGCGGGTGTTCGGACGAGCACCGCAAGCAGTTGGGTCCGTGGTGTGTGCGGCTGCTGGAGGAGGCGGGTCACGGGTCGTGGACGTACTGCGTCGACCTGGCACCGGAGGAGGGGAAGCGTCGCACTCGCCGTCGGGGCGGGTTCGCGACCCGGGCCGAGGCGGCCCGGGAGATGAAGGCGGTGCTGGACGGTGAGCTGCGCGGGGTCTACGAGGACCGCCGCACCACCGTCGCGAGCTTCCTGCGGGAGTGGCTGGCGGCGAAGAAGGAGGTGCTCGCGCCGAACACCTACGCCGGCTACGCGGACTGCGTCGAGCGGGACCTCGTCCCCGCCTTCGGCCACCACCGGCTGCCCGACCTGTGTCCGAAGCAGATCGACGACTGGGTGAGCGCCCAGCAGAAGAGCGGCCGCGGCCGGGTCACGATCTACCGGGTCGTCTCCACGCTGCGCAACGCCCTCGACCACGCGGTGCGCTCGTGGCGGTTGCGCTACAACCCGGCCAAGCACTCCGTCCCGCCCAAGCCGCGCGCCGCCGAGCGCACCTGCTGGACGCCCGACGAGGCGTCCGCGTTCCTGCGCCACAACGCCGAGCACTACGCCGACCGGCTCAGCGACCTGTTCGAGGTCATGCTCGGCACCGGCATGCGCCGCGGCGAGATCCTCGCCCTCCACTGGTCTGACGTCCACCTCATGGACCGCCAGCTCTACGTCCGCTGGACCCTCGCCGCCGTCAACAACAACGGCATCCTCTTCCGCGAGCCCAAGACCGAGGCCAGCCGCGCCTGGATCAGCCTCTCCCCCAGAGTCATGACCGTCATCCACCGCCAGGCCGCCCTCCAGATGGCCGCCCACCCCGACGGCCGGCTCGAAGGACTCGTCTTCGCCAAACCGGACGGCGCACCCCTACGCCCCCAGTGGGTCCTCGACCAGCTCCGCAGGCGCACCACCGAAGCCGGCCTCCCCAGGATCGGCCTGCACGACCTGCGCCACACCGCCGCCAGCATCATGATCGCCGAAGACATCCCCGTCGCCGTCGTCTCCAAGACCCGGCACCACTCCGCCATCGCCATCACCATCAACCTCTGCGGCCACCTCCTCAAGGACTCCGCCGACGAAGCCGTCAAGGCACTCTCCACCGCCCTCGATCGAGCCGACGCCCACCACGTCGTTGACGGCCCCACCCGCGCACTGCGGTTCGCCGTGTAGGCGATCACAGCCTTGGCCGTCATCAACCCCGCCCACAGGCAGCGGGTATCGGCTGGTGGCAGCCTGCCCTCGTCCTTCCGAGCCACCCTCAAGAAGCTGGAGACAGCATGACGCCGACCGCCGCCACATCTGGGACCGCGCGCGCCAAGACGGAGGAGCCCACCGTCTTTCTGCCGGAGGGCGACTGTCCCAGCGGTGACATCGAGCACACGGCTCTCAAGGCTGGTCTCCTCGCCGCCCCCGAGGACGGCGGCCCATGCGTCTGGATCGATCTCGGCGTTACCGGCATGAGCAGCAGCTACATGCGCGATGCTGATCGGGTTCGGAAGTTCGCCTCGGATCTCCGTATCTTCGCCACCGCGGTCGACACAATCGCAGCCGAACTCGTCAGACTCCAGGCATAGGCCAGTACGACGACATCGCCAGGGTGGGCCTTGCCTGGGGCGGCAGTCCGACCGCCGGTAGGGCCCACCAGAATTACTGGTTCTCTTGGCCTGGGGCAGCGCGTCAACGCTCCTACAAGACCGGTGCCGGTGAAGCTCCGTGGCTCCAGTGCCAAAGGTGAACCGATTCTGCGAGGGTGTTGGCACGATGTCCCAGTGGAAGCCGCCCCGGTTGTCGGACCGACCTGCCATGCTTCCTTGATGGCTGGCAAAGGCAAAGGACGCCGTGAGCGGGTTCGGCCCGTCGAGGCTGTGCAGCAGGACAGTCCGAACAGCGGCCCCGCCGAGGCTCTGTGGATGACGACGCGATCGGGGGCTCGGGCCGGCCGCGGGTTCCATTACCAGGATGCCGTCGGGGCATGGCTGTGCGGCCGTGTTCTGTCTGGCGTTCTGGAGGCTGATCGCATCCTCCCGGAAGGGCTGGAAGACCTGTCCTGCGAGGGTCCGACCTCCTGGCACGTTCAGGTGAAGTCCCGCCAGGAACGGATCGGCGACTTCACCGTTCCGGAGGTCGCCGGGCATCTCCTCGCTATGGCCCAGGCTCATGCGAAACGTCAACAGGCCGGGGTGACCGGCGGATCGCTCCTTGTGCTCGAACGGCCGGTGAGTGGTGAGTGGTTCACTCACTGGGGACGCCCGTTGAGTGATCTCCCGCATGATCACCCGATGCTGCGGGCACTGCATGCGAAGGCTGTTCAGGCCGGTCTGGGCGAGGACGTGATCAACGCGTGGTGCAATGCCGTCAGCCTCTATGTCCTGCCGTGGCGTGCCGCAGCTGAAGATACCCGCATCGCAGTGGCGCAGCGCCTCGGGCTGCTGCCCGCGGCAGCGGAGGCGGTCGTGCTGGCCCTGCGCAGCGCCGTGGCACGTCATGCCGACGCCAACGCGGAGAGAGGTCTGTCGGATGCAGCAGGGTTGAGCCGAACGGGTATCGAGCACATCGTGACCGAAGTCGCGACCACCATCGACCACGCCTCGCTGGAGGAGGCACTGGCCGCGGGTATCTGCGAGGTGGTGGACTTCGACCGGCCGTTGCAGTCGGCCGGCTTCTACGAGGGCATCGAGGTCCAGCCCGGCCATATCGCCGCGGGTCTACCGGCTCCGAGGCCGACCCTGACGGGGCAGGTCGCAGAGGCGGTAGGTCGAGGGCAGAGCGTGATCGTGACCGGCCCTTCTGGAGTCGGCAAGTCCACTGTCATGTGGACGGCGGCCTATGCGACGAGGCATGTGCTCTGGTACCACGGCGCGCGCTGCTGCCGTGGATGTGGCCGTGGCGGTGGATCGGTCGTCAGGTGCACAGGCCGATGCGCTGCCGATGGCCGTCGCCGTCAGGACGGCGGCCACCAGGCTGGTTCTCGCGTTCATGATCGGAGAAGTTAACACGCCCACGAACGGCACAGGGCCATCCCGGTGATCGGCAAGGAGCCCGCTGCCCCGGTGGAGCCGGGAACGGCTCGGGCACCAGGGTTCGGAACGGGCAGAGCCGCTGCGCCGTCAGCGGTCACGCTCCGGGAGCACGCGCAGGGCGAGGACGGATCCGTCCGGGTGGATGGAGACGGGGCCGTCCCAGTCGTCGTCCCAGGTGGCGGTAGGCCATGAGGCTCGGCGGGCGTGGGCCTCCTCGCGGTAGTGGGTGAGACGGCGCTCGACGAGGTGCTCGAAGAGGACCTCGGCCACGCCCGAGAAGGCCTCCACCCGGGTGCGGTTGAGGCGCAGGACGTGGTCGGTGCCGACGAACGGGATGCCGAGGATTTCGTGGTCCGCGTCCTGGACGCTTCCGATCGCGGCGTGCGAGATGCCTTCGTACCGCTTGCGGCCCTGCCGGCCGGTCAGATACGGGACGGTTGCTGCCGCGTCGCCGGCGAAGGCTGTCAGGCCCGCCGCTCCGGTGCGGGCGAGGGCGTGCTGGAACCAGGCGAAGTGGTCCGCTTCGATGTGGAAGCCCGGAACGGAGTCCGGGGTCTGGCCGTCCACGGCGGGCGGCTGGATCCCGGGGAAGATGTTGTCCTGGTCGAGTTCCTTGTCCAGGTCGAGGGCTTCGCCGGCAGAGTGGGTGAGCTTGCCACCGTTGCCGGGCGCGTGCAGCAGGTGGACGGTCATCGGCCCGTCGACGGGGAGTTCGGTGCTGAAGATCAGGCCGGGGTGTCCGTCCATCCGCCGATGTGCACGGCGTCGGCGTGGACCGCGGCCGAGGCGAGTTGGGTGTGGGAGGCGGAGGCGCCGCTGTGGTTGCCCTTGCAGGCGATCGGGAAGACCCGCGAGGGCCTGCCGGGCTTCCACACCTCCGCGAAGTACTGGGGGCGGTAGCGGTAGCCGACGGAGACGCCGCTGTCCCGGCCGGTCACGGCGAAGCCCGCCCGCAGGGCGGCGTCTGCGGGGACGACGGACACGCTGTGGTCCGGATAGCGCCTGGCCAGGACGTGCTTGGCCACGGCCACCGCGAACCCGACGCCGAGTTCGTCCGATTGCAGCGCCTTGTAGTAGTCCGCCGTGTCACGGCCCTCGGCCGACAGGGCCATGAAGGTTCCGAGCGTCCCCTCCAGCGCCTGGCTGTACTTGAGGCAGCCCCAGTGCTCCGCGAGCCCCCGCCCGGCACCGCGTCGCGCGAGTGCGGTCGCGCAACCGAGGGTGTGCAGCACGTCCCAGGGCGTCAGTTGGACGCCCGCGCCGATTTCCCTGGATGGCACGGGCCGCAGGCCCGGCTTACGGCGCAGCGCGTCTAGTTGGTTCTGCTCTCGTTCCTCGTTGTCCTTCGCGGCGACGGCTTCGACCTCGCCCAGCAGTTTGTCGCTGGAGTGGACCGCGACGTTCGACGGCTGCGCGAGCTGCTCAAGCACCTCGCGCACGTTCTTCGGCTCGTTTCCCTCCATGGCATCCCCCAACTCTCCAGTCCCGCAGAGCAGATGCCGCACCTTAGAAGCCGTTGTCGTATCGATCTTGGTGGACGTGGGTTCGACTGGACAGCACGGTCGGGTGATCTTGCCGATTGCCGAGCATGAAGACAGGGCCT